>NZ_JBMPOQ010000025.1:0-44546 GCF_049340505.1 Undibacterium sp. Dicai25W | reverse complement strand
TATTTTTTCCGGAGCAGAGAGGAGCAAAAAGTTTTGCTCCTCGTGTAGGGGATTCGAAGGGGCGAGCTTGCAAGCGAGCCAGCGGCCTGCGCCCGTGTATCAGAGTAAAACTATTTTTTGCCCTGATAAATCTTGTCAAACTCCGCGCCATCATCAAAGTGCTTTTTCTGCGCTTGCTTCCAGCCTCCAAATACTTCATCAATCGTAAATAAACTCACAGGTTTAAAGTTAGCTGCATATTTTTTTGCAGCAGCATCAGAACGTGGACGGAAAAAATGTTTCGCAGCGATATCTTGTCCAACATCTGAATACAAGAATTGCAAATAAGCCGTTGCTACTTTGCGTGTGCCTATCTTATCGACAACCTTATCAACGACAGCAACAGGTGATTCAGCGAGGATAGAGAATTTTGGATAAACAATATCGTAATTATCGCCAAATTCTTGCCTGACTAATTGCACCTCATTTTCAAACGTCACTAAGACGTCACCGATTTGTCTTTGAGTGAAAGTGGTTGTAGCACCGCGGCCACCAGCATCTAACACGGGTACATTTTTGAATAAGCGTCCTACTAAATCTCTGGCCTGTGCTTCGGTGCCGCCATTTTTAATGACTGAACCCCATGCTGCCAGATAGGTGTAGCGACCGTTGCCCGAGGTTTTTGGATTCGGCACGATGACTTGTACGCCTGGCTTCGCCAGATCGTCCCAGTTAGCGATATGTTTAGAATTGCCTTTGCGGACTAAAAATACCATTGTTGAATAAAAAGGGGCGGCGTTGTTCGGAAACGCTTTATCCCAATTTGGCGAAATTAACCCCTTGTCAGCAATGGCATCAATATCATTGGCTTGATTCATTGTCACGACAGATGCATTCAGGCCATCAATGACGGAACGTGCTTGCTTGCTAGAGCCGCCGTGGGACTGATTGATAGTGATCGATTCGCCGGTTTTTTTCTTCCAGTCTGAGACAAAGGCTGGATTGACCTCTTTAAATAATTCACGGGTCACATCGTAAGAAGCGTTCAATAGCGGTTCTCCGGCGCGGGCAGCAGATTGGATGCCGACGTAAGTGATCGCTATCGTGGCAAGCATACCGATTAACACACGACGGTTATTTGCGACGTTTGCCGTTTTGGCTGTAACTTTGGAGTTTGTTTTCATAAGTGATGGCTATCCTTGGTTCGATAGTAAGTATCTTCTCTAATTCCTAGTGCAAAACAAAGAACATTATTGTTCTATGTATAGATGATTTGGGTATAAATATCGGGGCAGAGATTCAGATTTTGAGGATATATGGATAGATGAAAACATTCTATTTCGTTTGAACTGAAAATTTTCATGTGAGAAGATAACTTTGTTACACTGTTCGCTTCACTTTGATTACTGAAGTTTTATGAAAATTATTTCTCCTTTTTCAGTTAAATTATTGGCAGGTTTGGTTGCTGCCGTGCTGGCGACTTCAAGCAGCTTTGCGGCGGAATCCGTTGCCCCAGATCTGCATACGGTGCAACCCGGCGGTATAGAGTGGCGCAAGGATAATAATCTGGATGCGGCATTTGCGTTGGCAAAGTCCAGCAATAAACCTTTATTCCTGTATTGGGGTGCAGTGTGGTGCCCACCTTGCAATCAGGTGAAGGCAACGATTTTTAATCGTCAGGAATTCATCGAAAAATCTCGCCATTTCATTCCTGTATATCTGGATGGTGATAGCCCGAGCGCACAAAAATTTGGTGCGCAGTTCAAAGTGCGCGGTTATCCAACCATGATCTTATTAAAGCCAGATGGTACCGAGATTACACGTTTGCCAGGTGAAGTTGACTCTGAGCGTTATTTGCAAGTCTTGAGTCTGGCAATGAACACCTCCACGTCCGTCAATGATACCTACAAAGCTGCATTGGCTGGCGCAAAAACGCTGAAAGCCGAAGACTGGAGTTTGTTAGCAGATTATTCCTGGGATGATCCTGATCAAAAGTTAGTTGCTGCTAAAGAAGTACCGGCTACCCTTTTGCGTCTGGCAGAGATTTGCCCACCAGGAGCAGCGGCAACGCGTCTTTATCTGAAAGGTTTGTTTGCACTCGCTACCGCTGAGCCTGCGAAATCTGCGACGATAGATAAAGCAAAGGCGATCAGCAAACTTTCCAATGCGCTTGCTAGTCCTAAGGTGGCACGTGATAATCTGGATTTAGTTGCTGGTCCGGCGGCAGAGGTGACTGGCTATCTGACGACTGCAAAATCGCCAGAACGTGTAAAACTGGTCACAGTCTGGAATCAGGCATTGGTGAAGTCATCTGATGATGCGACCATTTCTAAGGCCGATAGATTGGGTGCCGTCATTGCACAAGTTGCACTGGCTAAATTGGATAATGCGGCATTAAGCCCATCCTTACAAAAAGACGTTAAAAAGCGTGTAGCCGCCATTGATCATGCAACGACAGATGCCTACGAGCGACAATCCGTTGTGCATTCTGCGGCGGAGGCTTTGGGGAGTGCCGATTTACTGGATGATTCAGATACCTTGTTGAAAGCCGAATTACAACGTTCGCATTCACCGTATTACTTTATGTCCACCCTTGGTAGTAATGCAAAAAAACGTGGTGATAAGGCAGCGGCGTTGAGTTGGTATTCGCAGGCTTACGATGCGTCAAAAGGCCCTGCAACACGTTTGCAGTGGGGTGCAAACTACGTCGGTAATCTGGTGGATCTGGCGCCAGGCGATGATGCACGGATCGAGCGTACCGTCACCGGTATTTTTACTGAATTGTCGAAAACAGAAAACGCTTTTTACGAACGTAATCGCGCGTCTCTGGATAAAATGGGTAAGAAATTGATCAGTTGGAATAAAGATGGTCAGCATCAAGCTGTGTTCCAGAAAATCCATGCACAGTTAGACGGCATTTGTGCCAAATTACCAGCGAACGACCCACAAAAAGCAAGCTGCCAGACCGTTTTGACGAAGTCTTGATTGTCGGTACTTCGACAGGGTCTGGATATGTTAAGGCGTAAAAATGCGACCAGTTGGTCGCATTTTTTTTGCTTGAGCTGTTAGTGTAGTGTTTTAAATTTTTTAGAAGCTAGTAGAAATGCCTGCATACAAAGTTCGGCGCGCGCCGTATTGTGGGGCACCTACGCCAACGCCAGATCCATCACGCAGTAAGTAGGATTTGTCGAAAATATTCACCAGGGACAGACGTCCTTCAATATCGCCAACTGCTGTTTTTTTCCAATGATGAACAAATGCTGCATTAAACGTAGTGTAAGAATTGAGCGACGCTGAGTTCGGTGCGCCACCATCAGGCGTTCTGCGCAAGCCACTACCATATAAAAAATCACCGCTGATTTGTGAATCTCCAAAGTGGTAATGGGCTCCACCGGAAACGGTGTAAGTCTGGTCGTGATCGACATAGACGTAATTATTCGCGATATACGCTAACTTATCCGGCGCAAATAGGGATTGACCCGAGACGATGTTTGTTCCCTGCGCTTTTTGGATAGAAGTGTTTAAGAACGCTCCCCAGTTCTTTTCGCTATACACCACGGATATTTCCAGGCCTTTTGCAAAACCTTTGGCGTAATTGAACGGTGACAAAATCAATGCCTGCCCAAACTGGCCTTCATCGAGCATATTGCTGATATTTTTGTAGTAGGCGTCGGCAGTCAGGCTGAGCTTGTCGTTCACTTTATGGCTGATCCCGACATCAAAATAATGCGTGCGCTCAGATTTGACGTTGTCCGACGTCGGAATCTGTGGTGCTGCTGTTGTATTTGAATATAAGTTGATACTTGCTTGCGAAGCCAATTCTTGCGGTGGTGGCGTGAAGTAACGTGAGTAACCTGCATGGAAAGCAGTGGCATCGTTCATTTTATATGCCAGATTCAGACGTGGGCTCCACTGTTGTTCTTCCACAAATGCCGACACACGATCAAAGCGCACGCCATAATTCAGTGTCAGTGGGTCAGAAATGTGCCATTCATCTTGTGCGTACAGGCTATAAAGTTGGCCAACTTTGCCGGAATTATCGACGATATATTGCGGTGTGTTGGATGACTGCGCACCATTAGCATCCACATTAAAAACACCGACGGTATTATTGCTTTCAGTTGATTGGCGCGTGTACGCAAAACCAGTTCTGAACGTGTGTTGCGGATTGATTTTGTAGCTCACATCACCTTGTAGACCTGCTGATGAATTTGAACGCAAAGTATCAGTAGATACACCGTTATAGACTAAATCACCGACCCGATCTGGTGTGAAATGAAGTTCAGAATATTGTTTGAATCCGGATAATTGAAAATTCAATGGACCCAGATTTTTTTGGTAAGACAAAACAACAAAGCGATTTAGTTCGCGCTGATTTTCATCAAGTTGTGATGATGGTAAGGTGCTGATTCCGCTAGTCATGTCACTAACGCCAGCCAACGAGAAAGCCGGTGCTTGTGAGGGATTGTTGGGGATCTGAAATTTGCCGTTGTACGTGCCGAACATCATCCCAAGACGGGTGTCGTCATCCAGAAAGTACGACAAATTGCCAAAGGATTTAGTCTGCTGGGTTTTGTCGTGAATGGCGCTTTTAGCGGAAGTTGGATTTTCTATGCCGAGCTCATTCGACAAATAGCTGCCAGATAAATAGTAATTGAAAGCACCAACTGTACCGAAAAATTCTGCGCTAGGATTGTAGTAATTATTTCCTCCGACCAGGATGCCTATGCGGCCGCCGGGTTTAGTTGAGCCTTCCTTGGTTTGAATGTCCACAATACCAGCCGTACGCAAACCAAACTGCGCTGGTAATGCGCCGGTAATGAAATCGGTAGAGTCAATCTGGCGAGTATCGATGGATTGACCAAAACCAGTAATGCTTTCAGGTAATTGCACACCGTTGATGCGGTATTGAACGTTTGCGTGATCATCACGCACATGCAGGCCGCCAGATGCCTTCGAATCCTGTGCGACACCAGGCAAGCGCAACAAGATTTCATTAAACGGTGTCGAATCACCCTGACTCATCATGTCTACCATATGTTTATCGATGGTATAGACCGTTGTTCCCACCTTTGGTGACAGTTCTATACGTGCGCTTTTCAGATGTGCAGAGGTGACTTCTACTGTAGATATCGCCTGATCCGTAATGGGATTTGCGCCTGCGCCTGCACTTGCTGTTGTGGCTGCGTCGGAATTGGCATCGTCATTTTCTGCTGCAATGCTATAGCTTGAGGTGGCGACAAATAAGCCAGCTAACAGCAAAGGAAGTGGGCGTAAGCGGAGAGAGGCGCGAAGAACTTGCGTAGTCATGGTGAACCTTTTATTAATGCGTATTTTAAAAAATGAAGTAGTAACAAGCGAAACGGCGTCACCGCTTAGGGCGCACGAGATCTTGTTTTTGGTGTGTTACTGGAGATGCTTATTTTAGTTATGAAGTGCAGGGCTTCTGTCTTCTATGCGCTCAGCATTTTCGATGCAGACGCGCAGACATAAGCGAGTTGATGAGGGGTACTAAGCGCAAAAAACGCTCAGCAATACACATCAACACATCCTGCAAATCAGGAATTAAGCAGCTTGGATCGAGCGAGGTCGGGTGGACCGCAACTAGGAGGAAGTAATGACGGTGCAGCGAAATCTGACAGATAAGCAACGCCAGTTTGCAGTGTATATGCAAACAATTGCAGTGTGAGCGGCGCTTGCGCGGTCGGTGTGACGTGGTCAAGTTTATCTGAGATCGCACTGCAAAGTGAGCAAGCCTGATCTTCGATGGAGTTCGCATGATGATGCGTGGCTGCCGTCGAAATCAGTAAAGCAAAAGTCAGGGCGGTAATTAAAGCAACGCCTGCCTTCCAGCCGCGCACAACGAAAGACTGCACCAAGGCCATGGGCAGGCTTTGTGTGGCATGTCTCTGTCGGTACTGCACAGATGGAAGTTTATTGCTCAACATTAAAATGGATATTTTTCAGGTTCAGGTTTGAAGCAAGTACTCAGCAAGTACTCCGCAAGTACTCATTTATTGCCTCGGGTTTTTTACTGCATAGCACCATATCATAACAAAGAAAATTGAACTTATCATCCTTGCATTGAAAGCGATATGTTGCTGACTCAGATGGCGAGTAGAAGAATTAGTTCCACGAAGATCTCGAATTTTATTAGAAGTTGCAAATAATTCGCGAGATGGAATTTCTTGGCTAAGCCGGATTTATCAAGTCTGAGCAATTTTTTAATTGACTGTCTTTATATATGAAATTTCATATATGCAAGTGAATTTATATGATTGGAAAGCATTTGAAGCTTTAGGTAAGATCGGCTTCTGTGATTTTTTGGCGTGGTTATCAGTGATACGGATTGAGCAAGTACAGAAGTTTTATCAAGTGGGTCGTGGTGGTGTCGGTGCGCAAGTGCAGGCCTTACGTGACATTAATTTGCAAATAGAACAAGGAAAAGTTTTCGGCATTATCGGGCGGTCAGGGGCGGGTAAAAGTACGTTACTTCGAACTCTGAATTTATTGGAGAGACCATCTTCAGGCAAGATCCTGATCGACGGTGCTGATATTACCCAATTCGATGCTGACCAATTGCACGGTTTGCGTCAGCGTATCGGCATGGTGTTTCAACATTTTAATTTGCTCAGTGCAAAAACCATTGCACAGAATATTGATTTCCCGCTCAAGTTAGCAGGTTCTTACAGCAAAGAACAACGTCGTCAGCGCGTGGATGAATTATTGGATTTGGTCGGTTTAGCCGATCAACGCGATAAATATCCGGCGCAACTCTCAGGTGGTCAAAAGCAACGCGTCGGCATCGCTCGTGCATTGGCGAATTATCCAACTTTGTTGTTGTGTGATGAAGCGACTTCGGCGCTTGATCCAGAAACAACGCAATCCATTTTGCGTTTGCTGTCAGACATTAATCAGAAGTTGGGTCTGACGATCGTTTTGATTACCCACGAAATGCAGGTCATTCGTACGATCTGTGATCAGGTTGCGGTGATTGATGCGGGTGAAATTGTCGAAACAGGTGATGTCGCTGACGTTTTTCTGCATCCAAAGCACGCCGTGACGCAAAGTATGGTGGCGGAAAATCTCGCACTCGATCTCGATGTATTACAAATTCGCAATGAACGAGAAAACGGATTATTGATCCGGTTGACTTATGTCGGTGCTGCTGCCCATGAGCCTATTTTGAGTCGCATCGCAGCGCAAACCCAAGTGCAGATGGTGATTTTGCAGGGAACTATTTCTCGCATCAAAAATACACCATACGGACAATTGCTAGTCGAGCTGATTGGTTCGACGGATGAGATCAATACGGTATTGGTTTCTTTGCGTGCGGCGGATGTGCGAGCGGATGTGTTGGGTTTGAGTGGGAGTAAGTACTAATGGATTTTTCGAATATTGATTGGGAAGACATTGCCCAGGCAACGCTGGATACGCTGACGATGACGGGGTGTTCGTTGTTTTTTACGGTCTTGCTAGGTTTGCCTTTGGGCGTCTTGTTGTTCGTTACCGGCAAAAAACAGTTGCTGGAACAACGCGGCATTTATGCCTTGTTATCGGTCTTGGTAAATGTATTACGTTCGGTGCCATTTATTATTTTATTGATCGTTTTAATTCCGTTTACTTTGTTTTTGGTCGGCACGTCTTTGGGGGTTGCTGGAACAATTCCACCTTTGGTGATTGGTACCACGCCATTTTTTGCGCGTTTAGTCGAAAACGTGTTGCGTGATGTGGATCGCGGCATTATCGAGGCGTGCCAGGCGATGGGCGCAAAGACTCATCAAATCATCATTCACGCACTCTTGCCGGAAGCTTTGCCAGGTTTAATTGCTGCAGCAACGGTGACGACGATTGCCTTGGTTTCGTATGCGGCAATGTCTGGTGTGATTGGTGGTGGTGGTCTTGGTGATCTGGCTTTACGTTTTGGCTATCAACGATTCCAGACCGATGTGATGATCGTGACGGTCGCGATTTTGATTTTGTTAGTACAGGTATTGCAGTTCTCTGGCGACAAGTTGGTCGCAAGATTTACCCGTAAGTAGTTTGTTTTTCTTTTTTACTCTTTTACTCTTAATAAAAATAAGGATAGGTAATATGAAGCTCTCATTTCAACAAACAATTAAACATAGTGTGCGTACTGCAGTCGCCGCGAGCTTGACTGTTGCCAGCGTTTTTGCTGCTGGCATGGCGCATGCCGCTGATGTGTTGACGATCGCTGCAAGCCCGGTCCCTCACGCAGAAATCCTGGAATTCATTAAGCCTCAATTGGCAAAAGAAGGCGTGGATCTGAAAGTCAAAGTATTTACTGACTACATTCAACCAGCAGTACAAGTGAATGAAAAACACTTAGATGGTAATTTCTTTTTGCATCAACCGTATTTAAATGAATTTAAGAAAAGCCATTCCAATGATATCGAAGTACCTGTTGCTAAGGTACACGTTGAGCCGTTTGCCGCTTATTCAACGAAATATAAAAAAGTCGCTGATATCCCTAACGGTGCAACAGTGGCGATCCCTAACGATCCATCCAATTCTGGCCGTGCCTTATTGTTGTTGGCAAAGCAGGGTTTGTTGACGCTGAAAGATCCAACCAATATTTCGGCGACCAAGAAAGATATCATCGCCAATCCTAAGAACTTGAAATTTAAGGAGCTGGAAGCCGCAACGCTGCCACGTGTATTGAATCAGGTTGATTTGGCATTGATCAATACCAACTACGCGATTGAAGCGAAACTGAATCCAGTCAAAGATTCTTTATTCATCGAAGATGCAAATTCACCTTACGCGAACCTGTTGGTAGCGCGTGATGATAACAAAAACAGCCCAGCTTTCAAAAAACTGATCGCCGCTTTGCAATCGCCAGAAGTGAAGAAATTCATCGAAGAAAAATACAAAGGCGCTGTGGTTCCAGCGTTTTAATTGAGTATCAAATTCGGCGTGGCTGTGCCATGCCGTTTAGTAGAAATTGTCTCAAGGTGACAAGTTTATACCTCACTTATTTTTGTATGAAAGTAAGTGAGGTTTTTTTACGTTTAATCTCAAACCTGGCGTTGTAAAACGAGGTGGGTTGCATCCGCCCTACGGAGATTTTAGGTCGAAAAAAAACGCCGCAAATGATGCGGCGTTTTAGTATGCATCTCAACGAGATGCAATATTTTAGTTACGTACAACGCGTTTGTATTCGTTAGTGCGTGTATCAATCTCGATCACGTCGTCCTGGCTCACGAACAGTGGCACTTGAACGATATGGCAATGTGCTTCGATTGCGTTTTCGATTTTTGCTTCTTTCAATACGTTACCGGAAGTGTTGCCTTTAACTGCTGGCTCGGAGTACACAACTTGACGAGCGATTGTTGTTGGCAATTCTACGGAGATAGCTTTACCGTCGTAGAATACCGCTTCGCATTCCATGCCGTCTTTCAGGTAGTGCAATGCATCACCCAGGTTTTCTTCTTCGATTTCGTACTGGTTGTAATCTGCGTCCATGAATACGAACAATGGGTCAGCGAAGTAAGAGTAGGTGACTGGCTTTTTGTCCAGAACAACTACGTCAAACTTGTCATCGCCACGGAAAACGGATTCTTGTGGGCTGTTAGTCAAAAGATTTTTCATCTTCCACTTGTAGGTGAAGCCCGTGCGGCTTGAACCATTGACGTCAGAGCGCAAAACGATCATAGGCTTGCTATCGACCATAATGATGTTGCCAACACGAATTTCTTTTGCAGGTTTCATAGTAAATATACGTAAAAAGGTGATTGCATAAAAATCATCTGTTGCCTACTGGTAAAAGCCCTGCAAGCCCACGTCCGATTGAATTTGAAAATACGGTAAAAATTAACCGCATATTTTACCCCATTTTTTGCCAGTAATTAAGCAAGTGTCGTAGCAAACTGCAGTAAATTAGTGCTGAAATTGCCATTTTTGAGCATTTCTTGCTCCCATTCGGTGCTCAAAAGTGTAATTTGGGGTAGCTCAGTGAGCAAAGTTTGCCATACATCTGCCCAGTTACCGTGAAGGTCGCTTGCGGCATTCCATGTCAGGGAGAGCTTATCCAAGGTGGCGGTTTTGGCTGTGTGGCGATTTAAAAACGCCTTTAGTTTGACGTGATGCAGATTTTCATCCTGAGGATAAATATGCCAGACAAAGGGCTTGTTCGCCCATTGTGCCCGCACAAATGAGTCTTCACCACGGACAAAATTCAGGTCACACGCCCATAGCAGGCGATCGTAATCCGATTGCGGTATGAATGGCAGTACACGCACCGTTAATGCACCTTGTGTCGCATGAGTACCGGCAACGGCAGTTTGCCCGAGGAAATGGGTGATTGCATCACTCGCTACGCCTTCTGGTACCAGGCAAGTTACAGCGACCGGGCTGTTTTTCCAGGCCTCAAATAATTCATTCACGGGCGCATGTGGGTAGCAAAACAAAGAGACTTTGATTGCTTCTTGTTCGGCTGCAGTGACCCCAAGTTGCGACAAAAACTGCATGACGGCTTGGGGATCAGATTGAAATTGCTGGCGCTGTTCGCTTAATTGGGCTTCTTTGATCAAGCCACCAGTTTTATTGGTGAAGCCCGGGAAAAAGAAATACTTGGTCAACGAGTACTGTGGATGCGGCGATGGCAAGCGATGGCAGCCTTCTACCCATTCTTCAGCGCTTAACCCTTCGAGGTTAAACCAGAGCGGGCGCGGAGTGCATTGCGCCATCGTTGCAATATAGGCAGGTGGAATATCGCAGCCAAAAAATTCAATGACGATATCGGCAATATCATTCACCTTAAAAACACCATCCTGATCACGCCAATGTGTAACCTTGATGCCAGCGACATCTTGCTTGGCTTGATTTGTGTGTATCTCTGGGCAAATACGTTTAAAGCTGATTAAATCATCGACCCATAAATTTACGGTGATTCCATGCTCATGCGCAAGTTGTCTTGCCAAACGCCAGCAGATACCAATGTCACCATAGTTATCAACTACCTTACAAAATAAGGCGAGCGTTGTTTGAGCATCTTTGTTGTTACTGACTTCGAGCATGGTAATTTGAACCCTGAACCAAAAAATGTCGGTATTTTAGAGCGAGATCGCGCTCACGCGAAATTGTTTTTCCATTCGCGTAAGGCATAAAAGTTTTCTGACTCATCTATCGCTGCATCAGATGTTGATGGGCTAATTTTTTGATGCTTGCGCAGGCCAGCAATCACGCTAGGTTCTCTGATGCGCAGAAACGGGTTGGTCAATTTTTCTAATCCAATCTGCGTCGGTACAGTAGGCTGCCCCCGATCGCGTTTTGCTTGCTCAACGGCGATACGTTGTGCAAGTTGTTGGTTGTCGGGTTCAACGGTCGCAGCAAAACGCAAGTTTCCCATCGTATATTCATGGGCGCAATAAACCGCCGTGTCATCCGGCAGGCGCGCCAGTTTATCGAGGGACGATAGCATTTGTGCTGGCGTGCCTTCAAATATTCGTCCGCAACCTCCAGCGAACAGGGTGTCGCCACAAAACAGCCAGTGTTCTTGCGCTGCAAAATAAGCGATATGACCTAAAGTATGACCCGGAACGTCGATCACTGATAAAACAATACCTGGTTCTGGTAGATGAACCGTATCTCCTTCATGTAAGGGATGCGTAACTGACGAAATGCTATCATTTGCCGGGCCATACACTGGAATTGTAAGATGTGCTGCATTGGACGCTAGCAACTCCTTAACACCGCCAATATGATCAGCATGGTGGTGCGTGAGTAAAATCGCCGATAATATGAGCTTATGTTGTGCCAGCGCATGTAATATAGGCGTTGCGTCACCCGGATCGATGACAGCGGCGTATTTGCCATTGTGTATGATCCACAAATAATTGTCCTGAAACGCAGGCACAGTCAATATCGTCAGAGAGTTTTTCATAGACACATGGATGCAATGGAAAAGAACATTATAGACCTCGATGCCTGGTTGCAGTTACCGGCCGGGCGCTATGTGCTCGAATGGGAGCAAGCCTTACTGGCTAAATTGACCGTGGACATCTTTGGCTATAACGCTGTGCAAATTGGGATGCCGCAAATTGATGGCCTGGCTGCGAGCCGGATGCCAAACCGATGGCTGACCAATACCATATTGCGCGACGCAAATCCGGATGACAATGAAAAGGCGCAAAGACCCATAGTCTTATTGCACGATTTTTCTGAATTGCCATTTGATACGCAAAGCATTGATCTTATTATTTTGCCGCATGTACTGGAATTCGCCAAAGAGCCGCATCAACTCTTACGTGAGGTGGAGCGTGTTTTAATACCAGAAGGTCGTTTGATCATCAGTGGTTTTAATCAAGCCAGTTTGTGGGGTGCGAGACAGTTCGCTGGGCGTTTGAATAAGAATTATTTTTTGCCACAGCAAGGCGAATTTATCAGCTTTGCGCGGATGAAGGACTGGTTAAAATTATTAAATATGGAAGTGGGTGGACATGAGTTTGGTTGTTATGTGCCACCATGTCGTTCTGAAAAATGGCTACAGCGCTTTCATTTTATGGAAAACGCTGGTCAAAAATGGTGGCCATACCTGGGCGCTGTGTACATGGTGCAAGCGGTCAAGCGCGTACGCGGTATGCACCTGATCGGCCCCGCCTGGAAGCAAAAACGTATGGCACGTGGAAATGCGGTTGCCGTCGTTAACAAAGCAAAAAAATAAACCATGGATAAAATTGAAATTTATACGGACGGCGCATGCAAAGGTAACCCCGGCGTTGGTGGTTGGGGGGCGCTACTTGTTGCTGGTGACAAAGAAAAAGAAATGTGCGGCGGTGAAAAAGAGACCACCAACAATCGCATGGAATTGATGGCGGTGATTCAAGCGTTGGGTGCCTTAAAGCGTCCATGTCATATCACTTTGCATACCGATAGCCAATATGTGCTCAAGGGTATTACCGAGTGGATTACTGGCTGGAAAGCAAAGGGCTGGAAAACCGCCTCCAAAGCACCCGTCAAAAACGTCGACCTATGGCAAGCGCTGGATGCAGCGCAGTCCACCCACAAAATCGACTGGCGCTGGGTGCGTGGCCATACCGGACATCACGGTAATGAACGCGCGGATCAACTTGCTAATCGTGGTGTGGAAAAAGTGTTGGCGGGTGAGGCGTAAAGAGCTGGATTTAGCTTTCCTGCAAACGTTAATCAGATAAGAAGACAAACGCTAGCCGTGGAGTGGATATTGTTGATGCAGCATGAGTTTTGTCAAACGGAGAGTGCTTCCACGTTTCAGGCGATTGAGGCTGATGCTTAGATTCAAAATCGCTTATCGAATTTTTAGGAACAAAAAGAAATGTAGCAGAGCCAGCAATCAATGCAAAAAAGAACAAAAGAGCTGATTTTGATTGCGCTTTATTCATGGATGATTTGTATTGTGTTGACGATCGCCAGACTTCCGGGCATTGCAATTAGCGTGATGTGCATGCAAGGCAATATGAAAGGAATTGGAAATATGATTATATCAATTTTTTTTGCAACTAATTGTGAAAATGTCTCTGCTTACAGAGGGCTTAAGGGGTAACTGCTACCGTATCCGCCAGCAACGGCTGGCGCCGCAAATCATTGCGCAGCGCCGTAGGAATCTCCGTCGTTTAGGGCGGGGAGGATGTGCGCGCCCAGCATGGGTGCGATCATGGAGGTGAAAGTCCTTCCATGAGCTGACCACATTGAATGAAAGCAAGTACAACTGCGTATCCGATTCGCGCATCTTTAGAAGAGTGACTAGACCTATGCTTGGACTCAAATCCTTTCGAGCAGCTAAAAACGTTTTAGCTGGAATCGAACTGATGCATATGATTCGCAAAGGTCAGCTGATGAAAGAAGGCCGCGATGATCTGAATTTTGCTGACCAATTTTATGCGTGGGCAGGATAATTCCGTCAATTGCGAAGGTGGATGCAACCGTCTACTAGAAAGACGACTGGTTTTACTAATGCGACAAAACCTTAATTTGCTCTATTTCAAAATTTACCTTACATTTGGCATAAAGGCAGGACATGTTGATGGTAGCGATTCTGTTGGCACACCTTCACATGAATTAGAAAATGTAGCGCCTCCTTTTTCATCTATGCTGATAGTCCAAATAGTGTCATAGTCATCGAAATTCCATTTTGGTATCTGTTTTGCAGCAGCGGGATTGTTGTAAATCGTGTTGAATAAATAAGTCACCGCGTTCTTAATATTTCCATGCTCCCATCCCACCAATACACTTGATTGATCAAAGCTGCCGCCATATGGCGCATTACGAGTAAATAAAGCAGTTGCCAATGATGCTGGATCATTCCACTGAAACGATGCTAGTTCCAACTGCTTATTCTGCTCAATAGCAAACGGGGCAATGGTAAGTGATGGTCTGATATAGGAGCACGTAGAATCACAAGAAATAATATTGCTGGGGTTGGAAGTGAAAAAATGAGCCGGAACGCCAATTTTACGTTTTAAAATTTCATTCACACCGATCGCACGCCATGCACCTTGGCAAACTAAATTTCCATTCTCAAACGTTGAAGTAGGGTGTGCTTCGACATGTCTGAGCAAATGTACTATCTGATTTTTGTTAAAAGCGAATGACGATGCGATGGGTTTATCGGCATGAAATTTTACCGCTGCCTGACTGCAGGTTTCGCCGCCTTTTAACTTCAGAGAGGGGTAAGTTTTACCAGAAACAATGTTGTCATCGTACACAATTGCAGAATTAATGCCGTTCTCGATCGATAAAACAATATATTGATTGTAATTGTTATTGCTAATGACAGGCGCTGGAGTTGGTGAATTAAGGATTTCACTGACGGTACTATTGATTAACTCGACCGGCATAGAAACAACATAATTTCCATGGGGGTGATTGGCGAGAATATTGCTGATAATGTAGGACGGAGAATTATAAGTGGTGCGATCACCGGCGTTGACGATACTACGTGTGATGCCAAGGTTACTCAATATGCCGAAGGGTTCTATACTTTCTACCGACTTCATGCTGCTAGCTTTAGATTGCAGATCGAAGGCGTAAATTTTTCTGATATCTTTTAATTTTCCAGCAGTTGCTGTACTTAGCAATTGCCCATATAAATTAGCATGATTAAAGCCTTGAACAGATAAATTGTTAGTTTCTGGATTTGATTCGAAATTCTGAACAAAAATAAAATTCCACGCATTACTGTTAAGTGGTGGTAAGTTTTGGGCACACGTAATACTTGAAACGCAAAAAAGTAATACGCCTGCAAAAAAGGAAAAAAAGTTCATGGTTTATACTCCAAAGAAATTTAACTTCCAGCAATGTGCCCATCACCAAAATCAATGGCCTGTGAATTTACATCTACAACGGTACATACTCAAAGCTGGGTCCTGCTGTTTTGCCATTGCCGATTGGTGTATTCATCAAATCCAGTGCTTTATATTTCAAATCGTACATAAGTGGAATAGCTTTCATTAATAACTCAGGATTACCATTGCATGCATCATGAATGCTGGTTAATAACGTTATATAGGTGCGATTGAATTCATAAGTTTTATTCCAAAGTTCGCTTCCCTTTGGGTAATCCTTCATTTTTGGATTTGGTTGCATATTCAGAACATCATCCCAGTTAACTTGCACTGGGGAGCCGCTCGGTGGATCTTGCGGCGCATCCGTTGGTTGGTAACGACGCGCGAGCATAATTTCGTTAAAACGGAAATAGTGTGCGTACTCAATTTCTTCATCAAAAAATTTGTGGTCAGGATCAATGATCGAACCATTCATTCCTTCACCTTGGCCAATAATTTCATTGATCGCTTCTATGGCGTCGGAAAGACCGAAAATGGGAATAAGTTTTCCACCACCACCGTAGTAGTGGTGAGAGGAAACCTGGCGCTCTTTTTTTCCAGTAAAAATGCCACCCGGAGTGATGAAGTCAAAGTAGCGAAGTGCATGTTTGATCGCATCATAAAACTGTCCAATCGTTTTATAATTATCTGCTTCTGGCGGTGCGAGACGTTTTTTTGGTTTTTCAATATCCAAGAATATGGTCAATGTGTCTTTGGAGAGTTTTTGTAAGGGCACTAAAAATGCTTTGTCGCTGTGCGGCAAATACGTTGGATATTCTGGAATGAATTCAGGTTTGTTGATGGCCGGACTGCCGCCGATTGCATTAAGGATATTCGCTGCCAGAATCATGTGTAGCATTTCTTCCATGACAATGCTTTGTATCGTTTGATAAGCAAATGAATTACTTTGGGCATTGATAGAATACAGCGCACAAAGGTAGGTCGGAATCGTTGAGTGCTCGATTTCTATCGCCGTTTGCAGGTGACCACGCAGCTTGTCAATTGAGGTGATGCTTCCACATATTTTAAAATCGGTCTCTACGAACAACAACTGCTGGCGACGTCGTGGCATTTGATCTGGGGATGGGTGCTTGTTCATTTTTTGATCTCCTCCAATTGTTTAATGACCGCTTCGGCTGCCATATATGTCATTGCAGCCATGGTAAGGGTTGGGTTGGATGTCCCTAATGTGGGCATGTTTCCACAGCCAATCAAATACAGATTGTCATGATCCCAGGTGCGTTGTGAAGAATTGACAACGGAATCTTCTTTGCATGAACCCATACGGTGCGTACCAACAATATGGCCGGCCCCCCAAAATGTATAACCACGATCCTCCCATGTCACATAATCGGGATCGGTAGGGTTATATTGCGTATGGTCTTCAATATTATTTGCAGCAAAAATTTGATCAGATACGATCTTTGCTGCAGCAAAAGACTTGCGCATATAGTCCGAAGCATCATATTGAATAACAGGTCTGTAGTTGTTGAGTTGATCCATATAATTAGGATCAATTGTCATTCGGTTTGTTGGCTCAGGAAGTTGTTCACATTCAAAGTGCAATAAAGCTTGTCGGGTCACTGTTGAATTCAAATGTTGTCGCAATGCTTTACCAAATTTACCAGCAGCCAGAGCATTACTAACATCGGTGCCCGGGGCAAAAGTTGGCCATGCCCAGCCCCAATTATCAAAAGGAGAAATCCAGCTAGCAAAATCTTTACGGAACTCACCATCGCGGAAGGTTGGTATATAACTTGTACAACCCGGGCCACGATATGGATAGACTTTTTCAGGAAAAAGTCCCCAGGTCAGCATGACCAAATGGTCCATGATATTACGCCCGACCTGGTCGCTGGAATTGGCCGCATTGGACGCCAATAAAATTTTTGCATTCTCAAACCCACTCGCCGCCAGAATATAAATCTTGCCGGTTGCTACCGCTGTCGTGTAATACGTGGAATCGGGTTGGTCATACATTTTATAAACAATACCTGTAATTTCCTTCGTTTTATCGTCAATATTTAATGTTGAGGCAACCGCTTGAGTGATGATTTTTAGTTTGGTGCGATCCGATTTTTTGAGCGTTTTGAGCGCATTGTATTTTGCCTGTACGGGGCAAATAGGTGTGCAACTTGCATTGCCTTCGCATCGTTCTCCTGTGTAAGGACTCCAAATAGACCCTACCACCTGATAGGTGAGCTTGTTAATAAGTAATTTAAGTTTTTGGGTAGAAGGATCCCACACGACATCTCCATAACGATATTGAGGATTCGGAACAGAGTTACGACCTTGAGGGATGGTCAGGCATGACAAGGTATATTGTTTTCCATACAGATTGACTTTCAGATTTTCTGTATTTTTCTTCCACATCTGATCTTGATAAGTCGGCGGAATTTCCAACATCGGAAAAACGTAATCTTTGCCATAATTCGCTGGACTCATATCTGGTCCAATTTGAGATGCGACATCGCCAGCGACGCCGATCTCATTTTCCGCCATTTCATAATATGGTTTTAGGTCATCATATGAAATAGGCCAGTCCACCCCTTGACCATAGAGTGTCTTTAACTGAAAGTCACGCGGCAACATGCGTGGTACGCTTCCTAGCCAATGCAGCGTCGTACCGCCAGGCCCCCGCAAACAATCACTGGCAAAGGGTAGCGGTCCCATCTGAACTAAATAGCCCGAGTTGTAAGGTGTTTTTGCTTGAATTTGTAATACGTCTACTGATTGCGCATCGGTCAAATCTGGATAAGGGCCGTTCGTCGCTTTGTTTGTTTTACTGTAAAAGGTCGTAAGGTATTGTTGATAATTTTTGTATGCAATATCACGATCCATGGCGATGCCAGCTTCCAATCCTGCCTCTAACATAAGAACAGACTTACCCGCTTGGGTCAGTGTTTTAGCCATAATGGCGCCAGCAATACCGGTACCTACAATCACCACATCGAATTCTTGAGTCATAGTTTTCTTCGCCGTTGATTCATGAATTACATTTTCAATTGCAGCTTACGTGCAATGGAAAATGCCTGCTTTTAGTCGCTGAATTGATGCATTATTTGACTTGAGATATGTACTAACGCATTACTTTGAAATCTGAACCGGAGGAACCGCCCACGACCCATATCCGGGTTGCTTGGCACCTGGTGGATGCGTCTCAGATGCCGGCCAAACAAGACTTTTTACATAGGCATCGGGACTGATATTGCTGACTTGCGCAATATTGGCATTTGGCGCATTGACATCGGGCATCCACGCGCCGTTGTACCACATGTTGATGATGTTCTGCGCCAGATTGTTATAGCAGGAAGTTGGAAATAATAAGCGCGATATGAGTGCGTTCGTTTTTTCTTCATCGCCCCCGCCCTCAGCCAGAACAGTCTGGACAGCTTGAAAAAAATGATCGATGCATGACGCCGTATTCTTGGTGATGATCGTTTGAAAATACGTGTCAACCATTCCCGTACCTTGTAGTTCAACTTCATCAAAACCGGTTAGCCAAACTGAAATAGTCAGAAATAAATCTGCATTACTTTTGTGTGTATTCATAATTTAAAAATAGTTGAATTACATTGTTTATAAGCGGCTTTTTGAAGCAATTTTTAGACGGTAAATCAGCATCCTGAATCATGTATTATTTGCTATGATTATTTAAAATTAGTTCGATTAAGCGGACTTAAATCAACAGTTTCTGGTCGACTGAAATCAAGTTTTTCAGGATTAAAATCTGAATTCACGGCCTGTTGGAAATGGAATACGTTTTCTGGATCAACGTGTTTTTTGATTTTTTCCAAACGCTCTATATTTGGCCCGTAATATTGCACTTTCCAATCATGTAGTAGCGGGTCAATATAATTAACATAGCCACCATCCGCATGAACGAGCAATTCCTCGACGAATTGATAGCCCCATGCGACGTTCGAAAAAGCAGTAGTAGGGTCGTCCCAGATGGTCTTTAGCTGGAAGACAAACTCTGCTTCACGGTGAGGATAGGCCGTCTCGTCCGGACGTTTGGCTTTGATACGCCCACCCGTATGCATCCACGTCGCAAAGCTTTCCGACGACGGTGCTGAGAGCATATTTCGTTTGAATATTTCTGCCACTTCTGGCGTTAATGCACCTGGTGCAAAGACCGCTGAGCGAATATAGGCATCTCGATTTTCGACCAAGGTAAATTTTCCATTGGCGATTTCATAGTCAATCAGGCTGGTATTGTAGATGTTGGTGTAGATAGGCTTGAATTTAAGCAGTGGAGAAATTAACTCAAATCCCTCTTCGTAGCTGCCGTTATAAACTGCGGTCAAACACAAGGCTTGAACCTGTTGCCCTGCTTCTGGTGGCGTCATTCCCAAATAACCATAGACTGCTAAGGTATCTGGAACGGTGAGAATCCATTCATTGTAAAAGGAAAGTATTTCTTGAATTTGTTCTATCGGAAAACTTAATGAGCCACCAAAGATAGTTGGTGTATTTGTTCTATGAAGTTGAATTTTCATTTCAACTACAATACCAAAATTGCCGCCGCCACCGCCTTGGCAAGCCCAAAACAAATCTTCGTCTTCTTTCGACTTGTAGGCGTCGCGTTGTATCGTTTTTATGTCGCCATCAGCAGTAACAATCATTATTTCAAGTAAGCTATCAATGGCCATACCCAAAGAGCGTGAAACCCAACTTAAGCCGCCCCCCAAAATAAAACCACCGACACCTACGGTTGAGCAGGCACCACCAACCGGTATCAGTCCGGTATTACTCGCACCAAGAAATTGATAGACATCTAACCAGGAAACACCTGCCTGCATACGTAAGGTGCTTTGTTCTGTATCGATATGTTTGGCCACTAAGTTGCACATATCGATAACAAAACCACTATTATTTAAGCAATACCCATTAGCACTGTGCCCACCGCCACGAACGGTGACGGTGATTTTATGCTGTTTGGAGAACTTTAAAACATTGGCAATGTCTTTTGCATTGATCGGAAAAATAATCGCCGCTGGTTCTCTTTGGGCTCTTCCATTGTCTAGAGTGATGGCATGCAGGTAGGCCGATTCGTTTGGCAATGCGACCGTGCCGCCGATAATACTTTTTAATTCATCGATAAGTTTCATCGTAACCATGTTCAATCCCAGTTTTTTTGGCGAATAAATCCATCAAAGAAGCGCAAATTTTGTTCTTCAATAAAAGGTACGGATGGGGCATTACATGACGCGACAAAATAGTCTTTGTACTTGCTGAGAAAACGTGCATTCCAATTGGCGTAGTGTTCTGTCTGTGCTTGCTCATTTTGATAAGCCGCGATGAAATTGATTTCACCGTCTGGTGCCGGAGGAGCAGTCTTACCTTGCTCTGGATTTGTAAAGAAGTACATCAACGTTCCTGGCTCATTTTTTTTCACCCATAACGAAAATTCATAAAGGGCGTTGAGGAGCTCATGCTTGTTTTTTTCTGGCTTTACCCACCATCTCGCATTTTGTGTAACCTGGGCGTGCTTGAATCCATCCGGGCGAATAAATCCACAGGGTGCACCTCCTGATGTGGGGCGAAAACGCGCACAGCAATCCGTCAAGACCAAAGGCTCTGCAGTGTTCATTGCATAGGGATAAAAGCTATTCTTATATGGGTCACTAATTGCTTTTACGAACGCATCGATGTGCGTGGAAAAAGCCGCTGGGCTAGCATAGCTTTCGATGAAAAATAGTTCTGTTGGGACCTGGGATGGTTGATTTGCGACTTGCAGATTAGGCGTATACATCAAATAAGTAAAAGTGCCCGGTTCGGTTTCGTTTATTTGTTTCACAAACTCACGAAATGCTGCCATAACCTGCTCGTTGCCCTGAGGGTTTTTTAACCACCATTTGGTGAATTGGATGGTATCTATATATTCGGTTGTCATCATTTTTTCCCGGTGTAGAAAAGTGGATGCTGCCATTACAAAGAAAGCGCCGCCAAACAATGTGGCCAGAGGTATTCCCGCCCAGCCAATACGTCTACATCAGGTAAAAAAGAGGGACTTCAAATATTGATTGACAAAGACGCCCTCAGGATCAACGCCAGCTTTTGCTTTTAAAGCATTGAATTCGTTTAGCTGTGCTCCGAAAGCGCGTTTCATATTGGGTATGGTTTCCGGCATAAATTGAAAACCTTTTGCCCAATGTGGACGAGCCTGTGGCAATTCATGGAGCAGGTCTTGTACTAATTGACCGGCGAACTCAGTGAACAGGTCAGTTTTATAAAAACTGTTGAATTCCATCCATGCTGTATAGGTATTTCCTTTGGCTGGTGAGAGCGTTGCATGGCTATTTTTTGTGAACCGAAATCCCATTGCACCATTGAGTGGATAGAGGCCAGCTTGCTGCCATTTCTCAACGCGCTCAATACAAATGCGGAATGCCTTGCGTACATCGTTGAACTCTTCATCGATATTGAAGGCAAATTCAATATCTAATATTTTGTACGGGAGTATCGGACTGTAATCGGTGTTATGTAGGTAGTCGGTGATATTGCAGACATAGTCGTACAAGCTCATCATACGAAAACCAGCTCTGATGATATCGGGAGTTTGTGTCGGATCCGTTTCTAATGCGCTCAATGAAGTTGCTCCGATCGCAGCATTTAACGTCACATCAAAAGCAGAGCTTGGTGGTGCGGGGCCGACACGTGTGACAGGTAAGGTCGTTTTGTTAGCCTTCTGCATAAAGACCTGATCATTAAATGGAAACCAGGATACTTCTGCGTAGTCATTATCTAATACAAAGGACTTCAGCTCTTTTAGGCAGTCGACAATTGAACACTTGAATTCATTAACTTGTACATTGAATGCAGGCGGTACCTTAAAGGTAATGTTGACGATAATTCCAAACATCCCTAATGCCAGTTTAGCAGCATTCAATAAAGCGGGATCGGTCTCATCAAAGCTAGCCACCTCTCCATGAGACGTGATAACTTCGAGCGCTACAACATAGTCTGACGTGGTCAGCATATTGATGCCAGATCCATGGCAGCCGGTGGAGACAATGCCACCGTAGGTGGCCTCACCGACACCTTGTCCTACATCCGATGGCAGGCAGACTGAATTTTCGATCAGGATAGGCGTGAGTTGATCCACGGTAACTCCAGGACCGATCGTTACCTGACTACGGTCTGGTGCCACGAATATAGTATTGAATTTGGACATTGAAATCAGGATGTCATTCGTTGGTACTAAGGGACTCCAGCTATGACCTGTTCCTACGACACGAATAGTTTTTCCCGCTTGGCGCGCATCATTGACAATAGTGATGACTTCAGCAATAGAATGGGGGGTATAAATTTTTTCCGGGGTAGTAGTGACTGATTGTCCCCAGTTTTGCCAAATGTGCGCGGGATCGATATTTCTGGTGCTGATTTTATTCATTAATTGCCTCGATTCTTGTAAGGAACGGCGAACATTAACTTCTTAAAATTGCAAACCTGAATTGCTATTTGATATTCACTGCTCTCATTGAGATGACGCAGAAATTGCATCATATACTACATTAATTATCTAAAACGTATTTATTTGAGATATTGTTAAACATGTTAAATAAGCAACAATACAGTGAATTAAATTAATCGATCTAAATTTCGCTGGAAATAAAAAATAAGAAATCCGGTGGTTGTGTAGCAAAAAGCAATTTTAAAAGATAAAGCGAGCGAATTCCTGATGGATGCGCTCAATCATGCAATTGATGCAGGTTGGCGAAGTGGAGATATTGAGCGATTGTTGAGAGATTAATCTGTCAATCTCAATTAAATTCTTTCTAAGAAATGCTTAAAATATCAGCAAGTCACGTGAAAACACGAAAATACATCCCAATACCGACGAAAAAATGAGGATCAAATTCGTCGGCATCGTGTTAGATTTTGGCGAAATGCGAGATTGATTGAAATCACATTGTAATTTTAGAGATTTTTATTGAACTTGTTCGATTAACGGCCAGGGAGTCTAAATGGAACAGCTAATCGTGCAAATATCTCTGCTTGCAGAGGGTTTAAGAGCTAACTGCTTCCGCATCCTCCGCCACAGCTGGAGCCGCAACTCGATCCGCAGCTAGAACCGCCGCAGTCGCCCGAATGTCCAGGGCTACAGTCGCTGCTTGATCCGCTGTCGATAGAAAAACTACCACAGCTTGAGCCATCACTCGAGGAATGATTCGTTTTTGATGCTGCTCGATTTCTGTTACTCGCCAGGCTTGGTTGAAGAAGTTGTTCGAAAGTGTACTGATTGATTAGTCCGAGGGCGAGTAATTGTGCTGGTTGAAAACTGTGAGGGAAATGCATGCTGCCGGATGCTTTTCCTTTGGAGGTTATAGGCTGAAATCCTAGCCTGTCTGCGATGTGTTGATACGCGTATCCATACGGCATTTTCAGGCGTAGATCTAAGGTGAATAAAGACGGAACTTCGGAACTTACTTCCGATATACCATCTAACCTTCTGGCGGTCACCAGACAAACGGCAAGTGCATTTTCTATCGAGCCCGGCATATCCGAATGTTCTATATGTGGAATGGTGCGGCCAAAATGTTCCATGCAAAATTTATCGAGAGAAATGGATGAGAATTTATTCCAGGCATGCCATACAGAGTCGGCTGCCTTCGATGGCAGGGCGCAAGCTTGCTGGCTGCATGTAACGCAGTCGAAAAAATTCATGAGTCCTTCGCTCGCCTGGGCGAAAAAAAAGGCATTCTGTGGAATGCCCGGAAATTCGAATTGCGCTGTTTTTTGCCAGTACATAAAAAGCGATGGCGGCATTGCTAGTAAGCGTGAGCGATAACGAGACTGGCGTATAAACCACGTCGCACGATATTGCGCCAGTTGGCCATTTAGATTTTCTATTAACATTTGATCTCCTTTTTTGTTGTTTTTGTAAAGTCATGGTAGAACAAATTAATGACTTTTCAATGACTTCCGTATCAGGAAAACTACGTATTCTTTTTTTTACTGAGTAGCGTCTTATGATTGCAGTTCTATTTCCAAACGCTGTAAAAATTGATGCACGTGATACGCATCCACCAGGCCATGATGGACAAATGTACCGACTGGCATCAGCATTTTTCCATGTTTTTGTTCACACTTTCCCACTGAAATCTTCGGCACACTGTCACGGCCATCGAGTTGGCGTGCATGTGTGATCCCAGTGAATTTAATCCATGGCATCGCCGAGAAATGGATCACATCATCACGTGCGCATTCGTCATTGAAGCATAGTCCGCTGCTGTCCTTCACTTTTTGCATTGCCAATTGTGCCTCAGGCGCAAATTGCGAAAAATCTGGTTTGAAGTAAATCGGGCAAAAACCAAATGTATGGTCGGCGCGACTAATCGTGGCATTGACGTGGATAGTGTCATACACGACCACTTGTTGATTTTCAATCCGATATCGCATGGCTTCGGTGTGATTGATGGCGATCAGGGTTTTGTGCAGGTAATACAGAAAAAATGATTGTTGCTCTTGTTTGCAGAATGCATATGCCTTACTGCAATCGACATCGGCAATAATGCCGTGAAATGGCTCATCTAATTGCGAAAAAAATTGGTAATGTTCGCGGCGATTCCAGGTGCTAAGGTCGAGAATTTTTTTCATATTCGGTGGTCAGTGCGGCTGAGGGCAATGCGATGGCCATTGCCAAAAAAATAGGGATAGTCAGACTATCCCTATTTTGTCATGCTTAGCAAATTTTTTCTTGTGCTAACTCAGTACGAGCCTAGCGATGCCTTAGCGCAAGGGTTTAATTAACGATTAACGCATTGCTGCAATCATTTGTTCTAACTTGACTGTATCAGCACAGAATGCACGTATGCCTTCGGACAGTTTTTCAGTTGCCATCGCATCTTCATTGAGCTGGAAGCGGAAAACCTTTTCGTTCATGTCGATTTTGCTGACATCCGATGCCTGAGCCAGTTCTGTGCTCAGTTTTTGGGTTACGGTACTGCTAGAGTCAGCCAGTTTTTGCAATAAATCCGGGCTAATGGTCAATAAGTCGCAGCCTGCTAATTCCAGAATTTGTGACGTATTGCGGAAGCTTGCACCCATGACTTCGGTTTTGTAACCAAACTTGCGGTAGTACGAGTAAATGCGTTTAACCGACAACACGCCCGGGTCATCGGCGCCGAAAATTTCCTGACCGGTTTTTGCTTTATACCAGTCGTAAATGCGACCAACGAACGGTGAAATTAATTGCGCGCCCGCTTCTGCGCATGCAACTGCTTGTGCCAGACTAAATAACAAGGTCATGTTGCAGCGGATGCCTTCTTTTTCCAGAACTTCCGCAGCGCGGATGCCTTCCCAAGTAGAGGCGATCTTGATCAGAATGCGTTCACGTGAAATGCCAGCAGCTTCGTACATGGCGATCAGTTGACGGCCTTTGGCGACGGTTGCTTCAGTGTCAAAAGACAAGCGTGCATCTGTTTCCGTAGAAACGCGCCCTGGAATTTCTTTTAAGATCTCTAAGCCAAAAGCGATCAGCAAATGGTCGATGGTTTCGTCGATCGATTTACCTTTGGTGTCGGCAACGGCTTTTTCCAGCAAATGCTTATATTCTGGTTTTTGTACCGCTTTTAAAATCAGCGATGGGTTGGTGGTCGCGTCGCGCGGAGTGTAAGCCTTGATTGCCTGGAAATCGCCAGTGTCGGCAACGACAGTTGTGTACTGCTTGAGTTGTTCTAATTGATTCATAGTGTGGACAATATCAAAAACATCAGGGGTTGACTTCAACGATAGGTGATCCTGTAACGATATCACCAATCACGGCAGCTTCATAGAAGCCACCCTCACGGAAAATAGCTAAAACTTGTTCTACAGCACCAGCATCGCACGAGACCAATAAGCCGCCCGAGGTTTGCGGGTCGGTGAGTAATGCTTGCTGTGCCGGGCTGATGTCGGTGTGTAATTTGACGTCGGCACCATAGGCTGCCCAGTTTCTGGCGGAAGCGCCGGTGATAAAGCCATCAGTTGCTAATTGTTCGACTTTGTCTAGCCGCGGAATATGTTGCATCGTCAGATTCGCTTGTACTTTGGCACCACGACAGACTTCTAATAAATGGCCTAACAGTCCGAAACCAGTCACATCTGTCATGGCATTGACGCCAACGAGTTGCGACAGATGTTGACCGGGACGATTTAATTTGGTGGTGCTGGCGATCATGCTTGCATAGCCAGTCTCGTCCAGTGCTTGTTTTTTGAGTGCGGCGGAAAGGATTCCTACGCCCAGGGGTTTGCCCAGAATTAACTTATCGCCAGGTTTGGCGTCGGCATTGCGTTTGACTTTAGATGGATGAATTAAACCCATTACGACCAGACCGTAAATGGGTTCAACTGAATCGATTGTATGGCCGCCAGCAATAGGAATGCCTGCTTCGGCGCAGATGGATTCTCCACCCTGAATGATTTTGCCGATCATATCCAAAGGCAGCTTGTTGATCGGCATACCGACCAGTGCCAATGCCATGATAGGTGTGCCGCCCATGGCGTACACGTCAGAAATTGCGTTGGTGGCAGCAATGCGCCCAAAATCAAATGGATCATCGACGATAGGCATGAAGAAATCAGTGGTCGCGATCAGTGCCTGCTCATCATTGAGTTTGTAGACGGCGGCATCATCGGAGGTTTCTATGCCGACCATGAGCGCGGGTGGAACCGGAAAGCCAGTCGATTTTTTGAGAATTTCAGACAAAACGCCTGGTGCAATTTTGCAGCCGCAGCCGCCACCGTGGGAAAAAGAGGTTAAACGTATTGGTGGCTCGGTATTCGTTGTCATGGCTTTTTCTATTGTGGCGTTCATCAAACATCTGATTATACGCCCGACATTGACTGGTTAGCGGTAACACAATAAAACTTATGGCAAAGAGCCATTGAGCTTGTTAGGTATTATTAGGTCTTATTAGGTCTGATTAGGTCTGATTTTTATCATTTCTCTAAGTATAAAAAAAGCGACCACCGAAGTGATCGCTTTTTGATGATATGGCTTATCTGATAATGGCTATATTGACCTTATCAGTCTGGCATATCAGGTATCAATAGTCGCCAAATGAACGACGTGTGCTGCCTTCGTTGGAGCGATTGCCCTTGTAGCCGCCGCTGCCTTCTTTGCGTGGACCTGAGCCAGTGCCGTTACCGGAACCTGCTGGTTTGCTGAAAGAGCGTTGTGCAGGCTTGTTGGCGCCAAAGTTGTTGCCAGTTTTGCGGCTGTCGCCTGGTTTCCAACCGGTTGGCTTACGTGCTGTAGAAGAGCGCGATGGTGCAGCCGTTTTCTTTGGTTCAAAACCTTCAATGACATCGACAGGAATCAATTGCTTTGTGAAACGTTCGATACGCTTGACGTGCATGCTTTCTGCATGATTCACCAAAGAAACTGCCAGACCTTTGCGACCCGCACGACCAGTACGACCGATGCGGTGTACGTAATCTTCTGGGAACTTAGGCAAATCGTAGTTGAATACGTGTGTGATGCCTGGTACGTCGATACCGCGGGCAGCAACGTCAGTTGCAACCAAAACGCGGATCTGACCACGACGCAAGCCATCCAATGTACGGTTACGGGCGCCTTGATGCATGTCGCCGTGCAATGCGGCAGCAGCGAAACCAGCGATGTTCAGACGATCTGCGATCGTATCTGCATCACGCTTAGTTGCAGTAAATACCACAGCCTGATCAACAGAAACGTCACGCAACAGGTGATCCAGCATGCGATTTTTGTGCGACAAATCATCCACGAAGTGGACTTTTTGCTGAATGTTTTCATGCTTACTTGCAGAACCGGCGATCTGAACGATCAATGGTTCAGTCGTGATACGTTTTGCCATGTTGCCAACAACGCCATCCAATGTCGCAGAGAACAACATGGTTTGACGTGTAGGAGGTGTAGCTGCAACGATTTTTTCGATGTCGTCGATGAAACCCATATCCAACATACGGTCAGCTTCGTCCAGAACCAACATTTGCAGTTCGGAGAAGTCAATCTTGCCAGATTCCATGTGGTCGATCAGACGACCAGGTGTTGCCACCAGAATTTCTGGATTACGGGACAATAATTGCATTTGTTTTGGGTAAGGCATACCACCCAAAATCGATACGGCCTTGATGCGGCGGGAATAAGCACTGTATTTGTCAGTCGCTGTTGTAACTTGCAAAGCCAGTTCACGTGTTGGTGTCAGTACCAACATTTTTGGTTTTGCAGCAACGAAACGTGGGCGATCACCACGAGAACGTGCCGATTGACGTTCCTGGTTAGGTGTTTTGCTGTTGTCATAGCTGACAACTTCAGCGGAAATCAATTTGTGCAAAGCTGGCAACATGAATGCTGCTGTTTTACCGGAACCAGTTTGGGAGGAGACCATCAGGTCACGACCTTCAATCGCAGCAGGAATAGCTTGTTCTTGTACCGATGTTGGCTTGGTGTAGCCAGAGTCAGTCAATGCGCGGATCAGGTTAACGTGGAGGCCTAGTGCTTCAAAACTCATGGAATTCTTTCGTAAAAATTTAGCGCGATGCAAACGTAACGCGCGCAAAAATGCAGCGCCAACCAAACGAAATGAACACAGAAAATCCAACTACGGACGACAATGAGATTTCGGCACAAAAGCTTTGCGCCGGGATGATGTCTTTGGTGAGACTAGACATGCTGGGCGGGAGGGCTTTTACATGCTCTATCCAGATGGATGAGCACAGGCTTGCGATGCTACAGTTCTTTTGCTGCGATTTATTGCGGTGCAAAAACAGAATGATACATGATTTTGAAGAATATCGCAGAAGTATTTGCACCTAACACGTTGATTATGCTGGTTACACTAGCTTTTTGGCTTACATGCGCCTTGCCAGTCCAGTTCCGCATAGCCATTCGCGCGGAAGCGGAAACGCTGATCCAACCACCCCTGGGCAAATAAGGCCAGTACCTGGTCGTAATAGAGATCGGGCTTGATTGGTAATGCTTGCAGGCGCAATTGCTGTTGTTGCAATGTTTTGGTATTTTTGCTGGCATGCAAAAAAGGCAGTAAGGCAGCAGAAAATCCGCTACTTCCTACGCTTTTAACCTCGCCAGTCTGGATATCAACAAATTCTGGCGGGTAGCCTTTGCTCTCAGTTAAGTTCGCCATGGGTTGCAGGGTTTTAAGCAAAATAGGCCGATCGCTATCTTTATCGGCCATCATGCCAGCCCACAAATAAACACGGATCGCATTGTAGCCACCGTAACCTTTTTCTGTGCCTTGGCTATCTACCGTAAAACCTTGTTCTGGATTGAACAGTATCCAGTCGGCACTATATCCCTTGGGCGAAGCGCCCAGAATAATTTTGAGTGACGAGGAAATTAATTTTTTCCAGCGCGGATCTTTGTCGCTGTGCTCAAACCAACGCAGTAGTTGCAGTGGGGTATAGCTGGGATTGAGCTTCCACTGATTATTCGCTAATGCAAAACCCTTGGGAGCGGGTAGGAGCGTTAGCCCAAGTTGAGGCAACTCTGCGGTTTCTTCACTGAGTATACGCTGGGCAAGCAGTGTTGAAAGGGCCGTGTACCGTTTATCTTTCCAGACTTCACCCGCAATCCCGAGTGCATAGGCGATCCACAAATCGGCGTCAGATGCTGAGTTATTGTCGACCACACCCCAAGTATTGTCTGGCCTTTGTCCCCATTGCCACGCTGGTAAATGGGCCGTCAGGTCGCCACTGGCAAGATTATTTTCGGTCCATGTCAGGAGTGATTGGAAGCTAGCCTTGTCGTTAGCCGCAAGGGCAAAAAACATCGCGTAAGCCTGGCCTTCAGACACCGTGGGTTTGATGCTACCGCTATGATCAACCACGCGACCATCGGCGGTGATGAAGGTGCGTTTGAATTGCTCCCATTCTGACCATGTGCCTGAGCAAGTGGCGCTGGCTATTACTGATTGTGAAGTGAAAAGGCTGACGAGTCCGGCAGAGACGGCAATGAGCGCTTTTTTCCATTGCTGGCGCAATGAGTGTCGTAAAAAGTACTTTGGTGGTTTCATAGTTTCGTTGAGTAAAGCAAGTGAGCCTGATACGATGCCTGACATATTAAATACCGATAAACTACAAGTGTTTTTGCTGTCGTCCGACAGTGTAATCTATGGAGGCAAATTTGAGATTCAAAAATCTGATCGTCGGTTCATTGTTTGTGTCTTTGTCCGCGCTCGCTGGTGCGGGTTATGCAGAAACTATCTCCGTTGCTGTGGCAGCCAATGTGCAATATGCGTTTGAAGATTTAAAAACTGCGTTTAAGCAAGAAACCGGCAATGATCTGGTTGGCACATTTAATTCATCTGGCAAATTTGTCGCTCAAATTAGTAATGGTGCACCATTTGATGTGTTTTTATCTGCGGACATGGAGTTTCCTGAAAAATTATACAAAGATGGGTTCGCCACTGCTGCACCAAAAGTCTATGCCTACGGTGCGCTGGTATTGTGGACAACAAAAAATATCGATCTGACGCAGTGGCAATCGGCGCTGACCAGCAATCAGGTTGCACATATCGCAGTGGCCAATCCGAAGGCAGCACCTTATGGACGCGAAACCATGAAAGTCTTGTCAGCACTGAAGTTGGATCAGAGCTTGCAGCCTAAACTGGTGTTTGGTGAAAGCATTGCACAAACCAATCAATATATTCATTCTGGCGTAGTAGAGGCGGGCTTTACCGCAAAATCGGTTGTGCTTTCACCGGAAATGCAGGGACAGGGAAAATGGGTTGATGTGCCCAAGTCAACTTACCAGCCGATTGCGCAAGGTGCAGTCATCTTAAATTACGGTAAAGAGCATCACGCTAAAACAGCACAGCAGTTTTACGATTTCTTGTATTCCGCCAAAGCGCGCGCGATTTTTGAACGTTTTGGTTATTTGCTGCCATGAATCAATTGACAGGGTTGATCGCAGCGGTCGAAGCACATGGCAGTGTGGCGCTGGTGGATGTGAGCGTAGAAGGTGGTTTGCGCTTATCAGCAACTTTGCTGGGACATCCAGATCAGCTCGCAACATGGCGCCTGACTCAGTCAGTCAAGGTCTTGTTTAAAGAAACGGAAGTTGCACTTGCAAAAAATTTGCAAGGCCAGATTAGTTTGCGCAATCGTATACCGGGCGTGATTCTGGCGATAGAAAAAGGCCAGATTTTGACGCGCGTCGTTATTGCCGTTCAAGATTTCAAGGCTGTTGCCATCAGTTCCGTCATCACTACCCGTTCCGCGACACATTTAAATCTGGCGATAGGCGATACAGTCGAAGCGTTAGTGAAATCGAACGAAATGACGATACAGGCTCTATCTGATACGGAAATTTCATCATGATGGATCTTGATTGGCAACCACTGTGGTTGACGTTTAAATTAGCGAGCTGGACGACTTGTTTGCTGATTCTTTGCGGCATCCCGCTTGCCTACAAAATTGCCTACACACAAAGTCGTTTTAAACCTGTACTGGAAACCTTGGTCAGCATGCCTTTGGTGTTGCCACCGTCTGTATTGGGATTTTATTTGTTGTTGGCGTTCAGCCCGCAGTATGCGTTTGGTCATTGGTTGGAGCAATATCTGCACATTAAGCTGGTATTTAGTTTTCCAGGATTAGTTATCGGTTCGATGATTTTCAGTTTGCCATTTATGGTGCACCCTATTCAGGCAGGGTTGCAAAATTTACCGCCAAATTTGCTCGAGGCATCACGTACTCTTGGCAAATCCGATTGGTATAGTTTGCGGCATATTTTGCTGCCAAATATTAAACCTGCGATCTTGACCGGCATCGTTTTAAGTTTTGCCCACACGATAGGTGAATTTGGCGTGGTATTGATGATAGGTGGGAATATTCCTGGCGTCAGCAAAGTGGCGTCGATTGCGATTTATGACGAAGTTGAAAGCCTCAATTATCCGGCGGCACATTTGTATGCGGCCGTTTTGTTTGTGCTCAGTTTTAGCGTGCTGTTAATCGTGTATTTGATTAATCGTCGTCATGCTCATCTGCTGCGGGCAGGGACGGTGCGCTTATGATCAGAATTGAATGTCGCAAACATCTCGCTAGTGCTACAGGTGGCTTGCAATTAAACGTGCAGATGCATATCGAATGCAATGCATTCGTCACTTTGTTTGGCCCTTCAGGTGCGGGTAAAACCACGCTGTTGCGCATGTTGGCTGGTCTTGCCCATCCTGATAGCGGTGTTATCGAAGTCGCTGGTGAGGTCTGGTTTGATAGCGATAAGCGGATCGCATTGCGACCGCAACAGCGTTCACTGGGGTTGGTGTTTCAAGACTATGCTTTATTCCCGAATCTGACTGTTGCTGAGAATGTTGCGTATGCACTGGATAAGTCACAGGCACATCGCTTGGCTCGGCTATTAGAACTGAGTGGCTTGTCTGCGCTTCAAGATCGCTTACCGGCGAATCTGTCTGGTGGACAAAAACAGCGTGTAGCGCTGGCGCGTGCATTGGCAAGAGTGTTGAGCGGGGCGATTGATGGCAAATCACCATTGCTCTTACTCGACGAGCCTTTGTCTGCGCTAGATACGACTTTGCGCGTGCAGTTGCAGGATGAGTTGCTTGCCTTGCACCGTGAGTTTGGACTGACCACGGTCATGGTCAGTCACGATATTGCTGAGGTGTTTAAATTATCGCAGCAGGTGTTTGTGATTGAAGCAGGCGCAGTGATTCGTTCTGGCTCGCCATCCGCCGTATTTTTGCAACAGCAATTAAAAGGTCAATTGCAACTGCAAGCGCAGGTTTTAGCGATACGCAAAGAAGACGTGGTGTTTATTTTATCGCTGTTAGTCGGGCAGGATATTGTGGAAATTATCGCTGCGCAGGATGAAGTAGAGAACTTGCGTGTTGGAGATACGATTGCGATTGCAGCGAAGGCGTTTAGTCCTATGATTTTTCCCTGAGACGTAGATATAACCTGGCGCCGGAAAGTAAAAAAGCTGCGATCACTCGCAGCTTTTTTACTTTGAAATCTTAAGCCAGAAATTATTGGCTGTACGATTCCGCATTCAAGCCCATCACGTGGGAGAAGCCGCCATCAACATAAGTGATTTCGCCAGTGATACCGTTAGCCAGATTAGACAACAAGAAAGCTGCAGTATTGCCGACATCTTCAATTGTTACGTTACGGCGCAGTGGTGCATGTTCTGCCACGAAACCCAATAATTTACCGAAATCTTTAATGCCGCTGGCAGCCAGGGTCTTGATCGGGCCAGCAGAAATGCCGTTGACGCGAATACCTTTTTTGCCGAGGTTTTCTGCCAGGTAACGGACAGACGCCTCGAGGGAAGCTTTTGCCAGACCCATGGTGTTGTAATGCGGGATAGCGCGAATCGCACCCAGATAAGACAAAGTCAGCAAAGCGGAATCTTCGCGCAACATTGGCAATGCGGCTTTCGCCATTGCTGGGAAGCTGTAAGCAGAGATGTCGTGAGCGATACGGAAAGCTTCACGGGAGAAACCGTCGAGGAACTCACCAGCAATCGCTTCGCGCGGTGCGAAGCCGATAGCGTGCACCAGACCATCCAATTGATCCCAGTGTTGTCCTAGGTCTTTGAATACGGCTTCGATTTGTTCATCGCTGGCGACGTCGCAGTCGAAAACCAGTTTGCTGTCAAATTCTGCAGCGAAATCGGTGATTCGGTCTTTGAAGCGTTCACCAACATAAGTGAATGCAAGTTCAGCGCCTTCGCGTTTGCATGCTTGCGCGATGCCGTAAGCGATAGAACGGTTGGACAGCAAACCAGTGATCAGAATTTTTTTGCCTTGCAGAAATGCCATGTTAACTCCAGGTATTTATCGTAATACTGGTAAGGCTTGCAGGGCAAATTGCCTTGGAAACCTGCACCAATCCTACGCTGTGGTTTTTGCTTAGTTTTTACCTACCCATCTTTTAAAGACGATAGCAGCGCAATCCAAGCTTTACTCATAGGTCTCGCGCACATCTACTTCACATGCAAGCACGCTAGATTTGCGTAAGACCTAACTAATTTTTCAGGATTCTTTTTGCCAGCGACACTTTGCCAGCGAAACCTTATTTCTTTTATTCTCAGAATACTCGACAAACGTTTTAGCTGCTTTGGCCGATTTTGCTGCATTAGCCGCACTAGTACATCTATTTATGTACCCGAATATCGAGAATTTGTTGCGTCCGGACAAGCCGTTTCACGACAATAGGTCGGAATTGTAGTTGTTAAGCGCAAATCGGGCAAATACTAAGTTCATGACTTTGAAACAAAGAGTTTCTATTTAACAAGCTTGGCTGACCAATTTCATGCGCTCAGGCCCATCAGTGTTTTTCATCATAAAAAACGTACGACTGTCCGTTTTTTATCAAAGGACAAAGCGCATCGATTTCAGTAAAGCCCCCGGTAAAATTGCGCCGCCGGTGTGGCGTTCGCCATACGAGCGATCATCCATGATCGTTTCTGTTTCTTTCGTTAATGCGAGCAGATCTTCGCCTAACATGCGGAATAGGGATTCATCAAAACGCATCACATTCAGCGGTGCCTTGATCTCGCCATTCTCCACCCAGAAGCTGGCAAAGCGCGTCATTCCGGTAATCCGACAATTGGCGCGATCAGAAAAATTCAGATACCAGAGATTACTGATGTAAATACCAGTGCCAAGTTGCTTCAATGCATCCTTCATGGCTAAGGTGCCAGCCTGCATACGCAAAGACTTAGCTGACTCAGCGTCATCTGCGCCATTGCTTTGAACACCATATTCTTTTGCGCTACGTGGTGAAATCATGCTACCGACCAATTTACCCGCGTCAATCAGCTTAATTTGATCTGGTTTAATAAAACCTTGCGCCTGAAACACGGGTTCCAGGCCTGCCAGACTATCTTCACTGAGATGCACATGCGGATGCAGACTGACTTCACCCGCATGCAAGCGGCGCAGGCAGCTTTGGTGGGTACGCAACGATTTTTCTGATAAGCCGCCCCAGTTCAGCATCATTAATAGTTCATTGAGTGCCGTCGGCGTCAGATAAGCGCGGTAACTCCCTGGTGGAATACTGATGGCTGGAAACGCCAGTAAGGCTAATTGCTGCTTTGCTTCTTCAAATTTTTGCTGAAATTGGTTTTTGTCCCAGCTAAAACCTGCATAGTTGGATTTAACTGCTTTGTCGCCAGCGTGAAACAGGCTCCAGTCAAAATTGACGTTTCTGCTTTCGAACCAATTATGTTGGCCGCGGGAATTAGCAAAGCCGCGGTATTGAGTTCCCGTTGTCAATATTCCGACCATATCCAGACTGGCAGACGCTTCCAGAATATCAGCCACTATTTGCTCCGCATCCGGTAATGATGACGACTGAATGTGGCTGCTATTCTTGACGTCAGATGCGATTAATAAATGGGGGTCTGCAGGCAGATCGCCGATTTGTTCGCGCAACATATTTAACGTGTCTCTGACACTGACGCTATCTTTTTCCATCTCACCTGAGAGATTCAGGCTGCTGCTGACATGCGTCTGGCCTTGGAGTAGTTGTAAGCGCAAAACGATTTGTGCTACGTGACCAGGCTGACGTATGGCGCTACGATTAAAACGGACAAAATCGGTTGCTTCCGCTGACAACCAGCAAGTAAAACTTTCGGTATCAGATATCTGTTGTTGTAGAGCGTGTGTCAATTGCTGAAAATAGGCTTGCATCAGGCTTCTCCTCCAAAAACTTCGACCTGATCGAATAAGCAAGCCGGTGACGCGTGACCAACGCGGATCACTTGTGAGGGCTCGCCTTTGCCGCAGAACGGCGTGCCCATGACCGCGTAGGTGGAAGCATCGCCGACCATTTTTAATGAGCGCCAGAAGCTTTCTGAGATACCGCGGTAATTGGGATTTTTGACCAGACCTTTGAGTTCGCCATTCTGAATGAGCTGACCATATTCGCAACCAAATTGAAATTTATTACGTGAGTCATCGATAGACCACGACACATTGGTATTCATCAGTACGCCATTTTCAACGGACGCAATCATGTCGGTTAAACTGCTGCTACCGGGTTCGATATTCAGATTTGCCATACGATCAATCGGTGGTCTGTTCCAATCGCATGCACGTGAATTGGCAAGCCCAGGCATGCCTGAGCGCGCTTGTGATAGTGCGCTACCGAGAGGGCGCTGCAAAATGCCATCGCGGATCAACCAGGTTTTCTCGGCTGGTGTGCCGTCGTCGTCCCAACGATAGCTGGCAAACTCTTCAGCTCTTTGCGGATCATGTGTGACGTTCAATAGTGCCGAACCGTATTGGAAATGCCCGAACATATCGGGCGTCACAAAACTGGTGCCAGCGAAATTACGCTCGTCGCCTAAGATGCGATCAAGTTCCAGAGGGTGGCCAATCGACTCATGGATTTGCAACATCATTTGTTCTGGCATCAGCAACAAATCCATGCGTCCGGAAGGGCAGTTTTGGGCGCTTAACAAATCAATCGCTTGTTGGGCTATTCTATGCCCGGAGCCGTAAAAGCCTGCGCGTTGCAAGACTTCCATGCCGCCCTGATGACAGAAACCATTGTATTGGCCGCCTAAGGTGCGGGTCTGAGTTTCTGAACCCTGATTGGCGGTGACGCTGAGATTCGGAATCAGATAATCAAAATGCTGTTGGATATCGGCACCCGTGCTGCTGATGAACCATTGATCCGTGCTGATACGCGACATGGAGGCGCTCCAGTCAACGACACGGGGATCGATCTGACAGGCCTGTGATTCTTGCATCAATAGTGCGATGATTTCTTTTCGGTTCCAGCTTTGCGCGCTGGGACCACGATGTTGACCTTGCACAGCCGATTGTGGAATCGTACTAAAATCAGTGACTGATTTGCCCGCACTCATTGTTGCCCAGTCATGCGCACGTTGTATTGCCTGCTTTACGCCGCTGCGTGACAAATTACTGGTTGCGGCGTAACCATAACCACCCTGATGAATCACGGTGAACATCGCACCATGGCTGCGCATGCTGTTGAGTGGCTGCAAGACATTTTGTCGGACGTTTAATTCTTCACTGCGTTCATCAACGGTGCGCATAGAACAGAAGTCGACTGCTGGCATCAATTCTTTGAACAAATTTTTTATGGCATCCAAGTCTTGCTCCGTCTTCTGTTATTACACCCTGATTGTGCTTTCACAAGGTGGTAATGTGTAAAATGCAATATTGTCTTGATAGTACTATATTTTTGTCGCGATGAAAGCCTTTACTAATTTTCAAATAAATAGCTGTCTATATTTTTAAGCATGCTGCAAACCGCGCGGGATAGCGCCTAGCAAGGTCTTGGTATAAGCCTGTTGCGGGTGATGGTATAAATCATCGGCGTTGGCTAGTTCAACCACTTTGCCTTTGTTCATGACCATCACCTGATCAGCGATGTATTTGACTACCGCCAGATCATGTGAAATAAAAATATACGACAAGCCAAATTCTTCTTGCAGATCTTGCAGCAGATTTAAAACTTGCGCTTGTACAGACACGTCGAGCGCAGACACCGATTCATCGCAAACTAACACTTCTGGCTTCATGGTCAGACAGCGCGCTATTGCAATACGCTGGCGCTGGCCTCCTGAGAATTCATGTGGATAACGATGAAAAGCGGCGACGGGTAATCCAACCTTGTCGAGCAATTGTTTTGCCATGGCAGCGCGTTGATTATCATTGTTACCTATGCGGTGGATATGCATGGGCTCCATCAGAATTTGACCGATGGTAAAGCGCGGATTCAATGAGGCATAAGGGTTTTGAAAGATGATTTGAATTCTGCGTTTGTATTGTAAAAAATCTTTATTTGACATCGATAAAATGTCTTTGCCATCAAAAATCGCTTGCCCTCTGGTCGCCTGATGCAAACGTAATAAGCAGAGGCCGACAGTGGTCTTGCCTGAGCCAGATTCACCCACCACGCCCAGCGTTTTTCCGCGGGCGAGTTTGAACGAGACATCATCGACGGCTTTAAATTCTTTTTTACCGAACAGGCCTTCGCGTGTATAAAAACTTTTACCGAGGTTGTTAACTTCTAGCACAATTTCTTCATCACCACGTAAGCCGCGCTGACGTTCTTTTTGTTCTGGTAAGGCACCTTGATTATTCATGAAGTCCGCAATGACGGGCAGACGCCACGGGCGACTATCGAGCGAAGGGCGGCAATGCAAGAGCGCCTGCGTGTAAGTATCCTGCGGACGCTCAAAGATTTGCTCAACCGAACCCGCTTCACGGATTTCACCATGACGCATCACAATCACGTGACTGGCAATTTCACCAACCAGTGCCAGATCGTGTGTGATAAACAGCACCGACATATTGCGTTTGATACGCAAAGCGTTGATTAAATCGATAATCTGTTTTTGTATGGTGACATCCAGTGCCGTCGTCGGTTCGTCGGCAATCAATAACTTGGGTTCACACGCAATTGCCATCGCGATCATGACGCGTTGCTGCTGGCCGCCTGACATCTGGCTAGGATAGGCGTCGATTTTATTTTTTGGGTCAGGAATACCAACTTCATCAAGCAATTCTATTGCCCGCGCGCGCGCTTGCTTCGCATCCATGCCCATATGTAAGCGTAGTACTTCTGCGATCTGAAACCCGACCGTAAAGACCGGATTGAGCGAGGTCATCGGCTCCTGAAAAATCATCGAGATATCTTTGCCGCATAACTGACGGCGCTGGCTGATACTCAGTTCCAGCAAACTCTTACCTTCAAAAGTAATTTTGCTATCGCCGGAAATGCTGGACGTGTCAGCCGGTAACAGTCCCATGACGGCGAGCGAGCTGACAGATTTGCCGCTACCAGATTCGCCTACCAGGGCAACGGTGGCGTTGTAAGGAATCTCAAACGAAATTCCCTTAACGGTTTCTACGTTTTCTTTTTTATTGACGCGAAAAGAGACGCGTAAATTATCAACTTTGAGCAAGGCTGCTGTTTGAGAGTGGGTATTCATATCGGTCCTTATTTCAGCTTAGGGTCAAGCGCATCACGCAAGGCGTCGGTGAATAAGGAAAAGGCGGTGACCAACACGGCCATTGCCGCCGTTGCTGCCACTAATTGCCACCATTTACCAAGGATCAGTTCATTTTGCGCTTCATTAAGCATACTGCCCCACGATACCGTGCCGACTGGCACGCCAAACCCCAAAAAGCTAAGAATGACTTCGGATTTGATAAAGCCGACCACCAGAATAGACACTTGCACCAAAGCCACATGACTGACATTCGGGAAAATATGGATAAACATCTTGCGCCAATGTGACGCACCGATGGCGTCTGCAGCCCATACATATTCACGTGCTTTATGCTTCATGTATTCGGCACGCATTAATCGGAAAGGACCAGTCCAGCCAGTAAAAGCCAGAATCAAAATAATCGTTGAGAGCCCTTTTTGTTGTAGTACCGCTGCTACTGATAAGATCAACAGCAGGTAAGGGATGGATGTGAAAATGCTGTAAAACCAGTTAAACAGATCGTCGATTTTTCCGCCAAAATAGCCAGCTACCGCACCAAATAGAGTACCCAGCAGCGTTGCCAGAAAGGCGGCGATAATACCGACGAGGATGGACGTCTCTGCCCCCTTAATGGTTTTTTTGATGATGTCATGCCCCCATTTGTCCGCGCCAAAGGGCAGGGTGGCTGCACGTGTCGCAATTTTCGCTTTGCCTGATTTTGCTAAGGCAGTACGGATTTCAGACATTTCTGCGCCAATCGGATCTTGAATGCCGTAATCATTGACAATCACCGCGTTGGTGCCATTTTCTTGCTGGCGCAGGCTTTTGATCACATCACGTATAGGGTCAAGTGGATTATCGGTAACCTCCGCTTGTACTGCGGAATGCTTGCTCGTTGGCGAGTCATGCTGGTTGCTGTCTATACTATCTGTGCTGGAAGTGAAACTTGGAGGTGCATAGGAAACGCCAGTTTCCTGTTCCCAATCGGCGGCAATGAAGCCGCTGGATGACAGCGCGATCGTCAGTAAAAATGCGGCGACAATCGTCAGCCCAACCATCGCTACTTTATCAGCGCGTAATCGACGCCATGCCAATGCCCATAGGCCAAGAGAAGTTTGTTTTGGATCATCCATGTGTGTGCCAGAAGCTGTCTGTGAGAGCGTTTGATGCATGTTCATTCCTTATTTCAATTGAACGCGTGGATCAACCGCCTGATACAGCAGATCTGTGAGCAAATTAAATAACATCGTGGCTGCAGCAACGTACACGGTAATCGCTTTAATTACCGGAAAATCGCTACGCTCAACGGCCAGAATTACTTCTCGACCAATGCCTGGAATTGAGAAAAAACGCTCGATCAAAAATGCACCAATCAACAAAGCTGGTAAATTGGACATCACATAAGTGATGATAGGAATCGCTGCATTACGTAACACGTGCACCCATTTTATGCGATGTTCAGAGACGCCTTTGGCACGGGCTGTGCGGACATAATCCTGATTCACTTCATCCAGCACAAAAGTGCGGAACAAGCGCAGGCTTGGCGCAACGCTGACTGCCAGACTAATCAAAATCGGCAACGCTGAATACTTGAATAAATTTTCGGCAAAGCTATTGCCCCAGCCTTGTACTGGAAATAAATTTAATTGATAAGCAAAAAAATACTGCCCCACAATAATGTAGACCAGAATACTGATAGACATCGCAGTTGTGCAGATCACCATTACGGCACGATCGGTAAAAGATCCACGACGAAACGCAACTGCCAAAGCCAGCGCAATCGCGATCATCGTTTCTAAAATGGTTAATGGAACGAGTATCGTCAGCGAAGGACCTAAGCGGGTCAGAATGATGGATGATACCGGTTCGCCCGTGCTCCAACTATTGCCAAAATTAAAGGTGGCAATTTGTTTGATGAAAATCCACAGTTGGACGTAGTAGGGCTGATCAATCCCAAGCTGAGTGCGGATGTTAGCGATTTGTGCCGGATTCGACATTTTGCCGGCCAGGATATAGGCAGGGTCGCCGCCTACCCAGTTAAACAGGAAAAAGACCAGCAAAATAACACCAAGCATCGTCGGTGCCATTTGCCATAAACGGCGGAATATATAAGTGATCATGAGAAATTCTTCATTGGCGTTTCTTGATTATTCACGAGTATCTTATTCAAGAGAATTGGTTACGTATTTACTCGGTTGCTTCGTTACTTGCTTTTGTCGATATCGATATACATCCACTCCGTCAACATGACCGGATGCTTTTTGTAACCGATAACTCGCGCTTGCGACAGCATATTGCGATAACGTGCATAGCCTATGCGTTGCGCTGCGTATACTTCCAAGATGCGTGTCATTTTGTGATACAACAAATCGCGTTCAGGACCAGCCGGAAGTTTTTGCGATTCTTCATAGAGTTTGTCGTATTCCGGAATTGCCACGCAACCTGCATTATTGAGATGAATGTTGGCACCGTAAAATAATTGCATGAAATTATCGCCATCAGGATAATCTGCGATCCATGGTGAAATACGTTGCGTCAGATGACAGTCTTTTTCCGCTTTTAAAATCTCTGCGAATGGTCGGAATTCCACATTCATGCGTATGCCAACGCTATCATAGGTTTTCTTCCAGACTTCGGCTTGCAAATGCCCACGCGATTCAGTTTGTGAGGTGTAATTGATTTGAAACGGTTTGCCATCAGGCAGATTACGGTAACCATCAGCGCCTTTTTTATAACCGAACTTATCTAACAGCGCGTTGGCAGCAACGGGGTCATATTGAATACTGCTTTTATAATCAGGATCGTGACCCACGACACCCGGCGGAATGGGAAATTCTAAAGCGACAGCTTGACCATTATCCACAATCCGAATCTCATCATCTACATTGTGTGCCATTGCGATGGCACGGCGTAACGCAATTTTTTCCTTAGACAAACCGCCGAATACTGGGTCTCTCATATTCCAGTAATAAACGGTCAGTTCCGGATCGACTATGCGTGATAGTTGAATTCCTTTTTGTTGGAATTCCGGTTTTAATTTACCATCACGCATGGCTTGTGGTGCTAATCCCCCATAAAGTTGAAACAGATCGACTTCATCCTTTTGAAAGGCGAGTAGGCGGGATTGATCTTCCAGAATATCGGTGACGATGATGCGCCCAATTTGAGGAATCCGTTTACCTTTCATTGCAGCACTTATTTTTTGATCTTCAGCATTGTTACTTCCTTGAAAGTTCCAATAAACGGGACGGTAATTTGGTTTGGCATCCAAAACCATTTTTGAACCACGTACCCATTCCGTTAGCTTGTAGGGGCCGGTGCCGACCGGATTGGCCATAACTAAGCCTTGCAAATCCTGATAATGCTCTACCACTTCTCGCGCTACAGCGGAAGTCGCTACGTAAGCCAAAATCATTGGTAAATTAAAGTCAGGACGGGTCAGGTGCAAACGTAAAGTGTATTTGTCTGGAATTTCTATGCCTGCAATTTTGGCGTCGTAATCAAATTTTCCAGTCTTTTTTGCTTTAGCTACCAGCTCATCGAGACCAACGATTTTGCCTTCAAATAACCAACTGTGGCTGGATGCGATACGTGGATCCATCAAACGTTTAATCGAATACACGTAATCGTTCATCGTTAATTCACGGGTTCTTCCTTTGAATGCCTCGTCTTGCGTAAAGTAAATCCCTTTTTTTAATTTTATGGTGTATGTTTTGCCATCGGCTGAGATGTCGGGTAAGCCGTCTGCTGTCTGCGGGATAATTTTTGCTGGAGTTGCCAGGTAGTCATAGCTATACAGGCGTTCGAAAACAACTTCAACAATGGCGTGAGAATACAAATCTCGAGAGCCAGCCGGGTCAAAGCCAGTTTCGGCCACCGGAAAAATGGTCCGTAATACTTTGTCTGGATCAGCGAATTCCGTTGTGTTAGCACTGTTGAGCTTAGTTGCTGTCGTTTGTGCGAGTGCTTCTGCAGAGATACCTAATGAAATAATTGGAACACTCGCCATCAAAAATATTCCGGATAAAGTACCGATGACTTTCTTAAGCGTGCCTTCGAGATTCAACCGAGTGTCCCTTTTTGATACGAATTTGTATTTCATACAGCTTTATCTCCCGCTCGTGATTTTTTCAACGAATTGAAGATTCGTTGTATGCCGTTCTTGTTGACGGTCTGTGAAGGTTTGTTAGTGCTTGTTACAACCTGGTTATTGCTTGTAGGCGCGACTCCTTAGGGAAGGGCGCATTTTCATGGCGCCGTAACATTAGCCTATGTTTCAGTGCTTCGGGCACTTAAAGCAAAAATTTTTATCAATTTAATTTCTATCCGAAAATGGATTATTCCTTAATTTTTTACTAAAAATGACGTGGCAAACGTTTGCTAAGCATCTTTTTTTGCTGTTGTGCATTAAAAATTATTCCCATTTAAACGCAATTTTTATGAGTTTTGCGGCCCCCTTGTGTGAAAAAGGAAATTTTATTTGCTGTATATGCGTACCAAGCAAATTTATCGAAGAAATCTTCAAAAATGAGAATTAAGCGCAGTTAATATATGCTGCAAAGCACAAAAAGATGCATTTCCTTTTGTCTCTTTTTTTTGGCAAAATGCGCCATGTTGTATTTCAGTGAAAAACTGTTGTGAAAGTATTGACAGACGGCGTCAAGAAATGGTTTTATGCGCCTTTGGAAAATTTTGGCGTAAAAATTTTCAGAATGTTTTCTTAAAATATACTTTTTTTACCAAAAGTTACAGGTAGTTCATTTTGTGGGTGGAACATCGAGCGATGTCGTGTCGGATTGATTGTTGATTTATGTAAACCAACTTGTATAAATATAAGCGATTATTGGTTAAGTTCGGTTGTCACAAAAAATAGCAAAAACGAGCAAATAAAATAAAAACCAAGTTTTTGGTATTGCATTTCAATTCGGTGAATGTGAATTGAACCGTAGGATATGAGTGGTTTGCAAAATTGTATGAGTCGTTTTCATTGAAAATTACAAATATATTTTGGTCTTTCTGCTCCCAGTTGATTTATAAATGGTTTTATGTGTGACGGTCGAATTAATGCGCCGTATAGTGCCTCGTAACATTTATAATTATTTTTTTGTTTGAGACGTTTTGACTTGGGTCAAATAGTAGAAATAGAACTAGTGGTTCGGGAGGAGTTTTAATGGATTTTTCAGATCGCCAGCAAGAGCCGGGTAAGAAGTTCCTTGGCATGGGGCTGGTATTAGCATTTCACGTAGTGCTGTTGTATGCGCTGCTCAATGGCTTGGGGAACAAGATCGTTCAGATCATCCAAAAGCCCATGGAGACAAAAATAGTGGAAG
>NZ_JBMPOQ010000024.1:0-45050 GCF_049340505.1 Undibacterium sp. Dicai25W | reverse complement strand
AAAAATAATCACATTTTCTTTCACTTTCTTGTCTTAAAATAAAACAGCCGCAGTAGTCACCTACTGCGGCTGTTTTATTTTTTATTTCATCAAGATTTCAACACAATTCGAGATGGCAAATAAAAATATTATAAAAAAATAATATCTTGAGGTATTAGTCGCCATTGTCAAATCGCTGCTTGCGAATTAGGACGCTTTTGAATACGCGTATCAGAATTTGTCTTACATACGTAACGTTCTGAGGATTTACGCCTTAATTTTTCTTATCAACGCAAACCAAATTCAATAAAACAATTCCCAATGAACCTACATTTATGTAATATTGACAAATACATTAGATTTCTCTTTTTACAATGCACTCGAAAGCCCAGTCAACCACAAAAGCCAGAGTAAACCAGCTTGTTGTCAGAACTGGAGCCCTACCGCCTTCAGTGCAAGTCCAGCACCTTGCGCCAGGTCAATGGGAGCAATTTATTGAGTCCAGCTGTGTAGCAAACCTGAAGCCGGAAAGGAAATACATCAGAGTTAAGCGACTAGGAGGAGCTGGAGACGCAGGAAGAGATATTGAAGCGAGACTAGTCGATTCGCTGGCTTCAGAAAAATGGGATTTGTACCAGGCAAAGCACTATAAAAATCCGTTGGCGCCGTCTGATCTTTTTCCCGAGCTGGCCAAGTTCTTTCAGCATTTGACTATTAAAACATATCCGGCTCCGCGTTATTATTTCATTTGTTCACCGCAGAATGCTGGCCCCGATCTTCACGATCTTCTCGAAAAGCCAATAGAACTTAAAAAGCGTTTAATTGAAGATTGGCAAGCAGAGAGGACAGGATTAAAGGGCCAGAGTAAACGGTTAACACCGGACGTTTTAGTTACTATTCACAACTTTGATTTCACCAAAATTCGAGAGATGTTAGTCAGGACACTTCTTCAGTGGCATGAGACTGACACAAAGGCTCATTACGAAATGTTTGGCATAGAACCCGAAAGAGGTGATGATCCGGGTGTGCCGATAGCACCAACTGCTGATGAACAGTCGTATGTGTCTGAACTTGTTAAAGCCTATGGTGAAGACTCAGCTTGCACCTTAACTGTCTCCGATGTCGTTACCTCAAAGAACTATGCTGACCACTTTGCATCCTGTCGTGCCGAATTCTACTGTGCCGAAGGTCTAAAACGCTTTAGCCGTGATTTATTTCCTGAAGATGAATTTGGCCGACTATTGGAAATGATTTACCCAAGTGCGAAACGCGCTGCTTCCAGCCCACGCCATAAGACTGGACTTGAGCGCTTGGATGCAACGTTATCAAGTGTTTCGGCACTACCATTTACAGACAGTCGATTGTATCCACGACTCCGCGGTGGGGACATTCCTGGAGCCTGCCATCATTTGGTAAATGAATCGAGAATTAAGTGGGTCAAGTGAATAAAGAAGTTAACGTGTCAGTCTTCAATTCTCCATTTGAATTGGGTTTACGGATGGTATATCTGCTAAGTGCAATTCGACCACTCGCTGTTGACCTCCAAAAGCTTATATTACTGGACTACGCAGCGGTGTATTCTGGTGACCTCGGGGGACCTCAAAGCCTACACACTCCAGTTCCATATAGGGGAAATGAAATGCTTAGTAGGCGCGCTCTTATCGAAGAGGGTTTGCATTTAATGAGTACTCGAGGACTGGTGGACGCACGACTAGATTCCCAAGGAATCAGTTACGTCGCGGGTCCCAATGCATTAGCTCTGGTCGGATCCGCATCTGCTCCCTATTTCATGCAGCTTACTGAACGTTGCCGATGGGCGGCCGAACGATTCGCTCAAATTGATTCAATAAGCTTGACACAGGAGTTTAATGAGATGGGGCACCGTTGGGGTGCGGAAATTGAAGGTTCTGAAGATAAGGCTCAATAGATGGCAGTAGTATTGAAAAAACTGATTGCTCAAGGCATCGATCGTCCAACGGCAGGCATAACATTTGCCTCGAACAATTGCTTGATTCGAGGCCCAAGCGATACGGGTAAATCATACATTCGTGATTGCTTATGGTATCTCTTGGGCGGGGAAAAAGTTCCAAAGTACGTGCCGGAAGCAGATGGCTACCAAACCATTGCCTTAGAGTTTCATTTTGATGATGAAGCCTATATCGTCCAGCGTGCTTTAGCAGGAGGCTCATCGACAATCTATAAGCGAGTGGCAATTTCCGATAGTACTTCAACACCTGATCAACTGTCTTCACAAAGTGAGGATAGCGATCCGCTATTTAATCTTCATGACTGGAAACCACTAGACGTGGACCTTTCTGAGTTGATGGTGAAACTAGCTGGAGCCTCAGGTAAGAAGATCCTTCGATCCAAGAGTAAGATGGGGGATGTTACAGGAACCGACCTTCGTCATTGGTTCTTACTTTCACAACCTACCATTATCAGTGAATCTCCAACCAGCGGTTCTAGCCACACGGAAAGACCACAGAGAACCGCAGCTTTTCATCTTTTTCTAACTGGAACCGATGACTCTTCAATTGCATTGACTAAATCTAAGGCTGAGCAAGATCGCGCTGCAGGCGCGCTTAGTTCTGCAGAAGACGGCATACGACGTGCGCTCGCAGGCATACCTACTAATACGGATAGGAAAGAAACAGTCGAAGCATTAGAAAGAGTCGATCAGATATTGAATGAAATGACCAAGCAGTATGAGTTGCGTGCTCATAGTCTAAAAGCTATACGTCAACAGATCGTTGATAAAACAGAGGCATTAGCAACTGAGTCGGCTCGAATGAAACATTCAGCGTCTATGCTTGAACGCTTCGAACTACTGTTCGAAAAATATGACAGTGACCTAAATCGACTTAACGCAATAGATGAAGGTGTAGCATACTTCCAGGCATTGCATAAAGCGCCTTGCCCACTTTGCGGGACTGAGATTGAACAAAACGTATTGAACGGACAACCAAATGCAAAAGCTACAGATAAATATCGAATTGCTGTAGCTGCGGAAGCGAACAAAATTCGTGCTCTTCGGTCTGGACTTTTGAATTCATTGGAGCATGAACGGGTTCGCTTGCAAGCCATCGAAAGGAATGTCCGTGAATTTATCCAAACACTCGATGAATTGGAGCACCAAGAAGAACGTCAGCTAAAAGGTGCACGTATCGAGTTTGAAGGTGATCCAAAGACATTGGCCATGCGCCGAAGTGAACTATCAGCCATTCTTAATCTATTTGATGAAGTAGAACGCCTTCATATCGAGATAGAGAAACTCAAGAGTTCGAAACAAAAGAAAACAGCACCAATCAGTCGTGACGGCGGCAATGCGGCTGCCGAAGTGGCGAGCCATGCAAAGTCAATGCTCATCGATTGGGGGTTTAAGGATATCACCTCCGTTCGCCTAGATACTGATGAATGCGATCTATACATAAATGAGCGAGAGCGTTTGAGCTACGGTGCAGGAAAGCGAGGTTTATTCTTGACAGCCCTGACAATAGCTTTGATGCGTCACTCATTGAAATGTGGATTCCCACATCTAGGAGTTGTGGTTATCGACTCCCCTCTCAAAGCATATGCAGACCAAGATCCATCTGAGAGCGACAAGAGCATAGGGGATGTTCCGCTGGCAGCTGTGAAAGACAATTTTTACGCATGGCTTGCGGGATGGGCTGGCCCTGGTCAAATCATTCTATTAGAAAACGAGAAAATTTCAGCTGAGACTGCGGAAGTGCTAAAACCCATACAGTTTACGCGACGAAATGACCAAGGTCGTGCTGGATTCTATTTGAAGAGTGTCGAACCACTGTTTCGGGATGCGTAACGCACTTGCTCGAATTCACGAGTAGTCATAGCATTGTCTGTTGACGCGCACCGAATATTGACCATCGGGGGGTGCGGATAAAAACTTGGACTGATTTATGTCGTTAACCCGAGACTCTCGCGATATTCTAGTGGACTGCGAGAGCCAAGGGAAATTTTAATCCGTTTTTCGTTGTACCAACGAATGTATGAGTCAAGTACCTGAATAAACTGCTCAATGGTAAAGATTTAAAATTTAAGACGAAACGCCCAGTCTCGATAAGATTTGGCGTTTTCAAATCTACCCAGTTCAATCGGGAAATTCGCAATTTTAATTGGTCGTTTTTCTGAGATGCTATGAACGCCAACAATATATTTGCCATCTTCTGATTTGATGGTCGCCCAGTCAGCTTGCTTTGTCATCGGGTCGATATAAATTTTCCTGAGATGCCGACGTATTTGTGGGGTTCTTGGATCTTTTAATAAATCTTCAAGATGACTCGGAAAGCGTGAAGACCCAGGTGGTGCGGTGTTTGCGTAACTCTTAAATGCGGTCTGAAATTCTAGACCCACAAAAAGAAGTTCATTTTCCGCGGTACGTTGCTGTTCTAATGATGCGACTACCAGCGTCGCAGACGCACAAATTGCCAGTATGGCGAGCAGAATCACTAAGCCTAAATAAGCAAGGCCGCCTTCTGCACATTTAATGTGCGTGTACCTTATTTCATGTTGAAGTTGTTTCGTCACCATTGGTATCTCTTATAACGAACCGTACAGAATACCATTCTGACCTTTACCTGGCGCGCCACTATGCAAATCATAAATATGGCCTTGTTGGTTGCTTTCTGGCGCTACTAATTGCCAAGTCGTTGTACTTTCAGTGACGGGGTCGTACGGAATTGATTTTAGGTATCGACGATCAACTAATTCTGACAACGACTCTGGATAACGCCCTGTGTCCGCAAAGAACTTGTCTATTCCTTCTCTCGTCGTACGTAAGTTTTCAACGAGAACGACTCGCTTACTGCGGTCTATGCTTTGAAAATATCTCGGCAAGGTCAATGTCGTCAAGAGTGCTAAAATGGCGAGTACGACCAATAATTCAATAAGAGTAAAGCCGGATTTTTTCATGCGATGTTTCAATAAAAGGTTCTTTGTTTAGAGTCCATTGAAGGATAATTTTGTTTTCAACGCCGATTACCAATATCGGTATGCGATTCCGTTCAGACCCAATTGATCGCTATCGACGTAAACGTCATAAACGTCATCCCCTTCCTTGGGATCATTTGCTTCACTGGTGTAACTGCGAAGGCCCCATGAGTTAATTTCATCTTGCGCTTGTGGAAGCGCTAGTGGATTACGTGGTAGACGACGTAGAAAGAATATCTTTCGCCGCATCGGGTCGCGCTGATCGATGACACCGCTAGTCAGAACTTCTAAATTAGGCGGGTATCCCGTTTCTCCCATTGATTTAGCAATCCGGCCATCGTCACTCGCATGTTTGTAGGCATCTATGGCAGTTCTTATCTCAATGAGCGCAGTCCGTAATTCTCGCTCTTTATTTCGTTGTTGAATAAGTTGCGAGACGGGAAGCGTTATCGTCGCTAATAAACCGAGTATGGCTAAGGTCATTAGCAACTCAATGAGTGTAAAGCCGCGATTTTTTTTGTTCATTGTTACTTTGCGTAAGCAGACTATGGGTGAATTTCTATATTCATCGGCGCCAATTGAGACGATGGCAATGCTTGTCCTGAGCCACTGGTGTGCTTTATATTGATTATCTGTATGGGAGTGCTATTTGTCACTGCAAGAGCCCGAAAATTAAATGTGACTAAATTCCCCAGATTACTTGCTGCCCCTTGTGCACGGCCGTTAGAGAGCGAAATCTGACCTTTGGGATCAATCTGATTAACGAAACTGGTTTGTACACCACCTTGCTTCATGAAGATTCCTTCGTTGACACTCACTGCTTGCAGAGCTTGACTATCAAAGCCAATGATCAAGTCAGTATGCTTGACAGGCTGGCCCGATTGCATCAATAACTGCACAGAAAATACGTCTCCGATTTTGACAAACTTTGGCCCTTGCCATTCTAATTTAGCGATGTCAGCGGCCGTTTGAGCATTGCTTGGTGACATGCCGTTGATTGAATTGGCAAAAGTCTGATTTGAACTTACTTGTCCAGTTTGCGCTGAGCCAACTGAATTGGGTGCAATAACAGAGTTATTCCCTTTCCCTGAGGTTTCGATAAAGTCAGGGTGTGCTTTAAAATTGGTCTCTGTGCCTGAATTAAACTCAGACTTCATTCCATCCGGTTGCTGAATATTTCGAATCAGATGTGGAGTGATAGAGAGAACAATTTCTGTCTTTTGGTTATCATCTAATTGGCTGCCAAATAGTCGGCCCAGTAGTGGAATTTCACCTACTCCTGGGACCTTAGTTGCAGAATTTCGTTCTTCGTTATTAATTAGTCCAGCTAACACCTGCGTCTCGCCATTCTTTAATCGCAGAGTAGTGCTCGCGGTTCTGGTTCCGATATGGTATGCGACAGTCCCTGATTGTGTTTTTAACTGATCTGTGACGCTGCTGACTTCTAATGCCACTTTAATACCTACATCGTTGTCAAGGTAAACAGTTGGTTCAACTTCTAACTTTAAGCCTACGTCAATATAATTAATTGACTCTGAAATAAATCCAGTAGAAGTGGCAGTCGTTGAAATATTAGGCACACGTTCGCCGATAAGAATTTTTGCTTTTTCATGATTTTTTGCGCGAATTCGAGGATTTGCCAACAAATTAGCGTCGCCAGTTTCTCTTCTGGCTTTGGCGGTTACTGGCCCGATGGTTGCACCGATTGTCGAACTATGTAAATTAGAACGAAGGTCTTGCAGTGTGAGTGTTCCTCCAGCAACTGTCGGCAGAGGAGTTAGACTCAGGCTATTTGGCCATTGGACACCCAATTCCATTAGTCGCGTTCTTTTGATTTCCAGTACTTCTACTTCTAACATCACTTCAGGCTCTGGTACATCATGCAAAGCGACGAGTTTTTCAGCCAATTTAATAGCATCAGAAGTATCACGAACGATCAGCATATTGAGCTTTTCATCAACGATAATGTCCTTTGTTTTGAGAATAGTTCTCAGGGTGTTCTCGACCTTTTTTGCGTCCGCATTCGTCAAGAAAAAGCTTTTGACGAGCATTTCTTGATATTCCTTTTGTTTGCCTGGGGTACTTGGATAGATCAGCATTGTATTGTCATCAAGAATCTGCCTTTCCAATTGGTTCGTTATCAATAGGAAATGGATAGCCGAATCAATTGTGCTATTGCGAAGAAAAATAGATGCGCGTTGGTCAGTTTTGATTTCTTTGTCAAACAGAAAGTTGATACCAGACGTACGCGAAATTACCTCAAAAATTTGCCGGATCGTCGCATCTTTAAATTCAATACTAATCGGCTTTTTAAGGCTAACTGTATTGTTCGAAATTTGTGGCTCCAAATCGTTGAGATGTGCAATTTGATGTGCTAACTTGTTTGCAGCATCGTTGTCGGGATTTTCTGAGAGTATTTTTTTGACCAGGCGGTTAGCTTCATTTAAGTTTTTTTGTTCAAATGCGCTTTGTGCATTGGCCAGTATGTCAGGATGCCGTTCAAGTTGATCTAACTTAGTCAGGCCTAGCTTTGCAAAATCGTTTTCAGGATCAATGTTGATGACGCGCAAGAAATTACTTTTTGCGAAATTATAGTCGCCACTTTTAATTGCTGCGTCTGCTTGTGCATTGAGGGTATAAGCAATTTTTTCAGCATTGCTTAAATAGGTTTTGCGATACTCCAGATTGTCTGGTGCCTGGATCATCGCGGATTTCAATTTACTCAGGCCATCTTCAAATTTATTTTGGGAAAGCAAGTCATTGCCATCACGAAAAGCCTTTTGTCCCGCACAGCTGCAGAGTAGGCAAGCAAAAAGTATGATGATAAGTCTTTGTGAGCGAGTGTTAGTTTTTTTATGCATGATGTGGCTTTTTTCGGATATCTTTATTTTTATTCGAGACTGCCAATTTGAATTGTTTGTAACTGATTCAAAGGTAGATAAGTCATTGTCATTATCGGTGGTGCAATCGACTCCACTTTATACAGGCCATTAATAACTGCGCCTTTTTGAACAACATAGCTTTTATCTCCGCTGCCCAAATAAACTTCAACCACACCGTCTTCAGATTTCTTGCCCAAATATTGAAAAGGGAGCGGTGGTGCCACCGGTGGCGGAGGCGGTGCGGGCTTAGCTGGCTTTGGCGGAGGTGGATTCCAGTTTTGAGAAACAAATAGCAATGACGAGTCACCAGGCGACGAGGTGATTAAAGTTTTCCTGTCAATGAGTTCAGTAATTCCCCGTGAGAGGTATTTGGTACCTTCATTTTGAATTGCTGTCGGCATATTCGAGTCACGCCGCTTTTGCGTATTGCTCGGGATTGCTTTTCTAATGACGGGTTCCGCAACGTTGCTGTCCGGTGCTTTATTTCCAAAAAAAGCAAATCCACCTGAAATACATAAACCCACGATCAGAATTCCAATGCGCTTATTCAATGTCATCTCTCTTGCGTGAAATATCTGTCACGTAAATATTAAACGCCAGCTTTGCTTCTAGTAACGGACTTCCAATGGCATCGCGTTTGAAAGTGATTTCTTCCAATGAAGCGTAAGGAATCATCAGTAAGACTTGTTCAGAAAACTGTCTGATCTGTTTATATGTGCCTTTGATAGGAAACTGCATGTGATAAATAAAAAAGCCACCTACAGGATCATGGTCGAATTTATAGTCGCCACTATTAACTAATAATTGCGCATCCTGTGCTAAAGCAAGAATGGTCTTTAGCTGTTGTTCAACATATTTTTTTTGACCTAAATTATCATTGAATTTATTTAAATTTACTTCGTCTGGCGATAATCGAACTATTTTCTTTGAGTTTTTAGCACGAATCAATTCTTGTTGAGCATTTTTTAAAGAGACGTCTGCACGATCTATTTTTGCCATTTCCAATGGAATCAAACAACCCCATCCGAAGATTGTTACGATGATAAGTAGAAACAGCAATACGTTCCAAAACGCATTGGATCGTAAATAAAGCGCTGCTCTTATCTTGTAATGATTGCCCATGTCGATATTTTATTGTGGACGCCATTGAGCGGAAAATTGAAATCGGATCGGATGATTAATATCTTGTTCATTGACTTCATGCTTTTCAATCATGACATTCGTAAAGAACGTTTCTTTTTTTAGTCTTTCGATGTAATCAATCATATCGTCCGTAGTTTTCGTTTCAGCTACGCCTTTAATTTGGAACTTTTCAGCGTTTGGCAAAATACTTAATAGCGCGACGTTCGGTGATGTCGCATGTTCCAACTGATCAAATAGATCAGACCATGGCATATTGAGTTTCGCGATGGCATGGTTGATGGTGAGCTTTTTTGCATCTGGAATAGGTGTCGGTGCAGAGGGGGTCATCTCTTTTAACAAGTTAAATCGCAATGCTGTGGTGTTGTGGATCTCTGATTCGATAACGGACTTTCGACCTTCAAGTGCGAGATAGTGCTCGAGAAAAGTACCAAAGATTAGCGTCAATGCCACCACCAACATTATTGTAATGATGCTGATGTTGAGCAATTGATGGCAAAGTGTTTTTGGCGCAAAATCGATGTTTAGTTCTCGCATGTATATATACCGTGCATTTTTATTGTTGCGATTTGTGATCATTCATCGCAGTATTAACCAGTGACAATGAATATTTGTCACCTAATTGGTTTGTCATTATCTTTTTTAAATTCCAATGGGTAGGAACCTCTCCGACGATTTCTAGTTGTTCTGGAAGCGCAGACCGAGCTAAAACAGAAAACCTAATTAATTGATTGATTAACCACTGGCCGTTCTTTTCGGCGCCATACGGGACTGATAATAAATTCACGATTGAGCCAAACTGGGCTACAGCGACAACTAAACCCGTACTTTCACATACGGCAAACCATGTCCCATCTTTGATGGTGTTTTTCCACTTATTCCATTCTTTAATAAAGTTTGGTTGGAGAGATGTGATACATTGCCGACGCATCTTGGTTGATGCCTGTATTTGATCGATCAAGTGCCTTGGTATAGCGCATACCAAAGAACTACCCGTCGTTGACCAGTCGCTGCGTAGCACCCAATCTTCACTGGCTTGGTTAAACAGTGTCTCAAATCGCATCGATGCGAAGCCTCGCATGTCATCTAGAGAACTCGCCGTGTTCGGCGGAGTAAATACAAAATACCGTAACCAATAATCAGATACGGTCATTTCCAAAAATTTAGGGCTTGCTTTAATCCCAGTAATTGCCTTTTCCCAAATTGCTTCAAAACCATTTTTTGAAAAATCTAGATCATAGGGAAAATAGAGTGGCCCCTCCGCTACCTTTTTCGTTAGCCGGGCCTGTAGCTTTTTGTTGATGTAAATACCGTGGCGCGTTATCCGACATTCAGTTAGAGGGAATAAAAGCTTAAGCATGAAGAGTAACCCTTTTGATTTCTTCAAGTGTCGTCATTCCTTTTTTTGCCAATTCAAGAGCCACTTCCCGCAACGTATGAGTCCCGTTCTTTTTTGCCAGTTCCTTGATTTGACGGATCGGTTTCTTCTCAATAATAAATTCGCGCATTTCATCTGTTAGAGTCAAAATTTCAGCAATAGCACGTCGCCCTTTGTACCCTGTGCCACGGCAATCGCCACAACCGACGCCACGACGAAAATGAAAATCTTTCACATTTTCAAAGCATAAATTGACACGCGACAATCTCTCGCTGGTCATGGTGTCATCAATAGAACAGTGAGGGCAATTTAAACGAACCAGACGTTGCGCCCATATACCATTGAGTGCGGATACAAATGCATAGGGGTCAATACCCATATGGGTAAATCGACCAAAAACATCAAAGACATTGTTAGCGTGGACAGTGGTCAATACGATGTGCCCTGTCAACGCGGATTGAACAGCAATCTCCGCGGTTTCTTTATCTCTGATTTCGCCTACCATGATTTTATCGGGATCGTGCCGCAATATAGAGCGCAAACCTTTTGCAAACGTCAGTCCTTTTTTCTCATTGACAGGTATTTGTAATATGCCTGGGAGTTGATATTCAACGGGATCTTCAATGGTGATAATCTTTTCTCGCCCTGTATTGATTTCGGATAGTGCTGCGTAGAGGGTCGTGGTTTTACCCGATCCTGTTGGACCCGTTACCAATAACATCCCGTACGCTTCTTCGGTCAAGGCTCTTAGCGTTACCAATGACGGCGTGTCGAATCCCAGAGACTCAAGATTGAGTGCGCCATAGGCTTCGATCATTGCTCGTTTGTCGAGAATACGAATGACCGCATCTTCGCCATGTATGCTTGGCATAATAGATAAACGTAAGTCAATTTCACGCTCGTTCACTTCGACGCTGAAACTGCCGTCTTGAGGTACGCGTCTTTCGGAAATATCTAACTCTGCGAGGACTTTTAGTCGGGAAATGACTTGTTCTGCGTCCGTATTTCCCGATAGCGCTGTAATGTGATCTAGCACGCCATCAATCCGGTATTTGACTGTTAAACCTGTGGCAGTGGATTCAAGATGAATGTCAGATGCACCTGCTTTCAACGCGTCATATAAAGTCGCATTGACAAGCTTGACTGCAGGGCTGGAGAGTTCCGAAACTGACTCGAATGACAGTTTCGTTGCCGCCTTGTTTTCACGTTTTTCTTGCGAAGAACTGCTGATAATCCCATCAGTCGCTCTGACTGATTCTTCTTGTTTTGATAAATAGGCCTGAATGTCTGACTTTAACGACAGCCCAAATTCTATTGGCTGACTCGCTATATTTTGGAGCCAAACGTAAATGTCAGTATCGAAGGGGTCTGAGATGATTGCCGAAAGGACACCATTGGCGTCGCGTAGAATCACGCATTGCCGCTGCATCGCTTTGCTAAGAGGCAGTACATCAAATGCAGGAACGTACTGTAACATCCTCGGAGTGTCTAGCGACGGCATACCTAAATAAGAGGCCACTTCAGCATTCAATGCTCTGGCGTCGAGCTCGGTTATTTCCGAGAGAGCATTCCAAATTGATACACCTAACTTAGCAGATTGCGCTCTAGCTTGCTCGTAAATCGTATTGCTGAGTTTCTTAGGGGGTGATGTGCTAGTCTCAATACTTGATGTCGCTATCATGAAAACCCATCTGCAAGATTAAAAATCGGCATATACAACAAGACGACAATTGTCCCTACAATTAAACCTATTGCAGCCATGAGTAATGGCTCGAACCCACGGATAAAGCGATCTATCCAACGGCTTATTTCACCTTCATAAAAGTTTGCCGATTCAGTCAGCATTTTTCCAAGTTCACCAGTACGCTCTCCAACTCGTAGCAAACGTTGCGAAATAGGTGTGGTCAATTGATTGTTTTCAAATGCATCAGATAACGAGATACCAGATTCGATAGCCTGCAGCGCTCTATGTAGATTTTGCTTCATGGTGGAGGTGAGCATTTTTTCAACGGTAGTCAATGCTGTGACAATAGGAATCCCTCCATCGAGCAACATACCTAGAGTCAGATACAGGCGTGAAAGATAGTAGATATGAAAGGACTCACTAAGCCCAGGAAGATTGCGAACCAGTTCCATGAATTCGCCATTTTTCCATGATCTATGTAAGTAAAATGCCCCAATTATCACGAGTCCCAGCAGTGACACGATTAATGTTGAGCTATGTTGAGCTACAAAATTTCCCCAGTCCAACAATAGCTGAGACGACCAAGGCATTTCTCTACCGGTTCCTTTATAGACGTCCGCGAATTTGGGAACGACATATGTCATCAGAAAGATTGTGACACTACCTCCAACCGCAAGCAAAATGGTTGGGTAAATCATAGCGCTCACGATTTTGTTTTTAATGATATCAATTCGCTCTTGATATTGTATGAATCGGGAAAGCGAAGAAGGCAAGCTACTTGTTCTTTCGGAGGCTTGAATAATGCCAATAAAAAGTGCCGTAAAAATAGTAGGTTGGTCATGTAGGGTTTGAGAAAACCGTTTCCCCTCCCTTACACCTGCGAGCAACGTCATCAAAATATTTTGTGTTTGCTCATTCTTTTCTTTTTCTACCAGCGCTTCCAGCGATTCAACGATGGTGAGACCTGCTTGTAGTAATGCCAATAGTTCCTTACTAAACAGAAGTAGGGAAAACGTCGATTTCCATTTGTTAAGAGCTCTGCCAGTCAGTGAAGGAAAGCGATTATCAGCCTCCTTTTGTATAGACGACACAAACCAACCGCGCGATTTAATTTCTTGGCGTGCTTGTGTTTCGTCGACCGCATTGATGGTTTCGATAACCACGTACTGATCTTTGGTTAAAGCCCTGACTTTAAATTGCATGCTTTTTGCAGGAAAGATTTACAGTGGTTGATCAGTTGCTGATGTCGGCGTTTTCGCCCGTACCACCCGGTTGTCCATCCTTACCTAGAGAGATGATGTCAAAGTCCTTAGCTTTTCCGGGGGCGTAATACTGGTATGCGTTTCCCCAAGGATCCAATGGAATATCTTTGTTCAAGTAAGGTCCATTCCACTTTGGATTCGATGTTGAGTTTTGTCTCAATACCGATAGTCCTTCTTCGGTTGTCGGTAGGCGACCCATGTCAATTCTGTACGTTTCAAGTGCTTTATCTAATGCCGTAATTTGCGCCCTGGCAACTGCCACTTCTGATTTTCCGATCTGAGAGAAGTATTTGGGACCCACATAGGATGCTAACAGCCCAATGATCACCACTACTACTAAAAGCTCTAAAAGTGTGAAGCCTTGTGATTTTCGAGATGACAGTTGGCACGATTTTTTTTTAAGAGATGCGAGAATCATGCGATTAAGAAAAATTAATTTAAAGTTAAAGAGTGGTTAAAAAGCATATTTATTATGCTACTTAATGTATCAATAGCGTATTATATCATTTTGAAAAGTAGCTAATTATTCCTTAATGTTTCTAAAAAATCGCTTGAAAAATTTTGTGACTAAAATGGCAAGAAAAATCTTATCGAAATGTATCCCTGTTTTGTAAGCCAGATCTTAATCTGAAATTTTGGAAATTGTTAAAGTGCGTTTTTGAATACTAATGTGCTTTTAGCGCACACTACGGTGCAATTTTTTAAATAATATTGCCTTCTAATTTTTTGAAAAAATACCCATGGTTAAATTTCGTAAGTTTTTGTTAATTTTGTGCATGTTGAACTCATGGTTTCTAGTTCCTCAGTATGCTTCCGCTAGTGAACTTATTTATCAAATTGCTGGTTCAGCTGAAGAAGCTCACGCGATTTGTAATGGTATTGCCTCCTCGCTTGGGCTGGTATGGTGTTGACGCGCACCGAATATTGACCAACAGGGGGTGCGGATAAAAACTTGAACTGATTTATGTCGTTAACCCGAGACTCTCGCGATATTCTAGTGGACTGCGAGAGCCAAGGGAAATTTTAATCCGTTTTTCGTTGTACCAACGAATGTATGAGTCAAGTACCTGAATAAACTGCTCAATGGTAGTCGCTTGCCATTCCCTAAGATAGAACATTTCCGTTTTCAGCCGCCCGAAGAATCCTTCGCATGCCGCATTATCAGGCGAGCACGCTTTACGCGACATCGAACGAATCAACTTTGCATCGCTGATCCGCGATAGCCACCCAGGCCAGCGATAATGAGCCCCACGATCAGAGTGAACGATGGGCCGGTCGTTGCTCTTGGCCACCGTCTCGATGGCGGCATCCAACATCGTGTTGACAAGCTTTGCGTCTGGACTCGTGCCGATTGACCAACTGATGACCATGCCATCGAAGCAATCAATCATCGGCGATAGATATACCTTGCCGGCCGGGATTTGAAATTCCGTGATGTCGGTGAGCCACTTCTCATTGGGGACTGCGGCACGGAAATCGCGATTGATTACATTCTCTGGTGCAGGGCAGATTTCTCCCAGGTAGGAACTATAACGGCGTCGCTTGACCTTGGCGACGATCAAGCGTTCTTGCTTCATCAAACGCTGCACGACCTTTTCCGAGAGGAAGTTGGGCCACCGTTGGCGGTAGTGACATGGTTCGCCCAGGCCTCGCCGATGAAGGCAGAGTTACTGGTCGTCTGGAACGCTGCGAGCGGTAAGCGGGCGACAGGATTGCCCTGGCACTGACGTTGAGTGCTCCCAAACAACCGCAGGCCGTATGTGCGTCATACCAAGCCGCTTTTGAAGTTTTTTCCATTAAAAAGCCGATGGGGAGATTTTCCCGACCGACTTTTTTTAGCGACCGCAAACACGTAGCGGGCGGGGGTATTTTTCCGCCCCGCTTTGCTTTAGTCTTTCCGCATCGGCTCGGTCGGCCCTTCGTTGCGCGGAACTGAGTCGCGTAGTTTGATCATCGCGTCAAAGGATAAACTACGCTGAAATAGCTCATACATTTCAGGCATATTTTTGATGTAAAACCAAGCGATCTTACCAAAGTCATCCACATCAATCCTAATTCCAAGATCATCTAACATAATGGTTTCTGCTTCTTTCAGCGCCATCAACTGACGCTCCTCAGGCGTCAATCTCGGAACCGAATATGCCATGAACGAGAATTCACCTGATGCTCCATTTGGTACCTGATATGGAACTAGTATATCTTTGATCTGATCAGCAACGCGTTCAAGTCCTCGTCTCGCGAGATTTTCAGCTATTTTTGGCACTATTTCCGGGTATGCATCTCTAAGCATTAAGTCTTTTGACCAATATCCATTGTCGTCAACGTTTGACATTTACACCCTCTTTATGAACCTGGTTTAAATGGGAACTCTTTTTGGCCCCGGCGGAATTGGTGGCCACGAAATGGGGGCAATCATGATTCTGCCCACCAGGAATATCCGGGTGACCAAATGGATGCTCCTCCAAACCCCCACTTTCGCCATTCGCGCCAAAGTTCGGAGGATAATAACGTCGCATGAAATCTGCCCAAACTGGAGTCTTTCTAAAGTCTGGTCCACCGGGTGGATTAAAGTTAATCCATGGAGTTGGCGCCCCCCCCTCCGATATTCCTGCCCAAGCATATGCTTGAGCTTGAGCCTGAGCACGAGTCGCAGTTGCTTTACATTCCGTCGGAAAAATAATTGTCGATGGTAAGGGGAATTCCGTAGCTACCTATCTCAACCAGTAAATCCGGAGACAGTGTAGGGCCACCATCAAAGCTGGCTTGGAAATGACCGCACCACCAAAGGCCATCAAACTGATGGGCAAGCGCAACGATTTCAGACTTTCTGGGATTCAGAATTTTTAGAAGAAATTCAAAGCCATCCTCCAGACATGTCCACTCAGGCTGGAATCCAACCTCCCCTTGTCCATTGAATCCCCAATACGGGCGTCGCTTCCTTTTGATTGCCTGGATTTGCGATTGACTCAGGCTACCGCTTGGCTGCAAATTCAAGCAAGCTGAAATCTCAGACGGATCCAACTGGTCCCCATAGAAGCTCAGCTCTATCGTGTACTTATGCATTTTTCATATCCTGATTATCTTGCCGCTAAAGTTAACTATTTTTTATACTCATAGCTACCATTGAGGAGTGAACAAAAACAAACACACTAACGTTAAAATCATTAAACCAGTGATAGGATCTTTGACAGGCTTTAGAACTTTTTGTTTGCAATCTTCACCGCAGATCGGTGCAGCAGGAGCGGGCGGAGGCGGAGGCATGTTATCGCATTTACCTCCCTTCGGACTGCCACGGCTTACCCATTCAGCATAGGCTTCCTCGATTTCTTCCTGGTCCGCATCTGCGTTACCCGGTTGTTTCCAGCACTGAGGATTATGAAACCACCGCTGAAATTCACGGTTGTTTCGACCGTACCACTTATCACCTTTGTGCAAACCGCGTGGATCAAAGAAAGTAACTGGATTCCCCTCAACATACGCATAAGTATTAATCCCCCCACCCAAGCCAATCGGATCACTTTGGATGTACCGCCCCGTTGCCGGATCATAATCCCTAAAATAGTTATAGTGCAGATTCGTCTCCTGATCATAGTACTGACCCGCGAATCTCAAATTAAACGTAAAGTCGTTCGCTGTTCCCGTATGACCCGGATTCTGATCCGGCAAGCTCTCTCCAAACGGTGTGCTATCCCATCTCCATACGACATTGCCTGTGCTGTCCGTGATTACCCGCGGTGTATTGATTTGATCCGTCTGGATATCATAGATCTTTGCTGTGCCGCTGGCTACCGTGACGGTGATAGGGGTACTGGTTGTGCTTGCTCCTAAATTATCCGTTGCTTTGGCTGTGACGCTGTAGGTTCCTGCCGCTACATTTGACCATGGGGTGTTGTAGGGTGCTTGGGCAATGCTGGTGATGAGGTTGCTGCCATTGTAGAAGTCAACTTTAGCAACGCTGCCATCCGGATCACTGGCGGTCGCATTGAGCAGTATCGTCGCTGGTGCGACAGCATTGGCCGGACTGGCAGTGAGGCTCACGACCGGTGGCATGTTGTTGATGACGTTGATGCTCATCGGTGCACTGGTAGTTGTATGGCCTGTGCTGTCGGTGGCCACAGCGGTGAGGATGTAGCTGTTGGCGGGTACTTTGTTCCAGGTGATGCTGTAGGTGTTGCTGTTCGGTGCAGTAGGACTGCTTGTGGTGCCCACTAAGGTGCTGCCCTGATACAGGTCGACTTTGGTGATGCTATTGCCTGCTCCGACCGCACTGGCGTTGAGGCTCACAGTGATGCTGGCGGGTGCCACGAAGGTAACATTGGGTGCCACCGGTGTGATGCTGATGCTCGGTGGTGGGTTGTTATTGCCACCGCCGCCACTCGTGGTGAAGACCTGGCGGTAAGCATATGCAGTTGGGCCACCGTTGGCGGTAGTGACATGGTTCGCCCAGGCCTCGCCAATGAAGGCTGAGTTACCAGCGCCGACGAATTTAATATCACCCTGATCGGCATAAATGCCTGCAGCAACCTTAGCGCCTTGGTAGGTGATGAAGTCACCCTTATGCAGGTAGAGTTTGAGTCGTTCCGGGTGTTGAGCCTGGATTTCTGTCGCACCAATAGTGGCGTTGCAGGTGCCATCACTCATATTCCAGCAAGTGGGGCCAGAATTGAGCGTGAAGCTGCTGTTAAAGTGCAAGTTGACGCTGGTACTGTTGCTGACGGTATTGCTGTTACCACTGCTTGTTGCTGGTGTTACTTTTAAGTGGCAACTAGTCTGGATGCTTGCCTGGTTGATGTAGTAATCACCCGGTTCAAACTCCATGCTCATGCCATTGCAGTTGGCTAAATTGAGTTGTTGAATCCGTGTTCCATTCGCCCCCGCCTGGAAGTGCAGGATACCATTGATCTGGAGACTGACACTTGCATAGTCACCTGCAGGAATGGTAACGACATTGCCTTGTTTGCTGATGAGCAGGCTTTGTCCCAAACTATTGGCACTGACTTGGCCATTACCGCTGATCTGTTGCTGAGTACTGCCATCGTTGACGATGACTTGTAAGCTATTAGCAAAGTTGACGTTGAGTGGGCTACTGGTCGTCTGGAACGCTGCGAGCGGTAAGCGGGCGACAGGATTGCCACTGGCACTGACTTTGGTTGGTGCATTGCCTGGGTTTTTGCTATCGATGTTATTACATTGGGTACTACCTAAGAATCCTGCTGCGCTGACGTTCAGTGTTGGACTGTCTACAAACCCAAAGTTGCAATAGGCCTGGGTATTGACTTGGTCACCGAGGGTAATACTGCCATTGGCGAAAGCGTTAAAGACGCTGCCGCTGGTTGTTGTCTGCGGTTGATTGGGTTGGCTTTGTGCTTGCGCCTGAGTGCAAAGAGCGCCCAGGAGTACGGCTGCACTCAGGGCACTCATGCGCCATAAATTTTTAGGTGCGCGAAGTGCTGAAAGTTCGTGCTTCATTCTTTTACCTTCTATTCTGTCTTGTCATCAGTGATGGTGTCTATGTGTGGACGGTTTGTGTGCTGTGTGTGAATTACTTCAGCACGGCAACCGGTATGTCGTCGAGGTAGACGTAGTCCACATCGCTTTGTCCACTATGCTCACTGATGAGGCGGCCACGCTGATCGTAGTGATACAGGGTGTTGCCATTCGGACTGCTCTTTTGTACGCGCTGACCATAGGCATTGATGCGGTAGCTGATGGTCGCAGCGGCGGTCGTGACTGAGACCAGACGGCCACGGGCATCGTAGTTCATTTGTGCATTGCCGTTATTGGTAGTACTGCCATTGGCATCCATCTGAATGCTCGTGGTCTGACTACCGGCAATCTGGGTTAAGCGATTGCTGGTGTTACTATAGCTGTAGTTGGTAGTGGTCGATCCGGTGGTTTTACTTTGACGGTTACCAACGGCATCGTAGCTAAAGTTTTGATTACTTTGCGGGGTCAGATAGCTGGTGAGACGGTCAACGCTGTCATAGCCGTAGCTGGCCTGACGTGCGGTGTTATTGACTTCGTTGATGGCAATAATACGACTAGCGGCATCGTAGCTTATGGCTTGTACCTGGTTATTAAGGGTGTAGCTGGTAATGCGACCATCGAGATCAAAGCCACGGTTATAGGCTTGCCCTGCACTATTGAGGTAGCTTTGTACGCCACCGAAGGGGCGATAGGTCACTTTGCTTAACACGGTGGCGGTGATGCCATCTTTGCTGGTATCAATCTGAGTGATGTGGCCAAGGCTGTCTCGTGTGTAGCGAATCTGTCTTCCGTTCGGGTAGGTGAGCTGTGTCAGTTGCCCCTGAATGTCGTACTGGTAGCTGGTGGTCGATACGATGGGGTTCCCATTATTGCTAAGGGTGCGGGTTTCGCTCAGAAGTCGGCCACGGCTGTCATAACTGAGTTGAATATTGCCGCTGGCGTCTTGTATTTGGGTCAGGCGACCTTTGGCATTATTCCCCTGATCGTAAGTGTAGTTCGTTACTTGCCCATCACTATAGGTAATGCTAGTGACGCGGTTTAAGACGTCATAGGTATAACGGGTCGTTTGTCCTTTGGCGTCGGTGGATGTCAGTACGTTACCGGCAATATCGACCGTGGTGCTACTGGTACCGGTATCGGGGCTGGTTAAACCGAGTTGATTTCCCAAACCATCAATACTGTAGAGGGTCGACAACTGGCGTGCGTCAGTGACTTTAATGAGGTGATGTTGGCCATCATAGCCATAGCTGGTGACCTGGTTATTGGCATCGGTCTGTGTTTGCAAACGACCCAGTGCATCGTAGCTTTGTACGGTCTGTGCTTTTAAAGGGTTGGTGATCTTAGTCACATTACCCAGTGCATCATATTCGTATTGATAGGTACTGTTTTGCACAGGAACAGAAGGTGGCGGCGTTGGTGTTACTGTCTGTGCCTGTACGCTGCTACTGATGCTGCCCATTGCCAGGGCGATCACATAAGCCAGGGTTGTCAACTGAAGGCTGATCTTTAATTGTGGTCTGTTCATTGTGCTGCTCCAGTAACTTGCTGGAGGTGATTGAGTGTGTCATAGATGCGGCTGACCTGACGGCTCAGGGTGCCGCTGGCGTCTGTCACGGTTTCTTGAACACGGTTGCCCATGTTGTCTAAGCTGTAGTTGATGCTGTTGCCAACGTTATCGGTGATGCGCACCAGGCGATGCGCATCATCGTAGGTGTAGTGCACCTGGCTATTGTCCGGCAAAGTTACCTGGGTCATCTGCCCTACGCCGTCATAGGTGTAGGTAGTGGTTTCTGTGATGCCATCGGCACTGGTGCTACGACTGAGCAGCCAGCCACGTGGGGCATAAGTCAAGTTAGTCACAACACCATTCGGGTCGGTGATGGTACCAACATGGCCGTGGGCATCATAGTTGGTCATGGTGGTGACATGTCCTGCCGCATTGGTGACGCTGGTGAGATTACCCTGGGTGTCATAGGCATAGGTAGTGACATCAGCAACGTCGGTACGTGGACCGGTGGCCGTCAATACTTGACCGACGTTGTTATAGGTGTAGCTCCAGACGCGGGGGGCGCCGGTCACCGTTGCTGCTGCGCCTTGACTACCATTAGTATCGGTGGTCGTTTGCTGAGTTTTAGTTAAGACGTTACCGTTGCTGTCGTAGGTGAATACAGTGCGCAACAAGGGTTCGTTGATTTGTACTGGCAAGCGGAAACTTGGATGCCACGAAGTCGTTGTCGTTCTCGCCAGGGCTGTGCCTGAGGCTTCGGTATGACTGGTTTCTAAGTTGCGGCTCAGGTCGTAGCTGTAGGTGGTGACGATGCCGTTAAAGTCGGTGCTGCTTGAGACGTTGCCGTTCGCGTCGTAGCTGCGCTGCGCGAGGTTATTGCAATCTGCGCAGGGTTGATCCATGCCCGAATTGAGGATAGTGTTCAACACCGGTTTGAACTGGTAATTGGTGGAAGTAGACTGGGGTGATGTGGACGTTCCTAATAACTTGGTGACTTGCACGGTGGTTGATCCATCTGCTTGTGCAGGGTTATAGGTCAGGGTAACTTTTTCTACTCCCCCGGCGTGTTCTGAGGAGGTCGCCCTGCCCTGGCAATCATAGTTCCAGCTCGCATAGGCTTTGCCATTCTCATCCACAATGCCAGTTAAGGCATTGACGAGTGAGCCGAGTCCTGCAGCCACATTATTACCATGGCAGGCTTGGCCGTTGTTAATTTTAGCGAGTTCGTTGTAGTAGTACACCCGCTGACTTCCATCCGGATAAGTGACAGATGTCAGGTTGTTGGCTGAGCATGCCAAGCTGGCGGTGGGACCCGTGCCAGTCCCTGTACAGCCACCGCTGATACCGTCATAGGCATATTGAAACTTGCCTCCTGCCGGATCAACAACAGTAGTGATGCGACCTGCACTGTCGTAGCTCATTTGTAGTTGATGTCCCCAGTTATCGGTGACACAGAGTAATTGCCCCACCGTGACTGCTGCACTCGTTTGTAGTACTTGTGTACACACGGGGGCATCTACCGGCAGGCGTCCTACTTTGGTATCGTTGGTAATACCATTGCTGTAGGTCAGTTTAAAATTAATGCCACTACGTTCGGTCACAGAAATCAAACGACCACTGGCATCATACTGCCAAATTTCGTCGCCACCAGAGGTCGTTAAAGTCCAGCCGGTAATGGCACTCTGGTTACTGCTCCAGATCGACGTTAAACGGTCACTGTTAATGAGATCGCTTTGCCAGTTCGTGCCATTGCGTTTGAAGAAGGCTTTATTGCCGGCACCTATGGTGACGGAGACCGCGTCAGGGATAGTGGCAGGGTCAAGGACTTTGGTGGCGTTCTCACACCAGATAGCTTGAGTATCAGAGCGCTGCCAGCAAACGGAACGTGTAGTATTTAAGGCTATAGAAGTTTCGGCCCGTAAGCTAGATTCAAAATTGTGGCCCCAGCGTCGACCGAAGGGATGTAAGTCTATCGCACCGACTTTAGCCGGATTGCTGTCATAGGTTCGTAGTAGTCTTAAAGGACTGCTGTTCCGGTAATCGGCTTCAGTTTGAATCTTAGCGCCAGTGGCAACGATAATTGGGTTACCCACGCTCGGTTGCTCTTCTGCTCCGGATTTACATGGCGGACATGGTGGCGGCTCAGGTGGAGCCGGTTGCGGTGTCTGGTAGACGCAAGTGTGTTCACTTCCAAAGAAATGCCAAGGTGCATCACATGACCTAGGAAAAGCCGTCGCGTAGCCTTGTCTAAAATCCTTTGGAATATCAAGCAAACCAGAACAATCATACCATGCAGGATAATATACATTGACGGTTGCTGTAACTTCACGACGGACAGGTCCGTTTGGGCCCATGTTTGCTGCTTCACACGCTTCCAGTGGACTTGCGTACTTATCGTTCCAAATGATAGTTTGTGCATAGCAGCAATTTGAAACTAACAAAATTACTATTAGTGTCGATATTTTTTTTAAAAAATAATACATAAATACATTCTAAAGAGACGAAATAAATTCAAATTAATTAATAAATCAGGGCTATGGTGTACATGTCGACTGAAGTCTGATCTCTAATTGTGGTCTGTTCATTGTGCTGCACCAGTGACTTGCCGGAGATGGTTGAGCGTGTCATAGATACGACTGACCTGACGGCTCGGGGTGCCGCTGGCGTCTGTCACGGTTTCTTGAACACGGTTGCCCTGTCTAAGCTATAGTTGATGCTGTTGTTAAATTAGCATTGAAACATATCACAGCAGATCTGAGCACCAAACAGACAAGTCAGGAGCAATTGTTATATAAAGAATTGATGCCATATTTAAATGTAATACAACCATCAAGACAAACTAGACCAGTCGAATCGACGATACTCAATCGACTCAGCATACTTAAGTTGATTTAGTAGAAAGTTTAAATTCTAAGAATACAATGATTCAAAGTCGTCTAACTACCGGGCATTCCCATTAAAGAGAAAGCAAAAAAAGATACGATATGAACATCACATTAAACATTACAACAAAATTTGTCATTGTTTGAGATGCAATAATACTTTACTGATACATTAAATAGCAATAAAATAAATTACTTTTTAAACATGCTTTAATTTATATTTTTCAAAATTTCAGAAATTCGACATTACAAGCAAAAAATTCTCAGAAACGTGTACGGAAGCTAGACGATTAAATCCATTCAATGACTGTTGTACTTATATTAAACCGAGTACTTATTTTGGTTCCGTCGCATTAACTTTTTAAAAGCGAAATCGGTTATGCTCAGCACCTTTTTAAAATTGATGCTCAGCCATGCTTGATACGAAACGAATGCGATTTCCATTAGAAATTATATCCGCCTGTATTCGTTGGTATGCAGCTTACCCACTCAGCTACCGACATCTCGAAGAGATGATGCAAGAACGTGGCGCCTTTGTTGATCATTCCTCCATCAACCGCTGGGCAATCCGGTTTCTGCCTCTGATCGAGAAAACATTCAGAAAATATAAACGCCCTGTTGGTAGCAGCTGGAGAATGGATGAAACCTATATCAAGATCAATGGACAATGGAAATACTTGTATCGTGCCGTCGACAAAGAGGGACAAACCGTCGATGTTCTTTTAACTGCTAAACGCGATAAAACTGCTGCCATGCGCTTCTTCGACAAAGCCATGCTTCTCAATGGCTTGCCAGGAAAGATCGCCATGGATAAGAGCGGTGCAAATAAAGCAGCGATTGATCAGATCATCGAAGACAAAGGACTGAGCATTATTGTACGGCAGGTCAAATATCTCAATAATATGATTGAGCAAGATCATCGTGGGATCAAGCGTGTGACGCGTCCGATGCTTGGGTTCAAGTCATTTCGTGCAGCCAGAAATATTTTGGCGGGAATTGAGCTTATGCATATGCTACGCAAAGGACAACTGAATCTGGTCGGATGTGAGTACATGTCAATTGCAGACCAGTTTTATGCATTGGCAGGCGTAGTCCGTCCAGCGATAATATAAAAAGTCGTAACGGCTTAAACTACTACATTTTATTTCTTTGCAATGCATCATTAATCAGTTCAATGAATCGTAAAGACACCAAATTTTCTTGTTTCGAAACCCAATTTTTTCCCCGGACCAAATAAAAATAGTCGAAATCAGCAACAATTCAGTCGCTCCGGTAATAGCGCAGGTAGGAGTACATCTATCGCTCAGCAAGAAAATGGCTAATGAATAAACGCAAAAAATTGCAACCAACAAAAAAAATACAAAAACACTTAATGCTGCGATCTTTTGAGGTGGACTGATTAAACGAACTTCGATATTCCCGTTTTTATTAACATATAAGTTTGCATCGCTTAGAATTTTTTTTATCTGTTGTTCTTTGAATTTTCCTTCAAGCATTAACCAAATTAACTTCGCGGTAACTAACTTATTTAATTCTCGTCCAAACTTTAATGAAGTATAAGCCGCTATCAATTTGGTTGACGTCCAATCGTAAACATCGCTTTGTTCGCCGGCAGGAAAAATTAAACTGTAACGATTTTTCCAGTAGAGAAACTTCAACGATTTCATTGGATTGACGACGTAGTCCAACGCGTTAGGTGAATACATTACTGCTCGATAAAGTCCAATTTCTTCAGATTTTCCAACTTTCATTGTGGGGAGTGATATTCTCAAGCTCACAATTGATATCAAGAATGATTCTTTTTTATTCTTTATGCGTTCAAGTATATTCATATTCACCATCAATCAATCGACGTTAAAACAATCCTTTTACTTTCTGCTTCAATATTTCGTTGGCTCTGATCATTTAGGATCGATCGATAGAAGTGAATTAATGCTGTTGTCATCACTCTTGCGTCTGCACTGTCACCAAGATCCCTAATCATTTCCAACATTAATCCCACTGCTTTCCGCATACACTGAAAATCAATTTTTTCCTCGGATTTGCTGCCTGAAAGAACGAAATAAATGTCCACCCCAATCTTTTCACATTCAATTAAATAATCAGCGTTTGGGCATCTGTCGCCGATTTCGTATCGCATAACAGAAAGTCTCCCGACTTCAATTTTTTTCGCAAATCCTGCTTGGGTCAGCCCCAAACGTTCGCGCTCACTCTTTAATCTAGATCCGACAGAATTACTATTATTTAGTAAGCGCATAGATATTAAGAATATTAAATAAGAAATAGTAACATTGTATACTAAATAGAAAATTTAGTATACGATACGGATCAAATGAAACCATTTGGATACATTACTTTCACCATGCGTGATCTTGACCCTGAAATTATTAGTAGCACAAAAAACAACTTTGCCGCTCGCGGCGAAAGCATTGCGGAATGGGCACGTCAAAATGATTTCAATTTGCAACTAGTTTATAAAATCTTGAACGGAAAGAGCAAGGCTCTTCGTGGCGAAAGCCATAGAATTGCAGTAAAACTGGGGATAAAACAAAAAATTGAATAGTCCTATTCAGATAGCAGTTATCAACAACAATCTTAAAACAAAGGAAGAAAAATGAGTCAAAAATAGAAAACGCCACTCTCCAAAAAGGCTGAGTGGCGTCGAGTAGATAGAATATACCTACGTGTGGTACGTTAAGTATCTCTCTCTACTCCTCCCCTGTCAAGCCTCAATTTTCTGATTTTTTAAAAATCGGAAGCCCTTTTTTTACCTAAATTTTGCGAGGCTCTATGAAACCAAGCAGAAAGGTAGTCACGCGCTCGCCTCACCGAGTTGTTGGACTTATCGCATGCAATTGGCTACAAAAACAACCGATCGAGTACGAGAGTCAACTCGAGAAGCGATTTATACAAAAAATTCTACTGACGCAGGGTGTCACAGAAGTCATCCACCAGCCGTTTCAAATTGAATATGGTGATGCATTAGAGAAAAATTACACGCCAGATTTTCTGATTACTTTTCAAGATGGAACAAAAATTGTTGCGGAAGTAAAACCTGAAAAATTCATCCCCAAATTTGCGGATACGTTTGACGCTGCCGGAGACATTCTGCAACAAAGAAATTTTAAATTTTGTGTTGTATCAGAATTACAAATTGACATTAAGGATGAACCAGAGAGCATCGATTTATTACTACGTTATGCAAAAGGTTCTTTTCCAAATTCAAATATCGAAGCAGTAAAGCAATTCATTTCCTGCGCTACTACGCGTGAAATCAGCATTAAAGAAATTTGCGGCAGTACAAACAGCAGTATCCATCTTTTATTTCATATGCTGGGAAGACGAATACTTCGTTTTAGCAATGAAATTGCTACATCAACCAACACACTCATCTTAGGAAATGCAGAAGGAGAATACGATGACAATGTTTTCATTCCAAATTGGCTTAACGATACGCAATGGACTGCAAACTCTCGAGTTCGTAAGAATGATCACGGAGTCGGAAGTTCAATTCGAGGATCCCGTCACTCGCCGAAACTACACGTGGGCCATCTCTAAAATTACAAGTGAAATTCTGTCTGGAAAACTACAGGTGGTTGGCGGGGTCGAGCGAAAAAATCACGATGTTGGCTCAACTAGTGCATTCATTTCAAGTATTGATTCACTACCTGAAAAATATAAGTCAGATCTTGAATTTAAGATTAAGTTAATAAAATGGCTTAACAAATGTGGCGTGTCTCGCGGTCGAAGGGAATTAGTCGACCTCAACATAAAAAAATTCTTTGAACTGCACTCTGATATAAAAGTAAAGCACCCATCAGCCTCAGTTGTAATGGGTTGGATGCGCGATTGGGCAATTTCAAATAACAACCCCGCCTGTTTAATTTCGAAAAATTTCCAGCGAAAGCGAGTCACTAATTTCTCTGATTTTATTGAAGAAGAAATTCAAAAAGTTTTGAAAAAGGAATATTTTGTACGATCACGCCCAAGCTTAGAGCGTGCTCATACGATGTTAGTGCGTCACTTGCAAATGTTGCGGTCAAAAGAGCAACGGGATGAAAAAACTCCAGAAGTCAGCATATCTTCATTAAGGCGACGGGTTCAAAAAGTCGATCCATATGTGCGAGACACGTTACGTTATGGTGCTGCTTATGCAAAAAATAAGTGGCGCTACTCGCTTCATGGAAACTACACGAATCGAGCATTGCAAAGACTAGAAATTGACCACACGATACTAGACTTGGTTGTCATTGCTGACGCGAACGGCATGCCGTTGGGACGTCCAGTGATCACCATCATTGTAGATAGCTTTTCTGGCTACCTCGTCGGATTTTACATTTCGTTTGCCGGGGCCGGTCTTGCTGCAGTCCTAAATTGCATGAAAGTCGGCTTAATGCCAAAAAATGCTTTTACTGATCACGTCAACTTTCTTAAAAATCCTTGGCTAGGCTATGGCGTCGGAGAAATGTATGTTGTTGACAATGGTCTCGAATTTCATTCAAAGCAATTTGTGAATGCAGCGTTAGAATTAAATACCGATATTCAATATTGTCCAGTGCGACAACCTTGGTTTAAGCCGAGCGTCGAACGCTTTTTTAAAGAGCTGGGATTCAATCTTCCAGATGAAGGAAAGGTACAAAAGCCACTTGCAAATTTTTTACCGATCAGTCCGGCAGAATCCGCAAGAATCTCATTCTCTGAGCTTTGCAACGGATTGCTAAAGTACTTTGTCGACGTTTATCCCACAAAAATAAACTCGAAGACGCTTAAATTACCGTTCGATCTATTTAAAGAAAGTTTTGAATCTACGCCTCCCCCGCTTCTTCCGACGAATCTAAAAAGTCTTGGTCTTATCGCTGCACATCAAAAAACTCTTAGTGTTGGTAACGAGGGAATTGTTATGAATTACTTACGTTTTAATTCGCATGAGCTGCAGGCAATGAGAAGAAAAATTTCTCCATCATTTAAGTCAAATATCAAATATGACCCCGAAGATCTTGGTTATTGCTATGTTCAAAATCCACTCGATCTAACTTGGCTTTATGTTCCGAATTGTCACCCTGAGTACGCGAACAATCTATCAATGCTACAACACAAAGCAATTCGCGATAGGCTCAAGCAATCTGCCATCCAGGGCGACAAGTACGAGTCACACTTAAGGGCAAAACTAGAATTCATTGAACTATGGGAAAGCATTACGAAGGGGCGAAAAGTCACGAAGGATCTTAAAAGTGCCTTGCGATTTGGAGATCTGACCAGCACAAAATCACTAAGCGCGCCAGGAGTAGTTGAACTCAAAAACAAAAATGATCAATTATTTACAAAAGATGAAATGAAATCTGAGGAAACATCAATACCGAGTTTTTCATCATACTTCATGGACTAAAAAATGACAGAAAAAGATATTGAAGATACGTTAAATCAGATTCGCCTAATTACGATTATGCACCCCCAATTTAAAAATACTTATTCTGGAATTCGCGCTTTGGTCAAACAAAGTCAGCGTTCAGGTTGCCCAACTGGAGGAAGCGTAACGGCGCCAACAGGAACTGGAAAGTCTCATCTGATCTCTGTCATTAAGAGAGAATATATCCAAAATTCTGATCTGATTGATTCGAGTAGTGCGGTCATCGTGATATCCGCATCCGCTTCACCAAACATCGGGTCGATGATCGATAGAATGTTACAAGAGCTCGGTCATCCACCGGGGGTTCGCGCAACCCGGCTACAAGATCTCCGTTTATCCATTCTGATCAAAGCATTGGTCGATAGAAATGTACAACTGATCATTATTGACGAATTTCAACATCTTTTTCGAGGAAGGCGTGATTCGAGTGCCAGTGAAATTACAGATTTATTGAAGGAAATTACCGACAAAACTCAAATCCCAATTTTTGTGTTTGGTACGGATGAACTTGGAGATCTTTCTCAAATTGATGTGCAATTCGCTTCACGGCTACCTGCTCGATTTCAAATACGACCGTTTGTCAGAGGAGTGGAATGGCAAGCATTTCTGCGAGCCTTCCACGCCACTTGCACTTGTATCAATATGTCCATTATTTCAAGTGTAGAAGCAAAAATCCATCTCGCAACAAATGGATCACCAAGAACCTTGAAATTTTTGCTAATTGCAGCAGCCACATTTGCAATGACCGAAGGACGGACAGCAATTGAAATCAGTGATTTAAGAAATGGATTTAGCCATATCTTCGGAACCTCGGCCTCAAATAACAATCCATTTAATTGATTGATGCGCCCATATCACCGATTACCAGTGCAATCCCCGATTCTTAAACAAGAGTCACTCATGGGGTACGTATTGCGAATGTCTGAAAAAAATCACTTTTCTGGCATTCAGTGGTTATCCAAAGTATTCAAAGTTGAGCGCATTCACCACCTATCGAGAAAGCACGTACCAACCATCGCCTGGCTGTTCGGTGAACAATCAACATCCATGGCAAATCGCTATATTGAAATCAGAATGAGTTCGGCCATGCCGTACGCAAATTTTTATGGGCATTGCGTCAGCCGTCCATTTTTTATCCGACTTCGATGTCCACAAGTTTGCGTAAGGTGCATTGAAGAAGAACAATTTACTAAAAAGTGGTGGGATGTCAACCTTGCGACGGCCTGCTTCAGACACAAGCTTTTTTTAATCGAAACCTGCCAACGATGCAAAAAAAATCTTAATTGGAACCGACCTGGAATAGCAATCTGCCAGTGTGGCTTTGACCTCAGGGAGTCGTGTGTCATTGCGTCGACCACTGAGGCTGAAATGGTTTCTGAATGGATCGCCGGAAAAGTTGAAAATATCTATTACGACAAGATCAATAGTGATTACGCTCCCCTGAAAATTTTTAGAAGGTTGTCTCTGGACGGTATGCTACGCATTATTTTTGCAACTGGTTTCCGAGAGAACAAAGAGCATCAATTAAGGGCGGGAAAAGCAAAGAAAATACTTTCAGTTGACGAGGCAAGCGCATGCGTTGAAAGAAGTTTGCACCGATTAAAACTATCTGAAATGACGAACAACCTACCAATGATCAGAAAGGAGTTTTTGATTTCAGGCCTGGAGCTACTTGTAAATGAATTTCAACACATCAATGACGCGCGGTTGGCGATGAGTTTGCTAGATATCTGCAGAAATAGAAATAGCCATCAAGCTTCGTTTACTAATTTCAATCCACGATCACAACTACAACTTTTTTAACAAATGAGCACTTATCTTTACGGAATTCCACCATTACAGCAGCGCGAATCACTATATTCGTGGCTACAAAGACTCGCTCAATCGCAGGCCATGAGCTACAAACAAATCACAGAATTATTTGAACTCAATCATATCAAAGATATGGATGCGCCTGCGCTCCCCATCCAGAGGAATACATTTTCGAAAATATCAAACTTAAATGACGCTTGGTTTCAAGGCTTATTTGCAATCAATAAATCGATTCGAAAATTTAAATCCGTGAAAAAGCAACTCCGGATAAATAATGAGAAAAAACCGATCACATCCATTTGCAGCGAATGTTTAAAAAACGATTCATTTCCGTATTTTCGAATTGAGTGGCGTTTTCAATTTTGGAAAATATGCCCATATCACGCTATCGAATTGAATACCACATGCCCACACTGCAATAACGATATTACTCTTTCCGATTCATTGTTAGCCGGATTAAATTCTGTCCCAAATTTTAGATATTGCCAGAGCTGTTTGCTTGAATTTTCAAAGAAGAAAAGCAACGAGGAAATTCTGCCAACTTTACAAGATCAGATACAGATTCAAAAAAATATGATGGCTAGTATTATCATCGGCTCTTGCCAAATCGCTCCGCTAAATAAACGATTTGGCCTGCATATTATGTTTCGTCTTTATGAACTAGGAATTCTGCACTCCGCAGCTAACGCAGATTTTCAATCCCCTTTTTCCTCAGGCCAAAGGCACGCATTGATCAACTTCATCACGAATTTAAATAAAAGAATGCAGGCACGGGATAGATTACATGATCGGGCTAAAAAATGGAGACCAAATAATAGACGAACGCATATTCCTGATTATGAACGAGTAGCTTTATATGCAAAGATGTCTAAAATTTCATAAGACGTCTCAACGTCAGACATATTTCAAATTAATTATTCTCGGAACATCAAAATATAATCCTTCCGTTGAACTCCATTATTGCCGGCTTACCTCACGAAGCCATATCATATCTGCTGGCCAAGCACGGTAACCACGCGCAACTTCATGTGGCCTACAACCCTGACGATTTTCGCAAGGCGTATGTGTACGAGGACGATGACCTTCCGCTCGTCACACTGACGCACGAACACGTCCGTCCACAAACACCTGCATGGACCTTTGCTGAGGCTAAAGAGCGATTGGATTCGGGTATGGATGAGTGGATGGTTACCGATGACTGCGAGTAGAGCATGAAAATCGTATTATGCAAGGCTGGTGGCCAGTGCTCGAGCCCCACCTCCAATCTAGCTGAGTATGTACCAACGACCACAAACAGCTGGTTAGAAAATGTTGCTCAGAAAAAGATTGAGACTTTTTTGCTTAAGTTTGTGATAACGTGTGCACTTGCCCCACATGGATGCGGAAATACGCGTGCACATTTCTAAACTGACACTTATAAATTATCGGAATTTCGCTAATGCAACGCTGCGATTTAGTAAAGGCGTCAATACGATTATTGGCGAAAACGGTGCGGGAACGAGCAACGTACTAAGGGCGATCAGACTCCTGTTGGATGACAATGTGCTCCGAGCTTCATACAAGCTCAATGAGTTGGATTTCTATCGGGGACTTGGTTCCTAGCGCGGTCATTGGATCGTCATCAGCGTCGAGTTCGAGGAGATCAGCGCAGATGAGGCGACTCAAGCGCTCTTCGTACATGGCACGGGAGTTGGGCAGGCTGACGGGGTGGTCGGGCGAGCAACGTACAACCTGATATTCCGCCCAAATAAGCAGATCAGAACGAATCTGGCAGTGCTCGCAGACTTTGATACAGCCGGGATGAACTCGATCCTTGATCAAGTGACGATCGACGACTACGGAACTGTCTTTACGGGGCGAAGCGTTGCCGATTTTGCAGATCCAGCGGTCTATCGTCGCATCGTAGGAAACTTTCGCAACGCGGTAGTTAGCAATGAAGTCGAGTTTCCAGAGCTAGGTGCTCGCATTCTGGGTACCTACTCTCATCACGGTGGCGTGGCAAGGTGACCATTTTTACGCATTAGGTGCGCACTCCACTAAACACGCCGCAACACGTCTTTCACGCAATTGATTTTCATCTGTCTCGCTAAAAAGGCTCAAATCGACTCTCCAACCGACTCTCTTCTCGCAGCGAAAGATCGAGTTCAAGAAGTTCATGATCGTCGATTTCTAATTCACGTTGTCAATTCGGACTATCTGCAGCGGTTTGATACAACAAGAAGTGGTAGTTTTCTTCAAGCGCTCATTCTATGGAGTCCACATATTCGTCAGTAATGAAGAGATAACTTTTGTCACCTCCTTTTGCCGCTTTGTAGTGCCTCCCTCAACTTCGTACTGTCCTTTTGCTGTTCTTTTTGAGGAAATAAGCCAATAAAATGGTTGCCAGAAATCATCCCAAGCTTCACGTGCAGAGCGTTTTATATATTCTTTGAGCTTTTCCATTGTTACCTCATTTCACGCTCTACATTCTGGTTAAGTGAGCGCATAATTAATCCAATTTTTGGACTTTCAGCCATTCTCTCGCGAATGCTTGCAAATCACTATGTACAGAATCGACATTCGATAACTCAGGTCCTTGATTCGGGCTACCATGCGGTTCTCGCAAAATAAGAACTCGGTGGATTACGTGAGACACTCCCCGAAAATAAGGTAAATAATCATCAACAAAGGCCACCGCCCCGAGATCTTCAAGTGCAGTTTTCTTGGGGCTTACTTCACCATCCGTTTGCGACGTGGTAACAACGTGCGTGATAGGGAAACCGTGCTCACGTAGGTTCTTGAATCGTGCTGATTGGTATCGATGTTCGAGTGCGGTAACACAAACGAGTTTATAGCCGCCATTGACAAGCAAATTACATGCATCGATAGAATTTTCAATTGGAGGAATGCTGATCCAGAAATCATGATCAAAGAAACCACGAAAGTAGTCCAATTCGGTTGCATCTAAATGCCTGACATCGTATCGATCCTTCGGCCAATAGGCTAACGGATCTTTGATTTTCGGAAAATTACCAAAAGCCTTATGCCATACTTGCTGGTACGCAAGGTGATAGTCGAGTAGGACACCGTCTCCATCAAGAGCGATGATTGGTTTTTGGTTCTTCATTTTGATGCCGCTTCAAGATCGTTGAAGAAATCTTTGATTTTTTGCGACACTGGCCAGCCGAGCAATTGAGTGGTACGACGCATCGTCCAATGAGCCTCAGCAGTCGTCATCCATCCTGTATCGATTAGGCGTTCGAGGTATTGATCAATGATCGCTTCCTCGGACATATGTGATCTCTTCCCAACTTTAGAATTAAGAGATGCTGAACAAAACTGACGTGAAATATCCTCGCAATTTTGCCAGCGCTTGAATCTCTCAGGTGGCGTATCTCCAGGTGTGTAGTATTTATTCTCAAACTTAACAGCCAGCAATTTCATTTGAGATCCGGGAACAGCCCCCAGATGATTAAGCTTAGGGAAGTCCGAAGCGATTAATTCATAGTTTTCGCTGAGGGGCTCGATATCACTATTCATGATTTACTCTTTCAATAGCCTTAGATTACGTTTTTAAGATACGCAAGAAGTAAAGGAAGATGGTGTTCAGGATCTTTGAGTACGAAATCTAGCGCACTGGCACCATTGAATAGTTTTTCTGAGTTTGGTTTTCTGATCCAAGCGTCGGCACGTGCAGGGATAGGCAGCAGGATATTTAATTGTTTGTATATTCCTAAAACATAGCTGATGCGAATAATCACTTCTGTTAAGTGAGGCTCAGAGGATTCCGATTCGCTCTGATCAGCTAATATGCTGCCACTTTGCTTACCAAGAATCACCGCCTTCTGCTCAGGAGTTAGTTTCCAAAGGTCAGCGATCTCAGAGAATGCGCGAAGACCAACTTGCGTCATCGAATCTAAGGCATGTTTTGTTTGAGCGATTTCTTGCATATAGGCTCTATTGAGTTACTTATTTTTTACTTAGCCGAATTTTTGTCTAAAGAAGCTCTTAGAATCTCAGACAGTTTTTCACGTAGTGAATTTGGCAAGATTACTTCAACATGAGGTAGCCAAGCTGATATGTCTTGGATTAGCTCTCTATCATCGGTATATGGGACTTCCAAAAGAAGAGAGCCATCAGCATCAACGGTTGATTTTTGATTGGAGTGCCAGATTCGTTTGGATGCCCATTCTGCCGCTACATTGGTAATGCGCAATTTGGCCCATTGCAATGGCTTACCGCTGAAGATTCCATACCCTTCGCTTAGTTCTTCGCGTAAACTATTGAGTGAAACATCCTTTGCCTTGTCCGGCATAAGTTCTGCCGAGACAATCGCATCTACGGCGAAACTACGAATGTCTTTGCGTAGATGGCACCAAGAATCTAGGTACCAATTATCTCTGTAGTAGACCAGTTGTTGAGGAGAGACGATCCGCTCTGTCTTTGTTTGAGTACCTCGATTGAAATGAACAATTTTCAGGCGACGACGTCGAACAACGGCTGTTGCTACGACTTCGAAGTTTTCTAAAGGCAATTCGCGTTTATTTGGTGCCAAAATTAAGATTCGATTGGATATTTCTTCCGGCGAGTCTTTCATTGAACACAAAATGGCCTGCAGTTTTGCCTGTAATGGATCCAAGTACGGTGAGAGCAATCCTGGCTGTAACTCATTCAATAGTTTTTGCATAGTGACGAGTGCGTGCAACTCGCTATCGTTGAACCAGAGGCCAGGCATTTCATATTTTGGTCCGACGTGCTGAATTTTCTCGAAGCAATAGCCGCCCAATTCGTAATCAAACTTTACAGGCGCATTTAATCTATCTCTTAAGAAAGTTAAGTCGCGCTTGATCGTGGAAACCGATACCTGCAGTTCGTTGACGAATTGCTCTGTTGTGACGATATGCCTTTGAGTCAACATGTGGTGGATCTTGTGGAGGCGTTCAGTGCTATTCATCAGAAACTTTCCCTTTCGGAAAGAAGTTATCAACAGTATGCCTTTGAACTAGCTCATTAGGTGAGCTAGTGTAGCAATAGAATTGAATTTCTCAATCAGTTAGCGCTAAAAATTTGAAGACGCGAGACATTTCTTTTGAACCAAGTTGTTGGCTGTGTGAAATAGTATATTTTTTCGTGCGACTATAAATGGTGTTTGTCCAGGAGAGGCTAATAATTTTAAGCATTTGCTCTGCATGTACAACTTTCGTATTGGAGATAGGGATGAGTAAGAGTCTCAGTTTTGAAGAGCAATATAGGAGGGATGTTGAACGAATGCTCCGTTGCGCTCAAGATGCAGGCTATGTTGTGGCCGAGTCTGATCTGATTAGTGCATGGACAGAGTATTCTGAGTCTATCTGTGCGACTTGGTTGATGTTGCCAGAGGAAAACGATGCGCTACTTTCGATCTTGTTGAAGCACATTGAATCAACGAACGCTAGTCGAGGCGGATCAATTAAGTTCACTACAACGGTTGTTGATGCTGGAGATGGATCCGGTGATGGAATGTTAGAAATTCCTGTTGAATTACTTGCTGCGTTGGGATGGCGTGAAGGCGATGTATTGAATGTGAAAGTGCGCGAGCCTTCTGTACTTGTCCTAGAACGCTTAGGTGAGAAGAAAGGAGCGCAAAGCGAATGATCTTGTTTTTGGACTTTGATGGGGTTCTGCACCCAGATCCATGTTATGACAAGCAATTATTTTTTTGCTGCCTACCTCGACTAGAAAACGTTTTACGGGATTTTCCAAAAGTGCGAGTGGTGATTAGTAGTACATGGCGAGAAACGCGTAGTCTGTCAGAAATACAGTTTTTTTTCTCGGCAGACATTTCAAGCCGGATCATTGGCATGACGCCGAGTTGGAGAGACTTTCCTGATCTTCTTGAAGTTGTAGGTTACCAACGCCAGACTGAAGTTGAAGCGTGGCTGCGTGGATCTGAGGAACCATGGATATCTTGGCTAGCGATAGATGATAAGGCTTTCTTGTTCAAGCCATTTTTGCCAAACCTAGTGAAGACAAATTCATTAGTTGGGTTTGACGATGATTCTGAACTACGATTGCGTCAAAAATTACTCGCTGTCGGGATTTGAATAGAGTATTGGTTTGCGAGATGCTAGACCTGACTGAGAACTAAAACGAAGACTCCGTTAGTGTATCAGTCGTTATTTCCAACAATTGGCGTAGAGTCAAAATGATTATCTGGAGTGCTCAAGCCCAGACCCAAAGATTGGTTAGTATGCAATGAAATGCTGGCAAAGAATTCGGGGAAAAGATGATTGTGATTGGCCACGTTTTGTAGATGTTCTTCTATTTAAATAGTAACGTAAAGAGCCGAGGGTAATAGATATGAAGACTCAGCAATTCGAGCAAAAAATCAAACATGCAAAACTTGCACATAAGAATAACTGCTTGCAGACTTGTTATAAGAATGGAATCTTGATACGTCACGTTTATCCAGATCAGCAACAAAGTCCATTGTCATGGTGGGATGATTTTGGATTCATCATCAATGACTATCGAGTTTCCGTTGCTTGGTCTCATCCTCGACAAGCATTCAGATATTTCATTGAAGCCGAGGCGATCGACATGGTCTTGAAGAACGATCTTGAGTTTGCGAAACGTAATGCGAATATAGAAGCAATACAAAAGCCAATTTATAAAAAACTTGGGCGTTCGCGCAAGAAGGTGAAAGGGTTTGAATATAATGTCTTACCTGATGATGATTATGTGGTCAGGTTGAAGAAAGTAAAACGTGACATAGAAGCGTCAACCGAATTTACAGTACTGCCAAGTTTCGATATAAGATGGACTAATAAATCACGAATTGTTTTTGCATGTATTCCGATGGAGATTCATCATGAAGACGACGTAATCTTGCTAGCCTCGGTGATAAAGCGCTTGATTAAACGTGAAGTCTCCCTGCAAGATATATTTTCTGGATATCGTTATACAAGGTGCGATTGGGAGAGTGAAAATGAGCATCGTGGTTTGAATGAATTTCACGTGCATCGCATAAGTTGATGAATGAGCGACCTTCAACGATGATGTCTGGCTTAATCTGATCTGACAGTTGGTCCTTGCAAACGGAGAGGTTACCCGGTTTGATAGAGGTGTGAATCTTTATTAAACCAGCACGGAAGTGCCATAGGAATAATCTCATGAATAGTATTAACCACAGACACACTCTTCATAAATAACTTAAGTAGGAGAACTGAAAGATACTATTTGCTTTGTTTATGGTTCATGCAAATAAACACAGATAATTCACTCGTTTGCCGTTAGCAATACGTAAATTTCAATGGTACATCACATTGAAGCTCTGAAAGGGTGGTGGGGTTGGACGCTTACGAAAGATGCACGGATTGCGCACGAACCACTCGGTGCAATGTTGGAGCAACCAAGTGGCATATTGCGCGCCTCGGGTCATCCGCAGATCCGAACACCAGACTTGGCCGCCTGTTTTTGTCTTATCCGAAAAATTCAGAGTTAGCTGAACGAAAACCATAAAAATTCAGGGTTAGCTGATTTATTTGTTCAGAATTCATTATTCGGTCAAAATGTAAGTCATTGATTTTCATAAAAATGCAGTTCAGACTTATCTGAACATCGACAAATGCTATCAGTAACAGAAAATTGAATTTGAACTCAAATAGATATTAAACTGAGGCAACCTAACTTGTTAGCGCCCTCAAGACCGATGTTTCGCCGTTTCTGCGTGAATTCAACGAAGCAAACCGGAGCAATCATAATTCCATGTTTTATTGCGAACATTGTTTTCATCAACCAACCCCGTAAGTGCATTTTTGAGATGCGCTAGCCCAGCACCTAAAGGTTTTGTTCCCACACAAGTTTTTCCAGCATTAATTTTCGGCAATTCATTATACAAATAGGTTCTCGCTTTACCATCAGGAAAAGTAACCTTGGTGAGATTACCTGCATGGCATGCCTCATTTGATTCAGACTTAGTACAGCCACCTGACACACCGTCGTATTCATAGATATAGGGTTGATTGGACTCATCAAATATTTTTTTTATACGATTGCTAATGTCATATTCAAAATTAATTTGGTGACCTGCATTATCGGTAACACAAAGCAAACGCCACTGCGTTACAGCTTGTCCCGCTTGTACGTTACGGCATGTCGGTGCATTTGCCGGATATTTATTTATCGCTGTATTGTTGCTCGCACCGCTGCTATAGGTGAATTTAAGGACTTTTCCATTGTGATATTTTGTCGATAACAACAGTCCATCTGAATCGAATATTTCAATGTAATTGTTGTCACCATAGGTATGCGTCCATCCCTTCAAAATACCATTAATGGAATAGGTAGGAATAATCGCATCAGTCATCGCGACAACTGGAGCGTATTTTTTATCTTTCAAATAAAAGAAGAGTCGCTTCCCATCAGCTTGAACCAATGTTACTGAAGCTGGATTATTCATTTGAAACGATCGGTAAATGCCCTTACAAAGAGTTTCTTTTGTGTCGTTGCGGATATAGCATTGATACGGAAGTTCGTTATAAGACCTAGCTCCGCCCAATTCCAAGTGAACATCAAATGAGCTGCTCCAGCGCATTCCAAAAACACCTGGAATATCAGTATCAATAGTTTTTGGATCGATATTGTAGAACCTAGTAAGATCAATATGCTGACCAACAAAATCGCGCTCAATATAACTTACATTTCTATGATTTGGTTTAATGGATCGAGCACAAGAAAGGCAAAATGACCGTGACGTATCAGTTAAGGGCTTTACGTCAACACATTGATTATCAATGCCTGTAATCAGCTTATTCTCGCTCTCGCAAAAAAAGACTTTTACTAGATAGAATGTTTTTTCTTCCGCAACCCAAACATTGCCAAACCCGAAGGCAGATACTTCAGGAGAATTTGTTTTACCCTTTGTACACCATTTTCCTTCAATGCCAAAACTTGAAGCTAATGCCAGGCATTGTGCTCTGGCATTAGCGGAAGAGTTCGCCTGTTGCGCAACCTGCATCCACGTAGTTTCCCCCATTACTTGTGTTTCGACACCTGCTGACGCAATGTTTGACAATGAAAATAAAGCACAAATAACAATGATAAAATTCATCCAATTGCGATTTATATAAAAACCCATTAAAAACTTTCTTAAAAATATAAAAATATTGCTGAATTATTGGTTAAAAAAAGCGAAAGAAATTGCATAAAAATTTCTAACAATATTTAATTTCAAAAAACTGACGCACTGACGACTAACTATCTACAGAACGCAGAGTCAACGTAACCATCACATAACTCACTGGTCCATACGCATAATTAAAAACAACTTGTCTACTCCGACAAGAAATAATTTTAAGTTTACTAAAATCTATAAATTCAAACTTAAATTACTTCCAGCTTCCTAAGTGATTGATTAATGGTATTTGGCAGTTCGAAGTTAAATGCAAATCGACACTCAGGTTGTATTTCGAAACGGCTCGTGAACTATCCATTTGTCGAACATCAAAAAATACTTCGATTACTTTTGTTTAATTTGACATTGTTGTCAATCTACTTCTATACTCCGCGCCATGAAATTCTCGGCAGCGATCAATAAACTCACAGCGTGTATTGCAATTTTTGCGATACTCCTGCTGTCGCTCGCGCCTTCCATTTCATCTGCGTTGAACAGAAACAATCAAGCGATGAAATTTGGAACAGAAATTTGCACTGCTCAGGGCAGCATTATCAAACTGGTGCAAATTGCGAATTCCAAGACTGACAGCGATATGGGTTCACACATACAATCCTGCGCCTATTGCACCTTGCATGCGGCCAAACATGTGACATTGTCAACGTTCGCAATCAATGTCGTCGCAGCACCACAGTCAGAAACATTCCCACAACTATTTTATCTCGCACCAAATCCGCTATTTGCATGGCTAAGCTCCCAGCCTCGCGCTCCTCCTGCGCTCTCCTGTGCGAATGACATCGTTTTTTCATTGACTGGTGAATCAGCTATCCAAATAGCAGCTGGTCTCTGCCAAAACACGCAATACTGACTGAAAAAGATTTGAACAGGCACACGGCTCGTTCATTTCATACGTTCCGCCTGTCAAAAAATCGATGTTACCTCTTTAGTTTGCCGAATTATATGAAGAAATTTCTTCAATGCATTCGCTTCCCGTGCTCTGCACATATGGCGTCAGGTCGTGATTACGCGATTACATGAATTTAAAAAAAACACAAATGCCTTTTCACCGACTGGTAGTTTGTCTGCTTTGTCTGTGTATGTTTGCGAGTGCGCTATTGCCGTTCGCGACAGCCGTGTTTTTTTCTCAGAATGAAAAGTTATGGCCAGGAAGTGAGATTTGCACTTCGCGCACCGGAGCAAGTAAGGGTTTAGCTATCCTAAGCGTTTCCAAAGACCGGAGAGCGACTTCAGGTAAAACCCCCGCATCTCATTGGCGTCACTGTGCCACCTGCCTTTCATTTCACATTGACCTCGGTCTGCTGCCCAATCAACAACAGGGATTATTGCGAACTATCAAGCAGTTATCAGGCATTGATCAGTGCGAGACATCTCATCTAGGTCGTCATACAAGAAACTTCTATCTCGCCCGAGCTCCACCAGCTTAATCGCTTCGTCTGCACTTCATCGTCAACCGAATAATTTGGCTTAATCCACCAGGATTCTGAGCCGTGAGCTGTTGCATTTCGCAATAGGAAAGAGAATGAATGATTTCAAATAAACGAATACAAACGCTACCTCGAATGAAGACTGTCATTGTTATGCTATCGGGCTTCGTCTTGTCTGCTCCTGCCAGCGCCTCATGCGGTGCCAGCTTTTGCCTGGTTAATACTGATTGGGCAATTCAAGGCGCCTGGCTAGACCATGGTGTGCACCTCGATCTACGCTACGAGCAAGTCGGGCAAGACCAACTCATGCGCGGATCAGATAAGCTGAATGTAAACCAAACGGATGTCGGCAACCGCGAAGTCGAAACACGAAGTCACCGTTGGCTGGCAAATCTTGATTATGGTCTGAATGAACATTGGGGGCTTACTGCCTCATTACCATTTTTAGATCGTAGCCATGAACACACAGAAAACGGTAAGCCAGTCACCTGGAATTTCAGACAAATCGGTGACGCGCGGATTATGGCCCGATACCAAACTGCCTTGTTTGAAGATACCCAAGGTGGTGCAGTAGTCAGTGGTTTCAATTTAGGACTGAAACTACCGACCGGAAAAACAACTATTGCCAACGATACAGGCACCAAGGCAGAAAGAAGTTTGCAACCTGGAACAGGTAGTACGGATCTGTTGGCAGGAATCTACTACCGGAAAATTCTCCCAAACTTGCGTAGTAGTTGGTTTGTTCAGGCAAATATCGAGTCACCACTGACTGAAAAAGACGGCTTCCGACCTGGTTCTAAATACGGTTTGGATCTTGGTATTCGCACCGATCTCAATGACAAGATCGCACCCATGCTGCAATTAAATTTGCAACGCAAAAGCAAAGACAGCGGCAGCAATGCGGAACCGGATAGCTCAGGAGGCAGCAGTGTTTCGTTAAGTCCGGGGATCAGTATCAAACTCAGCGGGAAAACCAGTGCTTACGGCTTTGTCCAAATCCCGCTCCGGCAATCAGTTAACGGCACACAACTCGTCGCGAACTGGGCTGCGACATTAGGCCTTCAATCTACATTCTGAAAGAACATCATGCAAAAAAAAATGAACCATATTATTTCCTTAGCTTTAATCCTAACCACCACTAGCTTTCTGCTATCCGCTTGCGGTGGCGGTTCCGGTAGTTCCGCAAACGTCGCGCCAGTTTCAACATCCATGCCAGTAAGCATTAATTTCGATCTGCTGGCAAATGGTATTAGCGCAAAATGCGGTACAAGCATTACTGGTCTGGGCACAAAAAATACCACCGTAGATTTAAAGGACGCGCGCTTTTACGTCAACAATGTCAATCTGGTCGACGCGAGTGGGCAAAACGTACCGGTGACACTCACACCAAATGACTGGCAAAGTGATCAGGTGGCGTTGATTAACCTGATCGATGGAAATGGCGCAGTCTGCGGCGGCGTCCCTTTATTAACAAACACGGTAATTACTGGAACTGTTCCAAGCGGAACGTACACTGGAATTCAATACGAGATTGGCGTTCCTGAAGCACTTAACCACAGCGATTATGCGACTGCGCCTAAACCTTTAGGTGTTGCAGGTATGGCGTGGAGCTGGACATCCGGTCGAAAATTTCTGAAATTAGAAGTCAATCCGATCGGTGGAGTTAACGTCATCCGCACTAACACTGCGACCACACCAGCAACCACGACGACATCGAATGGTAGCACTTGGTACACCCATCTTGGCGCGACCGGATGCAGCACCAATGCGACTACTGGAGCATATAGCTGTACCAACAGCAACCGCATGTTAGTGAAGTTGTCCGCCTTCGATTCCAGCAAGCAAAAAATTTCATTGGATTTGAATGCTTTTTATGCGGGAGCTGATTTGACAACCGATCTTGCTGGTGCAACAGGTTGTATGTCTGGCAGCACCGATACCGAATGCGCAGCAATTTTCAACAATATGAAAATCGATCTGAACTCGGGTAAAACAACCAGTAATGGTGCGCAATCTATTTTTGTTGCGCGTTCCAAATGAAAAAACGCTACAGCTGTCACATACTCCCTCTGGCATTGCTCGCGGTTAGCAGTCTGATGCTCATCGCTTGTGGTTCCGGAGGAAGTGGCGGAGGTGGCCCCTCTGCAACCCATAGCCATGCACCACCAACAATCCCTGCTCAAAATGGTTTTCCTGCAGCAGTAAATTCTGCAAACAATCCTGCAACTGAAGACAAGTTCGTGCTTGGACGTGCCCTCTTCTACGAGCCCAAATTATCCGGTAATGGAACGCAGTCTTGTGCATCTTGCCACCAACAGGACAAAGCATTCACTGATGGGCGACCATTGGCCATAGGCTCAACGGGTGAAACACATCCGCGAAATGCACAAGGTCTTGCCAATGTCGTTTATCACGCCACCCTCACCTGGGCAAATCCGGTGATGACGGAATTAGAGCGACAGATGGAGGTGCCAATGTTTGGTGAAAATCCGGTAGAAATGGGAATCAACGATAGCAACAAAGTTGAGGTATTGAATCGCATCCGCCAGGACACTCAATATGCAATCTTGTTCAAGAAAGCATTTCCCCAGGATGCGGACGCAATCAGCTTTGTCAATATCATTGCCGCCATATCGACGTTCGAACGCGGTCTGATTTCTAGCGATTCCCGCTACGATCAGTATTTGCGAAAGGAAACAAATTTGAACGATTCCGAGTTGCGTGGAATGAATCTGTTTATGGGAGAGAAAGCGGAATGTTTTCACTGCCATGGCAGTTTCAATTTCAATGATCAGGTACGTTATGCCGGGCTTAGTCAGATTGATACCCCATTTCATAACACTGGCTTATATAACATCGATGGCAAGGGCGGATTTCCGTTTCCCAACCGTGGCTTGTTTGAATTTACCAGCAAGGTGCAGGATATGGGCGCTTTTCGCGCCCCTAGCCTGCGCAACGTAGCGGTGACTGCGCCGTATATGCATGATGGTTCGATCAAAACACTGGCGGAAGTCATCGACTTTTATGCTGCGGGTGGACGGGTCATTAGTAGTGGCATTTATTCTGGTGACGGACGTCAAAATCCGTACAAAAGTGATCTGGTCAATCGTATTAGCTTAAGCGAGCAAGATAAAATTGATTTGATTAATTTCTTAGGTACCTTGACGGATCAAAAATTCTTAAGCAATCCGCGTTTTGCTAATCCGCATTAGTCGTTAGTATTATTCATTAGTATTTGACGCTTCTGAATCGGATGAATTTCATCAAGCTTTGGAACGTCAATTCTAAGTTAGCAAAGCAAAAGGGATATCAGTGATTGACCCACGCATAACGGCTCTGTAGCGGAAGCCGCTATGCGATTCACTTGAGATGCTCAATGAAAATTGAAAATTAAAAATAAGTAACACCTAAGCAATCGCCGGATAAACAAAAAACACAAAATGCAGAGCGTTAAAAAAGAAGTGCATCAGAATGACACTCACTATGCTTCTGCTACGCTGATATAGACATGCATAGCCAAGACCAGCAATGGTGGCCAACATGGCATACTTCGCACCACCGCCAAGATGGCTCAATCCAAATAGCAATGCTGAAACGCCAACTGCCAGCCAAGGTAATTTGGGATACAGTTGGATGATGCCTTGCTGAATTCCGCCTCTGAAGAATGCTTCTTCAGCAATGCAGGTAAAAAATAAATTTACCAATAAGAACGTCGGTGTATAACTTGTCCACTGGGGTTGCCAATGAGTCACACCCATGAGTATGGCAATACTGAAAGTGAGAAAAAACGTAACTACGACAATAAGCCAGGCGTTCATATCCTTCCACCTTTTGTCGCGCAACAATGGCATCGACCGACAGAATGCCGCAATCATGAATACGCCGGCAATTCCTTTATCCAGATTTACATATTGTGAAAACAAAGTCCCATTTGCTGAGATCTGTGTGTTTTTTATTAATGCTAAGTTATTGAAGCCAGGGTGTAAACCTCCCCCAATCAGTGCCATGTATTACTAGAGTTTTGAGGTTGATGAAATAATCGGTATTCAACAGGTGTCATCCCGTTGAGAGAATCATGTGGACATTGCTCGTTGTAATCGTTCAT
>NZ_JBMPOQ010000023.1:0-57547 GCF_049340505.1 Undibacterium sp. Dicai25W | reverse complement strand
AGGCTCCCCAATGCTACCCCTCTCTGTGAAAACAGTGAGGGGTTTTGCTTTTGTGATTCAGAAACTCTTCTACGATAACTCAGGTTATCAAATCCCATTCTCCGTTCACCGTTCTCAGTTCTTCGCCTCACAATAACTCGCTCAGCTCTCCGCATCGTAGGTCGGCTGCAACCCGCTGATCTAAATATCCAACACCCTGAGAGCTACCCCCCCCCCAGCGTGCTCTCGTCAACACAAGTTTTCGGTGCGAATGATCCTCCTAATATTTTTCATTTCGTTCTGTTTTTTAAAAGTATAAATAATTACCTGTATCTAATTTGAAACAAGTTCATTGTTTTTTTTAAACAAAAAACGCTAGAGTTTTATTGTTCATAGGGTAATATAAGTATCGTTAAGTAACGTAATGTACATTTATATGATTCTAAAAACTCGACAAAGTGGTTTTTCGCTAATTGAAGTGCTCATTGCTTTCGTTATCTTATCGATCACCTCGCTATGCGCTGTTGGATTGCAACTCGAAACCTTAAGAGCATCGCAGCAGACAGGTTTTAATACTTCAGCTGTTGCGTTGGCTAACGAATTAGCGGAAAAGATCCGCTCAAACAACGCTCAAATGAAACTCTCTGATGGTGCAAATTTATTTAGTAACATCAGCTACGATTCACGTAAAGACGGTGCGTTAGCGAGACCGACTATGTGCTACGCAACTTCAGCAAATTGCACTCCGGTTGAACTTGCAAAAGCAGATATCTACGAATGGCTGTTAAGCTTGAAACGCGAGTTGCCTGCGGCGCGCGCGGTGGTTTGCAGAGATGCATCACCCTTTGATGGCCCAAAGGGCGCACTGACCTGGTCTTGCACTCCGGATGGTCAGGCAGGTTTTGTCATTAAGATTGGTTGGCTTTCAAAAAAGCCGACGAGAGAAGTTTCTGACAGCGATGAAGCTGCATCGCCTCAAATTGCGATACCTGTTGAGCCCTACGTGAGGTAATAGTAACGATGTTAAGACTTTGTTGTTACGATTCTGAATCTCATCTCCAGCAAGACCGAGGATTCACCTTAGTGGAATTGATGGTGTCAGTCACTTTAAGCTTGCTATTGCTGCTTATCGCTTCGGGCTTGATCTTCTCGACCAAAAGCGTCTTTTTGACGAATGCAGACTACGTTGATACTCAGGAAACTGCGAGGTTCGCTTTGGATAATATTGGCCGTTCATTAAGACTGGCTGGATTTGTTAATCTTGATTTTAATAATGCGCCCCAGATTACACCATCGATAGCATCCGCAGACGTTGGCGGTCTGGATGCAAACAGTCTGAGTGCTGCTTCGTCAGATCTTTCCTCCCCTCTTGGTGTATCGGTCAATTCAAGTGATGTCTTGGCGGTGCGTTTTTTTGGTTCTGGTACATCGTCTGGTGGAGATGGCTCTATTACTAATTGCGCTGGGTTTTCGGTTCCGGCACCATCCTCAGCAGAAACTGTCGACGAGGACCGGGGATGGAGCATTTACTACGTTTCCAACGATATAAATAAAGAGCCCGAGCTATTTTGTAAATATCAGTCAGTCAATTCTAAAGGTGGATCAATTAGTTGGAATGCGCAGGCGATCGTTAAAGGTGTGGAGTCATTTCAAGTGCTATACGGTATCGATACAAATGATCCCGCTAATGGTAGCGCCAGTAAATTTTTAAATGCCACTGCGATTAATGCGCTTGATGCGGGTTTAGTTCTGTCTGGCACGACTGAAGCAGAGAAAAAGGCCGATTTGAACCGTAAGACGTTTTGGAAAAAAGTAACGGAGATCAAAATCGCGCTTCTGATTAGTGGTTCAGAAAGTGCCAGGGTCGATAGTGCAACGAACACCTATAACTTGTTTGGTGATGACTACGCATCCCTTTCAGCAGGTACCGACAAAGGCACGACGATCAGTGAAAAAGACCTAGCTCCAGATCGTAGAAAACGACTGAGAAAAATTTACACAATGTCCGTGGTTTTGCGCAATCGCTGTGATGTAGATCCTGTGCGCGGTACTTGTCAGGCACCAAACTAATTTTCTGATTTGCTTTAAAAATTACTCAATGAAAGTCTTGATTCAAGAAAATTTGATTTTCCGCCCACGCGGCATTTCCCTCGTCGTAGCGCTTTTAATGACATTAGTAATTCTGATTCTAAGTATGTCACTGGCAAACCTTGCGCTTCAAAATGAAAAAGCATCGCGTACTGACAGGGATCGTCAAGTTGCTTTTATGGCGGCGGAAGCTGCATTGAAAGATGCTGAGATGGATATCGATTCGCAGGTGGTATTGCCAGGAAGCCGAAGTCATTTATTTGATCCTGCCTCTCAGCTATATTTTGAGACTGGATGTGCAAAGGGGGACGGCAATATTTATCAAGGTATGTGCTTGCCGTCACCTCCCGGACAGATCCCAGTCTGGTTAAGCATAGATTTAGCTGACGATAGTGATGATGCATCGTTGGTGAAATTGGGTCGCTTTACTGGACAAACTATGGCCGTCGGCAAGGGGATATTTCCAGCAAAGTTGCCAAAGTATCTGATCGAGGTGGTGCAAGATGTCGAAGCGGGGCAGAGCGCAGACGAACGAACAAAATATATTTTTCGAATTACGGCAATTGGTTTTGGATCTGATTCCAAAACACAAGTCGTACTGCAAACTTACTATCGAAAGGCGCCGAAGTCCACATGAGTGATTTTATTCTCCAAGCCATCAATACAGTGAAGCAAAGTACGTTATGCGTTCTTCCATGGATTTTTTTTACACTCGGCATGTGTTCTTATTCCTTTGCGACACCTCCAGCATTGGTATTATCTGATACGCCGCTGTATATCAGTAGTGGTCGTGTTCATCCTAATTTGCTATTGGATTTGTCAGTTGAATTTCCGACTGTTAAAGCGGCGTATGCTAATGCAAGTGACTACAATAAAGCGACCGAATATCTGGGATATTTCAATAGTAAAAAATGTTACTTAAGTGGCGGCGTTAAAAATTTTGTGTTGGTGAATAGCAGTGGTGTAAATACGGTCGATGCCAACGGTAATGCTACCCGATTTGCAAGCTGGTCTGATATGCAGAATGGCTATTTTTACGTGGTCAAGGACGCTGATACAAACCATGAGTGCGATGGGGCTTCTTTTAGCGGCAACTTTATGAATTGGGCTTCAGCCTCAGCCATAGACATGCTGCGGCTATCGCTGACTGGTGGTGATCGAGTCGTCGATAATGTTTCTCAGACGATTTTGCAGCGCGCTTTTTTACCTTCCGGATTTTATAATTCTGGATATTTCCCCAAGAAAATGGTGAGTGCCACATCAACCATGAGCTCACCGGGAATGGTGACCCCATATCAGGTCGCTAAACTTTACGTTCTTAACTGCGAGAATAGAATTATTTTTTCAGACGTTGACACTCAAAGTTCATGCGCAGCTACGCGTACCTATCCGAGTAATAATGCCTCTTCAGATGTCAAACTTTATATGTCGTCTGACAGGGGGCTGGGAGAATTTTTAGTTCGTGTTCAGGTTTGCGATAGTTCCGAAAGTAATTCCAGAATTGACTTATGCATGCAGTACCCAGGCGGAAATTACAAGCCAGTTGGCCATATGCAGCGTTACCAAAATTCGGTGAGATATGGCGTATTCGGCTATTTGCTTGATAACGCGAACACGCGCTATGGCGGCGTATTAAGAGCGCCTGTTAAGTATGTCGGTAGCTTGCAGTATCGGTCAAGCAGCGGCTTCATAGCCGAACCAAATGACAGACCAGAATGGGACTCTGTAACAGGCATATTTGTCGTCAATCCAGAGAAAGACCTCAGTGGTAATAGCGGAGTCATTAATTACCTCAATAAATTTGGACGTAGCGGGAACTATAAAACCTATGACCCATTAAGCGAGTTGTATTATGAAAGCATCCGCTATCTGCAAGGAAACTCCCCTACACCAGAAAGTACCAATGGCATGACAACAGCCATGCGGGATAATTTTCAGGTGGTGACGAAATGGGCGGATCCGATTGTTGCATCATGCCAGCGAAACTATATTGTCGCCATTGGTGACGCCAATACGCATCAGGATACATATATTCCCGGTACCGCATTGACTGGCGCAAATCGTCCTAAACGCGCTGTTGAGACTTCATCTAATGATGCTAGCGGTAACGCCAGATTACCTGCATTTGACGTTAAAGCGCAGACCGATGTATTGGCGGCAATGGAGTCCAGTGCCATCTATGGCAACAGCAATCCATATCCGAATTTATCCAACATGTCCACGGCTTATACCGGGTCAGTGAATGGGACCTTTTATCTCGCTGGTATCGCCTATTGGGCGCATACCAATGATATTCGTTTTGATAAACCTGTGAGGGTAAAAACCTTCACGCTCGATGTCGATGAAAATGGCAATGGTTCTATTGATAACGCGGCGCGTGTCAATACTGGTCCGCGGGTATCTCAATTATATCTGGCTGCCAAATATGGTGGTTTTAATGATGTGAATGGAGATAAAAATCCGTTTAAGACATTCGCCAGTGATGGAAGGTCTGTCGCCAATAATAATTCCGAGTGGGCGAGTGGTAACAAGCTTGATCCCGACAATTTCTTTCTCGCAAGCGATCCAAAAAAAATGATGAAGGCGATCAATACGATTTTTCAGTCTGTCACGTCATCGGGTGGCACGCTGTCTGGTGTTGGTATTTCATCCTCTATGATGAGTGACAACCCTTACGTTTATGAGCCTGGTTTCTCGTCTAATAAATGGTCAGGGAGTTTATTGAAAAAGAGTGTAATTAACGCAAATATGATCCCAGAGTGGGACGCTGGTCAAATTCTGACGGGTAATGCTGTGGAAAAAATTGCGCCATTTCCAGCACCTGAGGACAGACAGATATATACGGCAAGAATAAATACGGACGGTACTTTAAAAATGACGCCATTTCTGTGGGCTGATGGTAGCAATTTTAGCGCTGCTGATCAGGAAAAGCTTAACACGGATCAAAGCAGCGGCGTCATTGATAATCTCGCTACAGAACGCATTAAGTATTTGCGCGGTGATCGTAGCCTGGAGTCGCATATAGATGGTAAGGGCATGCCAGCTGGGCGATTCAGAACAAGGGACAGTGTTTTAGGCGATATTATCAACAGTACACCTAGTTACTATGGCGCACCGGCAAAAAACGTTTCAGGTCCAGGTTACACAGCTTTTTATAATCGGAATGCTGCACGCAAAAAAGCCGTTTATGTCGGCGCCAATGATGGTTTTTTACATGCATTTGATGCGGACAATGGCAAAGAACTATTTGCCTACGTTCCGAATGCCTTGATACCAAAATTGAGTAACTTAACGGACCCGTCCTACACTCACCAATCGTTTGTTGACGGAAAAATTGTCATCAAGGATGTGCAAATTAAAGAAAATTGGGCAACAGTCTTAATTTCCGGAATGGGAAATGGGGCAAAAGGTTTGTTTGCTTTAGATGTTACTCGTCCGGATCACTTTGCAGAGGGTTATGGTGCATTATGGGAGTTTACTGATAAAACAGACCCAGACATGGGGAACCTCGTCTCCGCGCCTTTGATTGCTAAATTCCGGGTAGGTGGAACAGCAAGTAATCCGACCTACGGAAATTTTGCTGTTGTTTCTAGTGGCTACAATAATTACAGCCCAGACAAAGGAAGCGGGCAAGGTGCCATCTTTTTTCTATCTCTCGATAAAATGCCGGATGAGCCTTGGGTGCTTAATTCAAATTATTTTAAATTGATGACGCCAGTGAAGGACGCAACTCAAGCAAACGGACTCGGTGCGCCCAATGTAACCTATGGCGGCGATGGTGCTGTAAATAATCTGTATGTCGGCGATTTGCAAGGAAATTTGTGGAGGTTTTCGATTATTACCAGTGGCTTTGGAAATATCCCCAAAACGCCGACCCTATTATTTTCAGCTAAGTCTGCGAATAGTAAAGCACAAGCTATTACGGTTCAACCCCAAATTGTCTTTGCACCTGGCGGTGGTTATTTAGTGCTATTCGGCACCGGCAAATATCTGGAGGCAAATGATATTGTTGTCAGCAATTTTGCACAAAATTCGTATTACGCCATTTTTGATACGACCTATAACGCTGATGTTGTGACGGGACGTAGTCAATTGGCGCAACGTGTAATGATGGCAACCGCGAATGGCTATGTTATTGCTGGAAAAAATTTTTCTTACGGAACAAAGTCCGGAAGCAACAAAGGCTGGTATGTGGACTTCGTGAATTCCCAGCTTACTGGTGAACGTATTCATCACGATTTGCCAGGTACGGTTGTCGGTAATTACTATGGATTTAATAGTATGACTTTGACTGGCAACCCTTGCTCACCTGGAAGTGGTCGTAGATATTTGGTGGATGTTTTAACTGGATTGAGCTTGGGAAAAACTGGGTTGACATCCGGGATAGGTTTGCACAGTGCCCCAGTGACAGTGCATGTGAATACCACCGTGAGCGATAGGAACGCAACTGGAAGCCGGCGTGTGACAAGTACTTTTGTACAAAAGAATTACGGTCCCAACGGAAATGAAACCCTAGCCTTGCCAGATGTCATTACTCGCGCGGGGAGACTCAGTTGGCGTGAACTGCAGAATTACCAGGAACTTCGCAAAGACGCACTGTCTAGAAAAACACAATAAAAACACAATAAAAAGCACGATAAATGCTGTATGAAAACAGTAAAGATCATAGTGAAAATTGGAAACCGAAAAGTTAAGGAAAACGTATGAAAACAGATAGGAGCAAAGGGTTTAATCTCATTGAATTAGTCATTGCACTTGCGATAGTCGCTGTGTTGAGCACCGTCGCGTATGCATCGTATAGTTCTGGCGTGATAAAAGCAAAACGCGCAGAGGCAAAAAGTGCTTTGCTCAAAATGATGCAACAAGAAGAGAAATTTTTCACGCAAAACAATCGTTACATTGTTTTTGGAAAATCATCAAATGACCCCGATGCAGTAAATTTTTTATGGTATTCCGGTGATGTCGCTGGCAAAAGTAGTTATGAATTAGAAGCTACTGCTTGTAAGGACGACGATATGAAAAACTGCGTTCTCATTACAGCAGTGCCCGGCTCTTCAAATGTTGATAATCGCTTTCAAGATTTAGTATGCGGTAATTTTACGCTCAATAGTAACGGCGTCAAAGGATACACGGGATCTGGTAGTAAAGAACAATGCTGGTAATATGAAGAAATATTTATCTAGCAGTCTTCGTATCGCTGGCGTGACTTTAATTGAACTCCTGGTAACCATCAGTGTGATTGGCATTTTGTTGACCTTAGCCGTTCCTAATTTTAGTACATTGATAGAACGGCAAAAACTAATGACGACAGCTACAGAGTTTTATGCCGCGGTCAATTTAACGCGCTCTGAAGCGATCAAACGTGGTTCCCAGGTCAGTGTTGCGGCGAATGATGGCGTGAGTTGGAAATCTGGTTGGACAATTTTTATTGACAGCAATATCAACGGCCATGCTGATCCTGGTGAAACCATTATATTTTCACACGAAGCATTAAACGAAAGATTTAAAGTAAGCCATAACTTTACCGATGCGGCACAACCTTACATCTCATATGCAGGCAATGGGCGTTGTCGTACGAATGCTAATAGCCAGCAACCACAAGCGGGCACCGTTTCTTTTTCTTTGGGCGACAGCACTAAGCGTGTGAAAGTGAATTTTTTAGGCAGAGCAAAAATTTGCAACCCTGAACGCGAGCTTGGTTGTGGCGATACGCAAACAGGCAATTGATGTCTGAGTTTTACGGGATCAACATCCCAGCGTCGCGATATCACCATATCACCATATCATTATATTAGTTAAATCAGAAAAATCAGAGAAATTCGATTCATCAAATTCATCAAATTCATCAAAAAAAATTCTTCCCGGGTCTAATTCCTGAGACATGCCTTCCGCTTCATTGAAGAATATTCGTTAATATATGTCACAATATGCGCTTTCCGCATTCGCGGTTTGCGCTCAAGGTTGAATAGAGGTTTGAGCTTTTCAGCCTAGGCTTATTGGCATGAAGTGGCTGAGCTTAAAACTTCAAACGATGCGCATTTCATTCTCGTTGGAACACATATGGCGCCAGTGATAAAACCAGGTTTGATTATTCTGCATGGCAATCAATTAGAGCAATTGCAGGAAGCGGTATTTGATTGGATTAAGCGATACCCTTTGAACCCTCTCGAAAAAGACATCTTTCTGGTGCAATCGAATGGCGTCGCAGAATGGTTGAAAATAGCCTTGGCAGAAAATACCGGCATCTGCGCTGCCAATCGAATTGAATTGCCGGGCCGTTTTTTGTGGATGGTGTATCGATCCATGTTGGGGCGCAGTGAAATTCCATCGAGTTCATTTTTAGATAAATCACCATTAACCTGGCGCTTAATGCGTCTGATTCCAGAATTACTCGGTGATACAGATTTTTTACCACTTAACAACTTTTTAGCCAACGGTGATGCCGAGCGTCGATTGCAATTGGCTGCACGTCTGGCAGATTTGATCGACTTATATCAAATGTATCGCACAGACTGGTTGAGCGATTGGAGTCAAGGCAATAATCGACTCAATTGCGCTAGCGGTGATGCGCTTCCATTGAACGATGATCAAGTTTGGCAAGCGAAACTGTGGCGCGCTATTTTGCAAGATATTCCCGAACATGAAAGGCAATTAGGTCGCGTTAATGTTCACCAACGTTTTATCGACGCTATTCATAGCGGTAAAAAACCACAGGCTGCTTTGCCTCGGCGCGTTATTTTGTTTGGCGTATCTGCGTTACCACGCCAGACTTTAGAAGCACTATCGGCATTGTCAATCCACACCCAAGTTATTTTGGCAGTACCAAATCCTTGTCAATTTTATTGGGGCGACATCATTGATGGACGTGAATTACTGAAGTCGCAATTCAAACGCCAAAAGAACCGCAACGACATAGACTTATCCTCAGTACCTCTGGCGCAATTGCACATACACAGTAATCCATTACTAGCGAGTTGGGGTAAGTTAGGGCGTGACTTCATCCGTATGCTGGATGAATTTGACCAGGTAGAGCAAACCAGATCGAATTTCTCCAGTCTTAAAATTGATCTTTTTTCGGAAGAAGCGAGTACGCATTTGTTAGGGCAAGTGCAAAACGCGATTCGCGACCTATCGCCAATCGATGAAGTTGAACGAAAAAGTATTAGCGCCCAAGACCAATCGATAGAATTTCATGTGGCACACAGTGTCCAACGCGAGGTAGAGGTACTGCATGACAGACTTTTATCCATCCTCGCAAACCCTAATCCTGGTCAGCATGTAATTCAGCCTAAAGACATCGTCGTTATGGTTCCCGATATTGCCGTATTTTCAGCGTCGATCAGGGCTGTCTTTGCGCAATACAAACGTCACGATGCGCGGTATATTCCTTTTGAAATTGCGGATGCCTCTGATCGCACAAACAATCCTTTATTGCTTGCGCTTGAATGGTTGCTGCGCTTGCCGCAACAGCGATGTTTGCAAAGCGAAATTTGTGATCTCCTTGATGTCCCAGCACTCTCCGCGTGTTTTGGTATTACAGAAGGCGATCTGCCCAAACTCAAACATTGGATACAAGGCGCAGGAATACGTTGGGGCTTGAATCAAGCTCACCGTAGCGGTTTAGGCTTAAGTGCCGCCGGCGAGCAAAATTCATGGATATTCGGTATTCAAAGAATGTTGCTTGGCTATGCGGTAGGCGCGGCAGAAGACTACCAAGGGATTGAGCCTTATGCAGAAATTGGCGGCCTGGATGCTGATCTGGCTGGATCATTGGCTGAATTCGTCACGCGCCTGATCGCTTGGCGAACAAGGATGCTTTCTTCAATGTTACCTAACGAATGGAGCATTGTAGGGCGCGAATTTTTAGAAGCTTTTTTTGTTGCAGCGTCTGATAATGATCGCGTCGTCCTAATGCGCTTAAATGAGTCTTTAGCAACATGGGTAGATTTGTGTGAGCAAGCTAATTTCTCGGAACCTGTTTCGCTCTCGGTGTTCCGTGAAGCATGGTTAGGTGGTTTGGATGATGCCAGTCTGAATCAACGCTTTATTTCTGGTGGCGTGACATTTTGTACTTTTATGCCTATGCGTTCTATGCCGTATAAAATTGTTTGTTTGCTCGGTATGAACGAAGGTGATTTTCCTCGACGTGCGCAGCAAGTTGATTTTGATTTGCTGGCGTTGCCGGGAATGGCTCGGCCTGGTGATCGTTCGCGCCGCGACGATGACCGGTATTTGATGCTCGAAGCCTTATTGTCGGCACGAGATAAGCTCTATGTTAGCTGGGTCGGGCGTAATATTCGCGATAATTCTGAACAGCCACCATCCGTTCTGATTTCTCAATTACAAGACTATTTGCGCGCTGGTTGGGATATCGATCTCAAGCAGCATACAACGGAATATCCGTTGCAACCATTCAGTGCCAAATACTTCTATCCTTCAGAGCAAAGACCCGTCACCTATGCGACCGAATGGGGCGCAGCACATGGCTTGCGAGATATCGACAATAATAAAAAAAAGCGGGATAAAAATGATACTGCTACGCAATCGGTGCAACATGATATGCCAATCACTGAAGAACCAATTCATGCCTTTGAATTAGAGCCAGAGTTCCGCTTAAAGCTCAGTGAATTGGCACGCTTTATCCGACAACCTGTTGCCTATTTTTTTCAGAAGCGCCTTGGTGTGATTTTCAATGAAAGCCAATTGGCCAGTGATGATGAAGAGCCGTTCGCAATTGATGGTTTGAGTGAATATTTATTTGCTGAACGTCTGTTAAGTGCAGATGCGGAAAAGCATGACGCCATGGATGTTGAAGAACAATTGCGCCTCAAAGTCCAGGCCCTGGCGCGAGAAGGTAGCTTCCCCATCGGCTTGCCAGGGCGATCTTTACAGGACAGACTCGTCACTGAATTAGCACCTATTGTCAGTGCTTATCAGGCACTAAGAAATAACTATCCGATTGAAGCAGAAAAAATCCCACTGATGTTTGAACATCACGGCATTATTTTGTCTGATTGGCTGGATCGCTTACGCTATCATCAACGCGACAATAAAGAGATGGTGTGCCTATTGCAAACGCCCAGTAAGGTACTTGACTCTAAGGGAATGATACGCCCCGATAAACTCATCGACGCGTGGCTCAGACAATTAGCTGCCGCGCAAGCTGGCATGACTGTCAGCGCCTATCTAGTCGCACGGGATGCCGTCATCGTTATGCCACCATTATCTGAGGCAGAAGCGACAGCGAGCTTGTCATGTCTGATCGAATTATGGAAAAAAGGTCTGGATCATATTTATCCATGCACCTGCAAAACCTCCCTGGCATTGATTGCCGGAAAAGATCCGCGACCAGTTTATGACGGTGGTTTTAATCAGTCTGGCGAGGCGGAAAATGCCTATCTCGCACGCGTTTGGTCAGATTTTTCTGAACTCAGTGCCAATCCTGACTGGGAGTCCAGTGCCCGTGCTTTATATCAACCTTTATGTACCTGGGTGAGTCAGTTGCAAATACAGGCAATCGTATCAGAACAAAACAAATTCGAAGAGTCTGGAGTCGCGTTATGAGCCTTCACCTCCAACCTATTCGTTTCCCTCTTCATGGATCACGCCTGATCGAAGCCAGCGCGGGTACCGGTAAAACGTGGACCATTGCCGCTTTGTATTTGCGTCTGGTGCTTGGGCATGGTGAAGAGAACGCATTTAAGCGTAGCTTACATCCGTCAGAGATTTTGGTCATGACGTTTACCCGCGCAGCGACCAGAGAGCTGACCGATCGCATTCGTCAGCGACTCTCTACGGCTGCCGTGTATTTTCGTGCGTCTGGCGGTGAGAAAATATTCGATGATGATCCATTTTTGAATCTGCTTTTGCAAGATTATCCTGATCTTGAACAACGCCAACAAGCCGCCTATAAACTTAGCATGGCGGCAGATGCGATGGATGAAGCGGCGATTTTTACCATTGATGCCTGGTGTCAAAGGATGTTGCGAGAGCACGCATTTGATAGCGGCTGTTTGTTTGATGAGGAGTTATTAAGTAACGAATCAGGCATCACAGAAAACGCCGTCCGTGATTATTGGCGACAGCAAGTGTATCCGCTCAATAGCCAGGCTTTGAAAATTGTCACTCAATGCTGGCGTGACGTTTATGCTCTGCAAGATGTCTTGAGCAGCTTACTACCCCATGCGGCGATCATGGGGGACAGCTCTTCGGCGTCACTCTCAAATGTCATCGCGCAGGCGCAAGCTGCGCAAATTGAACAATTACATGAGATAAAAAAAGGCTGGTCAGACATAGCAGACCAAATGCTCGCGTGGTTTACAAACGAACAAGAAAGAGCACCTAAACAATTTAGTGCAACAAAGTTAAAACCAACGAATGTACAAAAATGGCTCAATGCCCTCAAACAATGGGCGCTTGATCCCGCTTTGTTGTGGCCACAAGATTTTGATAAAACCTTTGAAAAATTTCAGCCAGATGCGCTGGTCGCTGCTTGCAATAAAGGTTATGAAGTCGTCGTTCCGGGGATCTTTGATCGTATTGCACCGCTGCAAGAAGCATTAAGTCAAATCGAACCTATCGCCCATATTTTGTGCCGCCACGCTGTGAGCATGGTTGCCGCACGTATTGATGAATTAAAGTTGCAACAAAGTCAGTTTAGTTTTAAAGACATGCTGCAAAGGTTAAAAGCAGCATTGACCGGAAAAAATAGCGTCGCAATGCGAAATCGCATGATCATGCAATATCCGGTCGCATTGATTGATGAGTTCCAGGACACGTCGCCAGACCAATATGCGATCTTTGATGCGCTTTATCGCGTGCAAGACAATGCTAGTGATCTGGGTTTATTTTTAATTGGCGATCCTAAACAATCGATTTATGGTTTTCGTGGTGCAGACATCCATAGCTATCTAGCGGCGCGTAAAGCGACGGAAGGGCGACATTATTTGCTGGGAACGAATTATCGCTCTACCACCAATTTGGTTGATGCAGTGAATCAGGTGTTCTTGTTTTCCGAAAACCAGTCCGAATATGCGGAACATCAACCCGGCGCGTTTCGCTTCCGTACTGAGTCTGAAAACCCTGTCCCATTTGAAGCTGTGCAAGCAAATGGCTTGAAATCACACTTCATAGCATTCGATACCAAAACTAACTCGCCAGCACCCGCCACAGCACTGCAATTGTTCTATGCGGACAACGCAACTGCGACCAAAGACGACGCGCAACAATTTTTTGCAGGGCATTGCGCGCAATACATCGTTGAGCAGCTCAATTCTGAACAGGCCGGTTTTCAGTCTGACGATGGATTTGTTCGATTAAAGCCGGCTGACATTGCCATTCTGGTCAAAGACCGCAATGAGGCAAGCGCAATCCGTAAATCCTTGCAAGAACGCAATGTCGCCAGTGTCTATTTGTCCGATAAAGATTCAGTCATCAAGAGCGATGAGGCGCGCGATGTCTTGCGTTGGTTACAGGCATTTGCTGAACCGTTAGATAGCGAATTGGGGCGTGCAGCATTTGCGACCAAAACAGCGATGCTCAGCCTTGCTCAACTCGTAGAACTCAGTGCGGATGATATCGCTTGGGAAGCGCGCCTTGAGCAATTAAAAGATTGGCATCTGGTCTGGCAACGGCAAGGTGTGTTAGCGGCGATACGACGCTTTATCCATAATCTGGCGTTACCAGAAAAACTATTACAGCACGTCGGCGGCGAGCGTAGCTTAACTAACGTATTGCACCTGGCAGAACTACTCGAAAGCGCGACCGAGCAACTCGAAGGCGAACACGCATTAATACGCTGGTTTGCAGAGCAAATCGCTGACGAAACCGATGGCAGTGATGAACACATTTTGCGGCTGGAAAGTGATGCCGACTTGGTTAAAGTTATTACGATTCATAAATCCAAAGGTTTGGAATATCCTTTGGTATTTTTACCATTCGCCAGTTCGGCTAAGGTCACACAACGACGTAACCGTAGCTTTTTCAAATACCTTGATGATCAAGGTAATCAGGTCATTGATTTGAGTCTGGGTGACGAAGCATTACAAGCCGTCGATCGTGCGCGGATTGAAGAAGAATTACGGTTGTTTTATGTGGCGTTGACCCGCGCCTCGCATGGCTTGTGGCTGGGTGTCTCATCGCACCAAAAGAAATTGCACGAATCTGCCCTGGGGTATTTGATCAATGGTGGTCAACAACTAGAAGTAGAGCAATTGCCAGCGGCCTTGCAGCAGTTGCGAGCTCAATGCGATGCAATAAACATTGAAGTATTAACGGGCGAGGCACCACGGTCCCAACTCAAACAAAAACAACAAAACCAAACCCCGATAGAGTTTCCGGTCTATCAGGCGCAATTTGATCGTGCCTGGTCCGTCACCAGTTTTTCTTCTATCGTTCGCAATCTGAGCCAGACGTTTTCAGTCGCACGACTAGAAGACAATAAGCTATTCGAAGATGATGAACCTGTCGTGGTACATCTATCACAAAATGCCGCCTGGCATCGTTTTCCAAGAGGGGCTGTGCCAGGACAGTTTTTACATGAGCAATTAGAGTGGATGGCAAACGAAGGATTTGGTATTGTCGCAGATGATAATTTCAGCGCGCGTTTATCGAAACGTTGCTTACGCGCCGGTTGGGATAATCATCAGGAAGATACCCTAACGTGGTTGTCCAAAATCGCCAGTACAACACTCCTGCCACTTGACGCGAGCTTGATGGAAATCGAACATTTGATTCCAGAAATGGAATTCTGGTTTCCATGTGCAGCCGCATCAGGTCAGGCACTGGATGCAGTGTGCCAAAAATACTTCTTAAACGGCGTCGCCCGTCAAAACCTGAGTGAGAAAAAATTACACGGCCTCTTGATGGGCTTCGCTGATCTGGTCTTTGAGTATGAGGGTAAATATTGGGTGCTTGATTACAAATCAAACTCGATAGGCTCAGACGACGCCGGATATCATCAATCTGCACTGGAATCTGCAATGGCAGCACATCGCTACGATGTGCAAGGCGCGATTTACATGCTGGCGCTGCATCGCCTATTGCGCTCACGCCTGGGCGATGAATATGATCCAGAAATACATTTGGGTGGCGCTGTGTTTTTCTTCTTACGAGGGATAGCGAATGACGCAACACACGGTTGTTATCATTTACCTGCCAGTAAAAAGGTATTGAACGAGCTTGATGTTCTCATGAGAAATATAGAAAAGGTTGCGGAAACAAGCGTAGAAAAAGAAGCAGAAAAAGAAGCAGTGCAATCAAAGAACAGCGGATGGGAGCACAAATGAAGACCTCGGCAGATCTGTTGGCAGACTTGACTTTGCTGGTGGAGCAATCTCACTTGCGTCGCTTGGCGCTGGCATTCGCCCGCTTTATGATCGATCGTGGTATGCGCGATCCGGTGCAGCTATTTGGTGCAGCGGTTCTGACAGAAATCGAGGCACGTGGCCACATATGTCTTGACCTCAATAGCTTTGCGCAAGACCCGTGCGCTGTTCTGGAATGGGATAAGAGCATTTGGAACAAACTAAGCAGCGAATATAATTTCCCCAAAAACAGTCAGGCATGGACTGCAGCTCTAAACTTAGGCGAGCACATCTATGTCGCAGACCCTGATGCGCCTCAAAATAACGCTGCGCAAACGAACGATTTGTTTTCTCAATTGTCCAATCAAGACCAGCAACAGCCCTTGGTTTTGCAAGGACATCGCCTGTATCTGAGACGTTATTGGAAAGACGAAACTGTCGTCGCGCAAGCGATACGCACGCGGGCTAATAGCCGTATTGATGTTGCCGAAGACGATGTACGGCGTTGGCTTGATGTCTTGTTCGACGCGTCATCTACAGTTCAAAATACGTCAGCCAACACAGAAACAGATTGGCAAAAAGTTGCCTGTGCGATCGCCGTCAGAAGTCGTCTTTCTATCATTACGGGCGGTCCCGGTACCGGCAAAACATATACCGTCGCGCGGCTGATCGCGCTGATGTTTGCGCTGAATGAAAGACCAGAACGTTTGCGTGTGGCACTGGCAGCACCAACCGGCAAAGCAGCAGCACGCTTAAAACAATCGATAGATAATGCCTTGCAAGAGCTTGCCCGCAAAATCGGCAATTCTCTACCGTTGCAAGAACTAACCTCGCGTATGGGCGCCGCCCGCACGTTACATAGCCTGCTGGGTGCCCGACCCGATACACGCCATTTCAGACATCATGCTGGCAACCCCTTAGACGTGGATATTCTGGTGGTCGATGAAGCCTCCATGATTCATTTAGAAATGATGGCGTCCTTGCTTGACGCCCTGCCACCGAACACCATTTTGGTATTATTGGGCGATAAAGATCAACTTGCCTCCGTCGAAGCAGGTGCAGTATTAGGCGATTTGTGCGGCGACGCGGAGGCGGGTGGATACTCCGATCCCAGCATTGCGTACATACAAAGAACTGCCGGACAAACTATTGCTAAACAATTTACCGGCAATGCAGGTTCTATCGCACAGCAGACGGTGATGCTGCGTAAAAGCCGCCGTTTCAGTGGTCCCATAGGGATGTTGGCGAATGCAGTTAATGATGGTGACACCGACGCCGCCAATACGTGCCTCCGCACTAGCGATCCTATTTTGCATTGGATAGAACATGCAAAACCTACCCAGCTCATCCAACTGGCGATGGCAGGCCGTGCTGGCGCTGCTGGTGGCTATCAAGCCTATCTGGAATTACTGAAGCAGCGTCCCGCACCAGCACCAGCACCCGCGCAGTCACCAAGTCAAACCCAGGATCAACACGCTGATGCTGAAAATAAATTTAAAGAATGGGTCATTGCTGTCTTACGTGCTTTTGATACGTTCAGAATTTTGTGTGCGGTCAAAGAAGGTGAGTGGGGTGTCAATGGCCTTAATGCTGAGATAGAGCAAAGCCTGCACGCGCAAGGTCTCATCAAGCGTGATAGCGAATGGTATGTCGGACGCCCGGTCATGGTCACGCGCAATGACTACAACACCGGTGTGTTTAATGGTGATATTGGCCTGGCATTGCCTGATACCGATCCCGGCAAGCCAATTCGCGTGTATTTTCTGGATGGCGACAAACTACGCAGCATTTTGGCATCCCGCTTAAGGTATGTAGAAACCGCCTACGCTATGACCGTACACAAATCCCAAGGCTCAGAATTCGCCCATACGGTGTTGGTATTGCCGCAAGACATGTCGCCGGTCTTGACCCGGGAGCTGGTGTACACCGGCATTACGCGCGCCAGAACTCACTTTTCCTTAGTCAGTCCAGTCAACCTGATCTGGCAGAAAGCGTTATCTGTCAGAACGCGCAGAGCGAGTGGTTTGATGGCTGCCCTGCATTCTGAATAGATGGCGATGCTGATTTGTGGTCCTGCTCTTTGGACGTACTGTCTTTGTCAGGACTTGCTTACAGTCACCAGCGACTATATAGAGCTATACAGCTATAGATCTGAGATGTTGTAGCTCTGATCGGGTTTGATTTATAAAATAAGCTATATTTTGAACATAGTTCGCCCCGAAACACGAAGATACAAAACTTAATTCACATTACGATGCCAATAATGCAACAGAATTGATTTTCAATTGATTGTTTTAATTATAAAATGGGAGACTGTTAAATTGTGCAATGCCGCAAGTGGTTTCCGCTCAGTTATCAGGGGCTTTAAGAGCGTGTGTTTTGCACCCTAAGTTACCCTCTAGTTGTGCCAGGTAAAAAGAAGATAACGAGAATATGAGTAAAAATAATAGCGCTTCAGTGAATGCAAAAAATAATGGTGTACCACGCCATATCGCCATCATTATGGATGGAAATGGACGTTGGGCTACAAAACGCTTCATGCCGCGCTTCGCTGGACATGCCAAGGGAGTAAAGACGATCAATAAGGTGGTGAACGCCTGCATTGACCGTGGCGTTGAGTACCTGACACTATTTGCCTTCAGTTCAGAAAACTGGCGTCGCCCGCCGGATGAAGTCTCACTGCTGATGCAGCTTTTCAGAAAAGTCCTAATCGGCGAAATCAAATTGATGGGTGAGCGCAATATCCGCCTCAAGGTTGTGGGTGATCTGAGTAAATTTGATCAAGATCTGCAAACGATGGTTCACAATGCTGAATTAGAAACTGCTGCCAATACGGGTTTGACGCTAACCATCTGCGCTAACTATGGTGGTCGCTGGGATGTCGTGAATGCCTGCAACAAGTTAATTGCCTCAGGCGTTAAGCAAGACGATATTACCGAAGAGCAGTTGAGTGCCAACCTCGCGATGGCGTATGCGCCAGATCCAGATATGTTAATCCGAACTGGTGGTGAGGCAAGGGTTTCTAACTTCTTGTTATGGCAATTGGCTTATTCAGAATACTATTTTACCAATACCTTCTGGCCTGATTTTGATGGTGCAGCACTTGACGAAGCGATAGAGTCGTTTCAAAAAAGAGAGCGTCGTTTTGGCAAAACTAGTGAGCAAGTGCAGGCGCAATAAACAGTATGTAGCTAAGTGCCCTAAGGCAAATGCCGTGGGCGCTTAGTTGATGTTGCTTAGTTGATGTTGATATGCTTTTTTGATCTGTGGCTAATGGTTTTTATTTCATCACATTGTCATTTAGCTTGAATACAATGAGTCGGAATAAAAATTTATGGCAAATAAAACAATGCTATACTTCGTGTTCATTAGTTGAACGCATTTTATTTTGTGGTCATTGAGCTTGTGGATTTTGGCGTTCATCCGGTTCACGTCATTGCCTTAAACGAAAACTGCATATTTTATTTAGACAGATCCCAAGCAAGTATGTATCGCCAAAAATTTGATGATGAAGATGCCTACCTGGAAGTGATGCGCTTGCTGGAAGCTAACCCGCAAATGTCGCAGCGTGAAATAGCCGCAGCACTGGGGGTGAGTTTAGGTAAGGCAAATTATTGCTTAAAAGCCTTACTCGATAAAGGTTGGCTAAAGATGCAGAATTTTCAGGGGAGTAAAAATAAGTTGGCTTACGCCTATTTATTAACTCCCAAAGGCATTATAGAAAAGAGCGAAATTACTGCCCGTTTTCTGCAAAAAAAAATGCATGAATACGAGCACCTGAGATCATTGATTGAATCACTGCAGTCAGAAGTGAATCCAAAATGAATCTGAAGTAAAAAGATATAGAAGGATAAAGCTCATGTTAAAAGTATCCCCAGTGATTTTGTGCGGCGGCTCAGGTACGCGTTTATGGCCTTTGTCACGCTCTGGTTTTCCTAAGCAGTTTTTGGTGTTATCTGGCACCACCAGTTTATTTCAGCAAGCAGTTGAGCGCATCAATGCCATCACTAGCCATGACATTACGCTTGACGAGACCCTGGTCGTCACCAATGAAGAGCATCGTTTTTTAGCACTCGATCAATTGCGTGAACTCAAAACTGTCAATGCCACTTTATTGCTTGAGCCCATCGCTCGCAACACCGCTCCGGCCTTGACTCTGGCAGCCTTGCGTGCGACAGAGCAGGGTGAAGATCCTATTTTAGTCGTGACGCCTGCCGACCAAACCATTACAGATCAAGCCGCCTTTACAATAGCCTTGCAACAAAGCGTACGTGCCGCAGCTGATGGCGCTATTATCATTTTAGGTATTACGCCAACGGCTCCAGAAACTGGCTACGGTTACATCAAACACCAAGGTAATGTTAAAACCTTTGGTGAATACAGCGTTGCCCAGTTCGCAGAAAAGCCAGACGCAACAACCGCACAACAATATATAGATAGCGGCAACTACTGCTGGAATAGCGGCATGTTCGTCTTGCGCGCTAGTACATGGCTCAAAGCGCTCAATCAATTCCGCCCTGATATCGCCGAAGCGACACAGGCATCCTGGCAAGATCGTAGTTCTGACGCGCAATTCATTCGCCCAACTAAAGTAGCGTTCGCAGACATCCCTAGCGAATCCATCGACTATGCCGTCATGGAAAAATGCCCGGGTTCAGGTATTACCATCAACATGGTGCCGCTGGCCGCAGGCTGGAATGACCTCGGCGCCTGGGATGCTGTCTGGCAGGTCGGCGCACATGATGCTAATGGCAACCTGATGAAGGGCGATGCTTTTCAAGCAGATACTACTAATAGTTTAATTTACGCATCCAGCCGCTTAGTCACTGCAGTCGGTGTCGATAATTTGGTGATCGTAGAAACTGCAGACGCAGTAATGGTTGCTAATCGCAGTCAAAGCCAGCAAGTAAAACAAATCGTGAATGCATTAGAAGCGCAGGGTCGCGAAGAACATACTTTGCATCGCAAAGTGTTCCGTCCTTGGGGGTGGTACGACAGCATTGATGAGGCAGAACGATTTAAAGTAAAGCGTATTCAAGTAAAACCCGGTGCCAGCCTGAGCCTGCAAAAGCATCACCATCGTGCAGAACACTGGATCGTTGTCAAAGGGACTGCTGAAGTCACATGCGGCGAGAAAGTGATTTTGTTGACCGAGAATCAGTCTACGTATATTCCTTTGGGCGAAGTTCATCGATTAAAGAATCCAGGTGTTGTACCTCTGGAAATTATCGAGGTTCAGTCGGGGAGTTACTTGGGTGAAAACGATATCATCAGGTTTGAAGATACATATGGAAGATTAGTCTAATTGGCTCTAATGGAATGAGCTGCTTTAACTAAACTTTAGTTCCTTATCTTGACAAAACCCAAAATATTTTTGGTCGGCGTAACTCAAGTGAGTTTGATAGTGTACAATTGTTCAACTTTGTACAGAACAAATTTTGCAAATTCTAGCGGTCGCGCTTGCTGAGCATTATATTGCGGGACGGTATCATGTCTAGGGTGCAATTTAATTCCGCATGTTGCAGAAGAAATTGGTTAATTTTATGACAAGTCGTCAAGCTAAGATGCAGGAAGATGCGTATTTTCGGCTTATGCGTATTCTGCAAGAAAACCCAGACCTCACGCAACGTGAGCTCGCCGAGAGGTTGCGGGTGAGTGTCGGTGGGCTAAATTACTGCCTTAAAGCACTGATTGAAAAAGGCTTGGTAAAGATGCAGAACTTTAGTCAATCCAAGAACAAGTTTGGGTACGTCTACGTTCTCACGCCCGATGGCTTGGCTGAAAAGGCCGCACTTACCCATCGGTTCCTACTGCGCAAGATTGAAGAATACGACTTGCTAAAGGCGGAGATTGAGGAGCTTGAAGGAGAGTGTGAATTCAACGATCAAGTATCTGCGCGACCGACTAAGTCAGATTGTTCTTAGTGTAGCTGTCATAGCAGGAAACGTTATCGAAGTTATCAAATTTGTAATATTGTGAAATTTTTGATGACTGAATGGTATGTGTAAGGCAAATTTAGAAATGGGAATCCAAATGCGCAATGTCTTAGTAACTGGAGCCGATGGCTTTATTGGCTCTCACCTCACTGAGCTTCTTGTTAGAGAGGGGTATAAAGTAAAGGCTTTGTCGCAGTACAACTCGTTCAACTACTGGGGCTGGCTGGAAGACGTCGAGTGTCGCAATGAAATTGAGGTCATTAATGGTGATGTGCGTGACCCGCATTATTGCAAGCACATCACCAAAGATGTGGATGTTGTATTTCACCTGGCTGCATTGATTGCAATTCCATACTCCTACGTAGCACCGGATAGCTATGTGGATACTAACGTCAAAGGCACGCTCAATATTTGCCAGGCTGCTCTGGATAATGGCGTGAAGCGCGTTATTCATACATCCACCAGTGAGGTGTACGGTACGGCTCAGTATGTTCCAATCGATGAGAAGCACCCGCTTCAGCCGCAGTCGCCTTATAGTGCCTCTAAGATCGGCGCCGATGCCATGGCGATGAGTTTCTTCAACGCTTTCGATTTGCCACTGACTATTGCCCGTCCATTTAATACCTATGGTCCGCGCCAATCTGCACGTGCCGTTATTCCAACCATCATCAGTCAGATCGCGAGCGGAAAGAACCAAATCAAACTCGGCGACGTGACGCCAACGCGCGACTTCAATTACGTTGCTGACACTTGCCGCGGCTTCCTTGAGCTGGCCCGTTGCGATAAGGCGATTGGCGAAACGGTCAATATTGGGTCCAATTTTGAAATTTCGGTGGGTGATACCCTCAATTTGATCCGTGAACTGATGAACAGTGACGTGGAATTCCTCGCAGACGAACAGCGTTTGCGCCCTGGTAAATCAGAGGTCTTCCGTCTTTGGGGTGATAACACGAAAATCCGTGAACTTACCGGATTTGAACCGAAGTACGATATTCGCGCTGGCCTACAGGCAACCATAGACTGGTTTACTCGCCCAGAAAATCTGGCTAAATACAAAACCGAAATTTACAACGTCTAAGCCTATGCTTGATTCCCTTATCCGTTTTGTCCGCGACCAATATCGCACCGATGAATTCATTCCACTCCATGCCCCTGTCTTTGCCGGGCAGGAGCGGAATTACGTCTCTGATACGATCGATTCAACCTTCGTTTCCAGCGTGGGTGCTTACGTGGATCGATTCGAGCGTGATATGGGGGCATACACTGGCAGCCCTCGGGCAGTTGCCACGGTCAATGGAACAGCTGCACTCCATATCGCATTACAGTTGGTTGGGGTTAAGCCCGGTGATCTGGTCATCACGCAACCGCTGACTTTTGTGGCCACATGCAATGCCATCGCCTACTGTGGCGCAGAGCCCGTTTTTGTTGATGTGGATCGTCATACTTTGGGGTTGTCGCCTGCGGCGCTCGAAGTCTGGCTTGACGATAACGCACGAATAGACTATGAGGGTGTGTGCCGCACGCGTGACACTAATCAAGTTGTTCGCGCTTGCTTGCCTATGCATACTTTTGGCCATCCAGCCGATCTGGATGGATTGCTGGAAGTTTGCTCCCGTTGGAAGCTTGCTCTCGTTGAAGATGCGGCCGAATCGCTTGGTAGCTTCTACAAAGGCCGGCATACCGGCACCTTAGGCGTTGTCGGTACCTTAAGTTTTAATGGTAATAAGATCATCACCACTGGCGGCGGCGGTATGGTTTTGGCAGGCGAGGCTCTGGGAATTCGCGCGAAGCACATAACGACGACCGCTAAGCAGCCTCATCCCTACGAATATGTACATGATGAGGTTGGCTACAACTACCGTCTGCCTAACCTCAATGCCGCACTTGGTTGTGCCCAGCTTGAACAGCTGGAAGCCTTCATCGCCAACAAGCGTACTCTGGCCGCGCGCTATGCAGATCACTTCAGTGGTAGCGACTTCCAATTCGTGACAGAGCCAGCTGACTGTCGCTCGAATTATTGGCTTAACGCGATCATTTGCGACAGTCGTGAGCAGCGCGATACTTTGCTCAAAGCCACGAATGAGAAGGGCGTGATGACTCGTCCGATTTGGGCTCTGATGAACCACTTGCCGATTTACGCCCACTGCCGCAAAGGTGATTTGACCCAAGCTGAATGGCTTGAGGCGCGTGTCGTCAACTTGCCGAGCAGTGTGTTGCCAGTGGAAAACGTTAGATGAAGCAGATCGGTGTTTTTGGTACGTCGGGCATGGCGAGGGAAGCTGGCGATATCGCTTGGGCGCTTGGGTATGAGCCGGTCTATGTGGCTAGAGATCAAGCCGAATTGGATGCGTACTCATTCTCTGACCGGGTAGTGCTCGAATGCGATATCGATAGTTATCTGGATCTGGGTTACGTGATTGGCATCGGGGATAGTAGTATCCGCCAACGCATTGCGCAGCGCTATGGCGAGCGTCTGAATTTTGTCAATCTTATCCACCCGAGTGCCTCCTTTGGGAGGGGGCAGCGCGAACTAATCGAATCCAGACGGGGAGTTATCGTTTGTGCAGGGGTGCGCTTCACCAATAATATTCAGGTAGGAGATTTTTGCATCTTCAATCTGAATTCAACTATCAGTCACGACGTAGTGATCGATGACTGCGTTTATGTGGCGCCTGGTGCACATGTCACTGGCAATGTTCATATTGGAACCCGTTCCTGGATCGGGTCTGGTGTTGCGATTAATCAGGGAAATGAAAGTATGAAGCGTCAGATTGGGGCAGATACCATCATTGGATCTGGTGCCGTTGTCGTGAATGATTGTGACCCGAATGCGGTATATATCGGCGTTCCCGCCAGGAGAATCAAATGAGAACATTGATCATCGCTGAAGCCGGTGTAAACCATAACGGCGACATCGAGCTTGCGAAGAAATTAATTGCCGCCGCTGCTGCTGCAGGGGCTGATCTGGTCAAGTTCCAAACCTTTAAAGCATCAAATCTTGTTTCCGCTTCAGCCCCAAAAGCTGAATATCAGAAGAAGACGACAGCGAGCAGCGAGAGTCAGCTTGAGATGATTCAAAAGCTTGAATTGTCGAGAGAAGACCATGCTGTTCTGATTGAAGAGTGCCGCGCACACGGAATAGGTTTCTTTTCAACCGCCTTTGATTTCCAGAGCTTTGATTTGCTCATGGAGTTGGGGTGCCTTGAGCAAATAAAGATACCATCCGGAGAACTGACAAACCTACCATTGCTGCGCTATATGTCCCGCGTCGGCAAGCCTTTGATGTTGTCGACCGGGATGGCAAATCTTGGCGAAATCGAAGCCGCGATTGAGGCTGCAGTGGAGGCCGGCACGCCCCGTCACTTGATCACGGTCCTCCACTGCACGACGGAATATCCGACGCCAATGGAAGATGTGAACCTGCGTGCGATGGTTTCGATGAAGCAGGCGTTTGGTGTGAATACAGGCTACTCGGATCACACCCCTGGCATTGAAATTCCAATCGCAGCGGTCGCGCTGGGCGCAACCATCATCGAAAAGCACTTTACGTTGGATCGTAATTTGCCTGGCCCTGACCACAAAGCCAGCCTGGAGCCGAATGAACTCAAGGCGATGGTCGACGGCATTCGCAATATTGAGAGAGCGCTTGGCGATGGTGTCAAACGCCCCAGCGTCAGTGAGCTGAAAAACAAGCCTATCGCGCGCAAGTCGCTGGTCGCAATTCGTCCGATTCGTGCAGGGGATACTTTTAGCGCGGACAACATGGGTGCTAAACGTCCGGGAACGGGTTTGTCTCCAATGCGCTGGGATGAGGTGATTGGCCGTACCGCGATCAAAGATTTCGCCGTTGACGAATTAATTGCGCTATGAGTCGAAAGATCTGTGTAATCACCGGTACACGGGCAGAATTCGGCTTGTTGCGCTGGCTTATGCAAGAAGTACAAAACGATCCGGCCTTAGAGCTGCAGGTGATTGCTACTGGCATGCATCTCTCGCCTGAATTCGGTCTCACTTATCGTGAGGTCGAGCAGGCTGGTTTCTCGATTGATGCCAAGGTAGAGATGCTGCTGAGTGCGGATACTGCTACCGCTGTGACTAAATCCATGGGCCTTGGTTTGATTGGTTTTGCCGATGCCTACGCGCGCTTGGCACCAGACCTGATTGTCGTATTGGGCGATCGTTTCGAAATTCTTGCTGCCGCTTCTGCGGCTCTGATTGCTGGTATTCCGGTAGCTCATTTGCATGGTGGAGAAACAACTGAAGGAGCTTTTGACGAAGCTATTCGCCACTCCATCACAAAGATGTCGCACCTCCATTTTGTTGCCGCGGATGAATATCGGCGGCGAGTGATACAGCTCGGTGAGCAGCCCGAACGTGTATTTCTAGTCGGTGGACTGGGAATTGATGCGATCAAGCGCATTACTTTGCTTGAGCGCGAAGCGTTGGAGGCTTCACTGGACTTCAAGTTGGGCAGTAAAAACCTGCTCATTACATTTCATCCGGTTACCTTGGAAGGAGTAAGCTCGCAACAGCAGATGGCCGAGCTTCTTACTGCCTTGGGTGGATTGACTGAAACCAATCTGATTTTTACCATGCCGAATGCCGATACAGGCGGCAGGGAATTGGCAGCGATGGTGGATGCCTTTGTTGCATCTCACAGCAATGCGCGTGTGTACGCCTCGCTTGGCCAGCTGCGCTATCTTTCATGCATGCAGTATGTGGATGGCGTGGTTGGGAATTCGTCGAGTGGACTGGCCGAGGCACCTAGCATGGGCGTTGGCACTATCAATATCGGCGATCGGCAAAAGGGTAGGCTGGCTGCCAGCAGCGTTATAGACTGTGCTCCCACGGTAGACAGCATAAGTGAAGCACTGGCGAAGCTGTACGATCCTGAGTTTCGATCGATGCTGGGTCAAACTGTCAACCCTTACGGTAATGGAGGCGCTAGCAAGAAAATCGTAGAGGTCTTGAGTACGTATCCCATCGATAATTTGTTAAAAAAGTCGTTTTACGACATCCCGAATGACACCAGAAATTGGAATTAAAAAATGATTTGCATCGGCAACTGGAGAAAGTTTTGATGGAATTAGAAAATAAAAAAATTGCTGTGGTCGGTCTTGGTTATGTTGGTCTGCCACTTGCTGTTGAATTCGGAAAAATAAAGCCAGTTTTGGGCTTCGATATAAATGATGCCCGTATTGCAGAATTGCGTTCTGGTAAAGACAGTACGCTGGAAGTGACTCCGCAAGAGCTGGTGTCTGCAAACCGTTTGGAGTTTAGCAGCGACCGCAGCAAGCTTGCTGATTGTGGCGTTTTCATTGTTACCGTGCCGACTCCGATTGATACTGCCAATCGCCCTGATTTGACGCCGATCATCAAGGCTAGCGAAACAGTCGGCAAAGCAATGAAGGCGGGTGCTATCGTCATTTACGAATCGACAGTCTACCCTGGCTGTACTGAGGAAGTCTGCGTGCCCATCCTGGAAAAAGAGTCAGGCCTGAAATTCAACGAAGGCTTCTTCTGCGGTTATAGCCCCGAGCGTATCAACCCGGGCGATAAGGTTAACACCCTGACTACTATCAGGAAGATCACCAGCGGCAGTACGCCTGAAGTGGCTGAGGCTGTCGACGCGCTGTATCGGGAGATCATCAAGGCGGGCACATGGAAGGCCAGCAGTCTGAAGGTAGCTGAAGCTGCAAAAGTGATCGAGAACAGCCAGCGCGACTTGAACATCGCTTTTGTCAATGAGTTGTCCGTTATCTTTGACCGCTTAGGTATCGACACCACGGAAGTACTCGAGGCTGCCGGCACAAAATGGAATTTCTTGCCATTCCGTCCTGGGATGGTAGGTGGACACTGCATTGGGGTAGATCCATATTACCTGACACACAAGGCTGAGCAAGCAGGTTATCTTCCTCAGGTCATTCTGGCAGGACGACGTATTAACGACAATATGGCACGCTATGCTGCTCGAAATATCATCCGACTGATGTTGAAGAATGGCATTGACGTTTCTAACAGCACTGTGGGCGTGATGGGCATCACTTTCAAGGAAAATTGTCCGGATATACGTAACAGCAAGATCGCCGACTTAGTCAAAGAACTCTCCCATTGGGGCGTAAAGGTTGTGGTGACAGACCCATGGGCCAATGCTGATGAAGTGAAGCACGAATACGGCATCAAACTAGGCGTGATCGATGACCAGAACAAGGTGGATTCATTGATCGTGGCGGTGGGGCATGAACAATTTAAGGCCATGCAGCCTGAGGTATTGCGTGCGTTTTGTAGATCTGAAAAGCAACCGATCTTAGGTGACCTCAAGAGTCTGTTTGATCGCGAAGCATGCGCCAAGGTTGGCTTTAAAGTCTTCCGTTTTTAACATGAAGAATTGGCAAAATACGCTTATAGCACCGTCGCTCTCATTGCGAGAAGCGCTGCAGACGATTAACGACGTCGGCTGCCAAATGGCACTGGTAGTGGATGGCGAACGTCGCTTGCTGGGCACGCTGAGTGATGGCGATGCCCGCCGCGCTTTATTACGTGGGGTAACGCTCGACACGCCAGTATCGGAAGCCATGCACACGACTCCGACGGTGGTACGCAATCACGAAGATCGGGAAACACGATTAGGCCTGATGAAGCTTCATGGCTTTCACCAGTTACCTATCGTTGATAGCGACGGGCACATTGTCGGGTTAGAGACAGTTGATGACTACCTGAATGCACCTTCCCGTGAAGAGTCTGTGGTCATCATGGCCGGTGGCTTGGGTAGCCGGCTGAAGGAATTGACGCGGGAAACACCCAAGCCAATGCTGAACGTTGGCTCTCGCCCGATTCTGGAGACTATCGTCCGTTCGTTCTCCGAACAAGGTTTCCACCGCTTTTACCTTGCGGTGAACTATAAAGCAGAACAAATCGAAGCACACTTCGGTGACGGTTCCAGATTCGGAATCGAAGTGCATTATCTGCGTGAGCAACAGCGTATGGGCACAGCTGGTGCATTGAGTTTGCTTCCGGCAGAGATCGATCATCCAATTGTGGTGACCAATGCAGATTTGCTAACAAAAGCGAACTATGCTGCGATGATCGAGGATCATCTGGCAACACGTGCTGATGCAACGATGGGAGTACGTAAATACGAGATGCAGGTGCCATTTGGTGTAGTTCAGGAAAAAGAGGGGCGTATTTCCAGTGTTGTTGAGAAACCCGTTCACCAGTTCATAGTGAGTGCTGGCATGTACGTGTTGTCGCCATCGGCTCTAAAGCTGGTTCCGCGGGATCAGTTTTTCGATATGCCAACGCTCTTCGATACGATTACGGAGAAGGGCCTTTATGCCCGCTCCCATCATGTGGATGGCTACTGGCTCGATATTGGTCAACCGTCGGACTTTGAACGAGCAAATCATGACTTCCATGAGGTGTTCAGATGATTGGTGCGCGCAAAGTACTTGCATTAATCCCTGCTCGAGGTGGATCAAAAGGCATACCAGGGAAGAATATCGTAGACTTAGCGGGAAAGCCGTTAATCTCCTGGACTATCGAGGCTGCTAAAGCGTGCCCTGGTATTGACACTATTGTGCTATCTAGTGACGATCCCACCATTGCTGAAGTGGCTGCGCGTTTCGGATGTGCCGTTCCATTTGTAAGACCACAGGAGTTAGCAACGGATGAGTCGTCAAGCATGGATGTTGTGTATCATGCTTTGGAGCAGTTGCCAGATTTTGATGTTGTTGTACTGCTTCAGCCGACATCACCATTACGGACTGCTGTGGACATCGAAGCATGTCTGAATATTATGCAAAGTGCACCAGCTGTTGTAAGTGTTCGGCCCTCAGAAGATCATCCATACTTGACTTTCGAGATTAACGATGAAGGTACCCTTACGCCATATGCAAAACCATCGGCTGGTCAGTCTCTGAGACGTCAGGATCTTCCCAGTGCTTGGTGCTTGAATGGTGCGATTTATGCCGCAGACACCAAGTGGCTTAGGGAACAACGAAGCTTCATTTCTCCAAAAACTGTCGCTTACCAGATGCCATCTGAGCGTTCTATTGATATTGATACTCCGGCAGATCTTCGCCTCGCCGGTCAGTTGTTGCAACTTTTACACGAAAACTGAATTTTTAAGGAAAGCAAATGAAAATTGGCCCGCACCCAAGTACCGACCTTAGTCGTTTTACCAAGTCAGAAAATGAGCTTGATGTTCTTTACGGACTACCTCGTCATGTTGCATTTTGTAAAATGTGCAACATGTCAAATCAGCAGCCAATGTCGAGCAATGAATATGCGCACGGTAAGAGTTCCACGAAAACCACGCTAAGCTTTGATGAGGAAGGTGTCTGCCACGCCTGCCGTTTCAATATACTCAAAGAAGATGGCGAGATTGATTGGGATGAGCGTGAGAGAGAACTTATTGAGCTGTGTAATAAGTATCGCAAGAACGATGGCACCTACGACTGTATAGTCGGTGGCAGTGGGGGCAAAGATAGTGCGATGCAGTCTCACTTGCTGAAGTATAAGTATGGCATGAACCCACTGACGGTGACATGGTCTCCACACTTGTATACCGACATCGGTTGGAAGAACTTCCAACAGTGGCTGCACGTAGGTGGTTTCGATAACTACCTGTTCACACCAAATGGCAAGATCCACCGGTTGCTTACCCGTAACGCCACGATCAATTTGCTGCATCCGTTCCAACCTTTTATCTTGGGTCAGAAGACATTTGTAGCGAAAATGGCTGCGCAGTTCAACATTCCACTGATTTTCTACGGTGAGATGCCCGGCGAGTACGGTGAGAAGATATCTCACAAGACTTCGAGTTATGCTAAGGGCACAGAGGCTGCGGAAAGCGAAGGATTCTCTCTGGACTACCTGCGCGGCAAGGATGTTCGCGATGTTTTGCTTGGAGGCAAAGCAATCGGTGAATACCTTGATGAGGGCGTGGCGATGGCTGATCTAAAGAGTTACTTGCCAATGGATCCAGACGTTCTGCACCGCAAGGGCATAGACTTTAAGTACCTGGGTTATTACAAAAAATGGGTGCCGCAAGAGGCTTATTATTACGCTGTGGAAAATACCGGTTTCGAGGCCAATCCTTTGCGCACTGAAGGCACTTATTCTAAGTACAACAGTCTTGACGATAAAGTGGATGGTTTCTTCTACTTCACCCGTTGGATTAAGTTTGGTGTCGGCCGTGCAATGATGGATTCGGCACAGGAGATCCGTAACCATCACATCGACAAAGAAGAGGCCATGGCCCTGATGCGCCGTTACGAAGGTGAATACCCTGCTCGGTATGAAAAGGAATTTCTCGACTACATCAGCATGTCGCGAGATGAATTTTTAGCGCTGTGCGATCGTTTCCGTTCCCCGCATCTGTGGAAGGTAAAAGACGGCGAGTGGTGCCTGCGCCGTACACCTTGGGACGATATGGGGTCCGCTGTATGATGCCCACGCGGCTAATTCCACGCCTCGATGTAAAGGGGAAAAACCTCATCAAAGGTATTCACCTTGAAGGGCTTCGTGTGATTGGTGATCCACAGGCCTTTGCACGCAAGTACTACGAAGATGGGGCGGATGAACTGTTATACGTAGACGTCGTAGCCAGCCTGTACGGACGCAACAGTCTGCATGACATCGTACGCCGCACAGCGCAGGATGTTTTTGTGCCACTCACGGTAACGGGCGGCTTACGTTCCGTGGATGATGTGCGCGAAATGCTGCGCGCTGGAGCCGATAAGGTCGGCATCAACACTGCAGCTACCAAGCGTCCCGAACTTATCCGTGAAGTGGCGCGAAAGTTCGGCTCACAGTGTATGGTGCTGTCGATCGAAGCCAAGCGTACATCCGTAGGTAAGTGGGAGGCATTCACTGACAACGGTCGCGAACCCACGGGGCTCGACGTTGTCGAGTGGGCGCAGCGTGGTGTTGAACTCGGCGCTGGTGAGATTCTCCTGACTTCAGTGGACCACGAAGGTACACGTGAAGGTTTTGATACGGACCTGATTGCTGCAGTGGCGTCTGTCGTTCCCGTGCCGGTAATTGCCAGTGGTGGCATGGGGCAGCCTCGTGACATAGCAAATGCTGTTCGTGATGGCCAGGCTAGTGCCATTGCCATGGCCGATATCTTGCATTATGGCCGCGCTACGCTGGCTGACATCCGTGCAGCCGCTCGCGATGCAAATTTAGACGTAAGAAAACCATGAGCAATACTGTTACCCTAATTGATTACGGCCTAGGCAATTTACTAAGCGTCGCTCGTGCCTTTGAGCATTGTGGAGCCAAGGTCGTGTTGTCGCACGATCCCTCTGAAATAGAACACGCCGAGCGCCTAGTGCTTCCTGGTGTTGGTGCATTTGCAGATGGTATGCATGAACTACGCGAACGTGGACTTGTGGATCCAATCCGACGTTACGCTGAGTCTGACCGGCCATTACTGGGCATCTGTTTAGGAATGCAGATGCTGGTCACAACCAGCGAGGAGTTCGGCGAGCATAAGGGGCTTGATCTGATTCCTGGCCGTGCCCGGGCGATTCCGCAAATGGCTACCAATGGCGTAGCGCTTAAGATTCCCCATATCGGTTGGAGTGCGTTGCATCGCCCGGAACACGCAGACTGGCAAGGCAGCCTGCTCGTTGACACAGCGCCAGGAAGCTCGGTCTACTTGGTTCACTCATTTGCTGTCGAAACCGATGACCAGAGCCATCTGGTTTCATATTGTAATTATGGTGGGCACAGTATAGCCGCTACAATCCAGCGTGGCGCAGTAGTTGGTTGCCAGTTCCATCCTGAGAAGAGTGGCCCTGAGGGGCTGCGAATGCTCGCAGCCTTCATGCGCAGCTGAAGGGCGCATCTCGATGTTGTTACAGTTACTCCGTTCTGGAGCGGTATATGGCCTCGCTAACGTGATGGCTGCAGGTGTGCCATTCATGTTGCTCCCGGTGCTCACGCGCGCACTTTCACCGACCGAGTATGGTGAAGTTGTATCGTTCTTTATGCTGGTTTCGGTTGCTACTGCGATGGCGGGTCTGAGTCTCCATGGCGCCGTCGGCGTGCGATGGCTTGATTCCAGCAAGGGAGATCCCCGTGGCTATACACGGACCGCCATGCTGCTAGTGATTTTCACGACGATACTTACGACCGGCCTCGCCGCATTGCTCGGGCCGGTTGTCGGCATCAATCTGAGCGCCGCGACATGTGGAATGGCGGCTGTCCTGGCAGGCTGCATGGCATTGCAGGGAATGCGCTTCGCTGTATGGCAAAGCTGCAATCAAGCTTTGCCTGCTGCCGCGCTGCAGGTAGTTTCAGCAGTACTGGGTGTGGCATTCTCTCTGGCAGCTGTGCTGCTGTTCGGTTGGGGGAGCATTGGCCGGATCGGTGGCGCCGTGGTTGCAGGACTTGCTATAGCAGGTTTCAGCGTCCTGTCGCTGTCCCGTCTTGTCGGGAGCAGCAAGCCTAGTTACGTTTCGGCAGCAGCCTTGTTGCGATTCGGTGTGCCGCTGATACCACATGCGATGGCAGGAGCTTTGCTGGGTAGCCTCGACCGCTTCGCGGTATCGGCGCAACTTGGCACCGAAACGCTCGGAGTGTATGGCGCAGCGTCGCAACTTGGGCTAGTAATCAACGTACTCGCTGACGCAGTAACCAAGGCGTTTACCCCTCAGATGTATCGCATGCTGGCTCGTAACACTGCGCGTGATCGTCTGAGAGTAGTGGCCTTGAGCTATTTGAGTGTACCCGCTTGGTTGCTGATGGCACTCGCGCTCTGGGCCATGTTGTTGGTCGGCGGCGGGGTTTTGTTGGGTGCGAAGTATTTGGCTGCGATTGACCTTACGATCTGGTTCTTACTTGGTGGAGCGCTAACTGGCGCATACTTGAATGTGGCTGGCCTCTTTTTCTTCACCAGTAAAACGGAATGGATCAGTGTGGCGACACTAACTGCATGTGGTATCACGGCGGTTTTGGCGCCTTGGGCTGTTGCGAACTATGGAGTGCTGGGCGCTGCATTGTCTTATTGCGCAAGTCAGGCCACGCTTCTATTAGCAGTGTGGCTATTGTCAGTGCGCGTTAAGCCTATGCCTTGGCAACGTCCGGTTCTTGCACTGCGTGTTTTGGCCCGCTCTTGGAGAGCACGATGATGTGGCGATTACTATCCAATTTACTATTGCGTCTACGAATGTTCTTCTGGAGCACCGTGTATCGAGGCTATCGGCAGCAGTACTGCATTGCGCCGAGCTTCCGGTTCAATGGTGCAGGAATCCAATTCTATGGCTCTGGCCGTATTGAACTGGGAGAGGGGAGTTATGTTGGCGAGCTTTGCAGCTTGCAGGCGACTTCTGGTGAGACCATTCGCATCGGTGCGAAATGCAGTATCTCGCATAATGTACGGGTCTACACTTCCACAGTACAAGCGGATGCGGATTTCAGGAAAGGTCCGGGCCCAAGTTTGGTCGGCTCAGTGTTGATAGGCGATGGCGTTTGGATTGGTGCCAACACCTACATTGGTCCAGGAGTGACAGTTGGTGAAAATGCAGTTATCGGTGCTAACTCTGTAGTCACGAGATCAGTACCTTCATCAGAAATTTGGGGGGGAGTTCCGGCGCACCTCATTCGCGTTAAGCGAGAGAACTCATGACTATGCACTCTGTACAGAGCCTCGCCCTGAACGACCTTTTGGTTATTGAGGATGACTCGGCATTATTGGAGTTTTGTTGTAGTGCAACTGGTTTGCCACTTTGGCCGCAAATTCGAGTAATGGTGTTTCGGATGATGATGTCTGACTTACTTTACGGCGTACGTCTAACTGGCACCTCGAACGCTCCGAAGTCGTTGACACGCTCTGCGAGCACTATGCTGCGTTCGCTTCTCCACAATTCACGACAGTTGGCTAGCGAAGGCGGACGCGCTAACATCTGTATTACGGCCGAAGGTGTTGCTGATCAAATGGTAGATGGAAAGTGGTTCAATCGCCTGACTGACCATTTCGTAGCGGCTAGACCGGCGGACACACTGGTGCTGGCTGATCATTTCGAATGGCGTTGGCCATTTCCACGACATCACGGCCGCATGGTCATGCATGCGCCATGGCAGGCTATGAATGCTGTTCGCGGGAAAATGTGTGTCCAGGCCGCTCATTACAAGCAAGCGAAAGAGCTGGTACAACTGATCAGTGATCGTGCACAAATGCATATGGGTTGGGAGCTGGATGCAGAGCGCCGAAAGGCATTGATCAGCACGCTCGCACGTAAGGCTGCATCTATGCCGTGGCAGTATGGCGCCTATGCTAGGTTGTTGGAACGCGTTCTTCCGCAACTGTTGATGGTGGGGGCAGGATGTTATGGTCCGGCCGCAAGTCTGATTGCAGCAGCTAAGTCTTTGGGTATTTGTACTGCGGAGTACCAGCATGGCGCCGTTTCTTCAGGCCATGATGCATATAATTTCGCACCTACTATTCAAAATAGTGCCATCTACAAACGTACTCTCCCGGATCATTTTTTGGGTTATGGCAAGTGGTGGAATGATCAAATCAATGCACCTGTCCAAAAGTGGGCAGTCGGCAACCCACATCGAAGTGCACGAATTGATGGGCTTGGGGTTCAAAAAGAAGCTCAGACTGATTTGTTGATTTTGAGTGATGGAATTGAATTCAATTTGTACCTCGATTTGGCACGCAGCTTGCGAAGCCACGCCGAGGCGATGAACCTGAGGGTTGTGCTCCGTCCGCACCCGCTTGAGAGAACTCGCGCATTGCAGATGAGTAAGACAGAGAGTGCTGGATTCCAGATTGATACTAATGCTGACATTTATCAGTCACTCAAGACTGCCCATACCGTGGTGAGCGAGGTATCTACCGGTCTGTTCGAAGCTGTTGGGATTGTGGAGAGAATATTGATCTGGGATACACCAAAATCCCGCTTCGGATACCCAAGCCATCCCTTTGAGACATTTGATTCAGTTGATACACTGTTGCAGAAATTAACGCATTTGAATGTCGGAATCCGCGAAGAAAGATTTGATGTGGAACATATCTGGGTCGCAAATTGGAAGAAGAATTTTAATAATTTTCTTATCAATCAAGGGCTTTCCTGATGGATAAATTTGATATTTTTTTAAAAATAAAAAAAAGCAATTTTTCATTGGCTGTGCTATTGCTTGCGTTTTGCATACTAGGTTTAGTTTTTTTATATATGGTTGGAAATGTTCAGCTGGAGGAGACGTTTCCGCCACTCCAGTTCTTTGCAGATTCAAACACTTATATTAAGACCTTCCGCGGCGAGGATGATAACGGGGCGATAATTAGGGTGGATGGAAATTATCTAGGGCCACTGCTGGTATTAAATGTTTTTCAAGGGAATAACTATTTAATATTACTTTTCAATGTGTGCGTCTTTGCCGTGTCAGTTATCGAGATTGCGAGGAAGTTAAAGCTCAATTCATTACACCTCGGAATATTTTTAATGCTTAGTCCGCTAACAGTATCGAGCCTCCTTGCAGTAAACAAGGAAATTTTTCTGTTCCCGTTTTTGGCCTTGGCTTTGAACGCGTATTTGAGGAAGTCCCTTTTTTTAGCTTTAATTGCATTTTGCTTTTGCTTGTTGGTGCGATGGCAACTGGGGATTTTTTACATGGTGTTGATGCTAATTATCAGGTGGCGTCACATGATTTCAAGCAGAGTAAAGTTGCTACTTGCGATGCTAGTTGTGATTTCAGTAGTGTATCTTGCAGTCCAACCCATCATTGAGCCCATATTGTTGTACGTACAGTTATCGAATGAAAATTATGAGGACGGCGGTAGTGGGTTATTTGAGCGTGTTTTAGAAATGCAGAATAGTGGTTTTTATTTTTTGATATTCCCGCTCAAAGCCTTTCACTTATTGTTTGGTATGGGGTTTAAAGTTGATAAAATATTAAACCCTGTCGAACTGTATAACGATTTATTTGTAGCAGGGCATTGCGCAGTAACGTTTATAATTTTTTTGATACTTTTTTTAAAAAGAAAAATATCCATCAACTCTGACTTGCTTTTTGTAGCCGTGATATTTCTGGTGTTTTTTTGCGTTACGCCGATTTTTGCGCCTAGGTATCTTTACTTTGTTTTCGTTCTTGGCGTGCTTGAATTACTAGGAGCTCCTACCAATCTGGCGGAGTTGCAAACTCGGCGCCGATCTAGGTGATTTTCATATGGAACTAGCGGAAAACTCTCTAGCCTGACAAAATCTATTATCAATATAATCTGTCTCTATAATGTCTAAAATCTACATTCATCCTTCAGCTGTCGTAGATGCTGGTGCACGGCTTGGTGACTTTACGTCTGTTTGGCACTTTTCCCATGTGGAATCTCATGCAGTTGTGGGCGAAAACTGCAATCTCGGACAAAACGTCTATGTCGGTAATAATGCCGTAGTTGGTAACGGATGCAGACTGGGTAACTCAGTTTCAGTATTTTCCCATGTCGAATTGGGCGACTTCGTCTTCTGCGCGCCATTCATGGTGTTCACGCACATTTCCTTTCCACGTGCAGCGGTCAATCGGCGCGAGAGCTTCGTTAAGACGATTGTGAAGACTGGGGTGACGCTAGGCGCTAATTCCACAGTCGTGCCGGGCGTGACGATTGGTATGGGGGCGTTCCTGGCGGCGGGCTCCACTCTCACGAAAGATTGCAAGGATTGGGCTATGATGCTCGGTTCCCCTGCACGTCAAATCGGATGGGCAAGCGCTTACGGCGAGAAAATTCCTTTGCCATTGACTGGCGAAGGAGAGTGGAAATGCCCACACACCGGGGATACTTATGTACTTGAAGACTCCACGTTGGTGCGTACCCCTGGTCACACGGATATTCTGCAATATCATCCTGGTGTCAAAATTGAACGAATGAAGAGCGTGGACTGATATGAGGGTTTTGTATATCGACGGTGTTGGTCCCTTTGGCGGGGCCTCACGCAGCTTATTCGAGGCTGTGCGTGCATTGAGAAACGATGGGGTAAAGCCGTATTTCGTGGTGGCGAACGGAACTGCGCTCGATTTTTATGGTCAGGTAGCGGAGGAACTGATCGCTACGCGTGGCTTGACTCGCTTCGACAATACGCATTACAGCCATTACCGCGGAGTACGATGGCTGGTCTTACTAAGGGAGCTTTTTCACCTGCCATACACGTTGTTCGCAATTCGAAAGGCGCATCGGAAATGGCAAGGGAAGATCGACCTCATCCACGTTAATGAGGTAACGGAAATTATTCCTGGCTTGTTTGCCAAGCGACTGTTCAAGGTTCCCATGGTGGTTCATGTTCGTTCTCCGCAATGGGCAAATTTGCAGTCCTGGCGTTCACGTTGGATTTATGGAAAGCTTAAGAGTTCGGCCAGTGCTGTGATCGCGATCAATGAGACGACACGGGCCACGATGCCGGCAGAATTGGAAGTCGATGTTATCCAAAACTCTTTTACACCGAAAAGGGCACCCAATCCAGATCCAGTCATGTTGACCAAGCTGGAAAAGCTTCGGCATGGCTCCCTGAAGGTCGGTTTCGTCGGCAATGTCCAGGTTTCGAAGGGAATACTTGAACTCGTCGAGGCCGCGAAGCTACTAAAGGAGCAGGGTGCCGACGTTGAGTTTGTTATTGTCGGCGGTCACACTCGCGTTGACAAAGGACTTAAAGGTTGGGTGCTTAGCAAAGCTGGCCTTGTACAGGATGTTGTGGAGGAGCTGGAACGACGCATCAAACAATACGGGTTGGAGAACTCTTTCCACCTGCTTGGCGCGACAGGCGATATCCAATGCGTCTATGAACGTTTGGATGTCATCACTTTCCCGTCCCACTTTGATGCACCTGGTCGCCCGGTCTTCGAAGCCGCTTTCTCGGCAGTTCCGAGTATCGTTTGTGTCAGCAAACCGTTGGCCGATACTTTGATTCATAACGAGACCGGCCTAGCCATTCCCGCCCGAGATCCCGTGGCGTTGTCTATAGCAATCAAGCACTTCGAGACCGATCGGGAGGAAGTCAAGCGCATGGGAAGTCAAGCCCAAAAGCTTGCAATCGATAACTTTGAGCCAACGCGCAATGCTTCTCGCTTACATGATATTTATAAGCGCGTTTGCCGTTCCATTTAATAAAAAATTCATCGGGATTCTCTGATATGGGCTTAGCGAAAATAACTGACCGTCAATACCAAATATGCAGTCGCTGCATCATGGATACGACCGATCCTAATATCGGTTTCGACGATCAAGGATGTTGCGACTACTGTAATAACTATGATGGCATGATCAAGCCAAATTGGGATACAGGTGTAACCGGCGGACGCCAACTGGAACAAATGGCAGATGCGATCCGTCAGGCTGGTCAAGGCAAGGACTTCGACTGCATCATTGGTCTCAGTGGCGGACTTGATAGTTCATACGTCGCTTATGTAGCCAAAGAAAAAATGGATCTGCGTCCGTTGTTGTTCCATGTGGATGCAGGATGGAATACCGACCAGGCAGTTGGTAATATCGAGAAGTTGGTCGATGGCCTGGGTCTGGATCTCTACACCGACGTGGTGAACTGGGAGTCTGTAAAACGGATGCAGGTAGCATTCATGCGCGCAGGCATTCCTGACCAGGATCTGGTGCAGGACGCTGCTTTCTTTTCTGGATTGTATAGGTTTGCACGCAAGTACAAGATCAAACACATCATCACTGGCTCCAATTTCTCGACCGAATGCTGCCGTGAGCCAGAAGAATGGGGAGGTTACCTGGGGATCGACAAGACCTTGTTTGGCGATATCTGGAAGCAGGGCGGCGACGGCAAACCGAATGATGAATTCCCGCTGGTGGACATCCTGGTCTACAAGCTGTGGTACCAGAAAGTGTTGGGAATGAAAGTGTATCACCCGCTGAACCTGGTACCTTACGTTAAGAAGGATGCTGAGGATGAGCTGGAAAAACGTTTCGGGTGGCAGCGTTTCCAACACAAGCATCATGAGTCGCGCTTCACTCGCTTTTACGAGGATTATTGGTTGCCACGGCGCTTTGGTTATGAAAAGCGGCGCGCTCATTTCTCCAGTCTGATTATGACGGGACAAATGACGCGTGAAGAGGCGATAGATCGTATTTCCCGCCCGGAAATGGACGAGCATTTCCTTAAGCAAGAGTTCGAGTATGTGGCTCACAAGTTGGGCTTGACGGTGGACGAGTTGCAGCAATTGTTTGAGATGCCTAAAAAGACTTTCCGCGATTACAAAAATAAGCGCGATTTGATTGGAATGGGTGCGAATGTCATGCGCAAGCTGGGATTGGAAAAGAGGTATTTCCGATGATTTGCATCGTTGATTACGGCGTGGGCAACATTCAGGCTTTCCTGAATCTGTTCAAGCGTGTTGGTATCGATGCCCGGCGGGCTGACACCCCGGACAGCTTGTCCGATGCCGTGCGCCTGGTGTTGCCCGGAGTGGGACATTTTGATCATGCCATGGAGCGGCTCAACAATTCGGGCATGCGTCCCAAGCTCGAAGAGTTGGTTCTGGGGGCGCAAGTGCCGGTGGTCGGCATTTGTGTGGGTATGCAGATGTTGGCACAAGGTTCTGACGAGGGTGACTTGCCTGGTTTGAATTGGGTGCCAGGGCGGGTGCGCGCTTTTGCAAACCAGCCCCAAAGTGCCAACTTGCCGATGCCGCACATGGGCTGGAACGAACTGCAGCCGAGTGCACATAACAAGCTGTTCTCAAAGGGGTTTGAAGAGAACCCACAATTCTATTTCCTGCACTCTTACTATTTTGACGCAGAAGACAAGCAGGACGTGGCGGCCACTGCCAGCTACGGTCTGGACTTTGATGCGGTTGTGTCACGCGGGCATATTCATGGTGTGCAGTGCCACCCTGAAAAAAGCCATCATTGGGGTGAACAACTCTTGAAAAATTTTGTGGAGCTATAACAAGATGTTGCGTCCTAGAATTATTCCTTGTTTGCTGGTACACCAAGGGGGCTTGGTTAAGACCCAGGGCTTCAAGGACCCAAAATATGTGGGTGATCCCATCAATGCTGTCAGGATTTTTAACGAGAAAGAATCCGATGAGTTGATGGTGCTCGACATTGATGCCACAGTCAACAAAGTGGAGCCCGACTTTGCCTTGATCGCCAAGCTGGCTGCGGAATGCCGCATGCCACTTTGTTATGGTGGCGGCGTGACCACTGCAGCGCAGGCGGCTCGCATCATTGACATGGGTGTTGAGAAGGTGGCGGTGAGCGCTGCTGCCATCGCCAATCCCGCGCTACTGACGGAAATGGCAGCAGCAGTGGGACGACAGTCAGTAGTCGCGGTGGTGGATGTGCGCAAGCGTACCGGATTGTTCGCCAAAGGGTATGAAGTGTGCACCCATAACGGCAAGGTAAGCCACAAACTGGATCCAATCGCGTTGGCCAAGCAGTTGCAAGACGCCGGTGCTGGCGAGATTGTGGTTAATTCGGTCGATCGGGATGGTCAGATGCAAGGCTATGACCTGGAGCTGGCCGCGCAATTCAAGCAGGCCTTGAAGGTGCCTGTGACCTTTTTGGGAGGCGCCGGATCACTCGATCATTTAGGCGAACTGGTCTCCAAATTGGGTGTTGTAGGAGCTGCCGCAGGCAGCCTGTTCGTTTTCAAAGGTAAATATCGTGCGGTATTGATTAACTACCCCACGCCCGAGCAAAAGAAACTGCTCTGTCACGAAGCACTAAAGAGATAAATAATGAACGTATTCCAAGACAAGGTGTTATTGATCACTGGCGGGACCGGCTCGTTTGGCAATGCCGTTCTGCGCCGTTTCCTGAATTCTGATTTGCGTGAAATTCGCATCCTGAGCCGCGATGAAAAGAAGCAGGATGACATGCGCAAAAAGTACAACAGCCCCAAGCTGAAATTCTACATTGGCGATGTGCGCGATCCGCAGTCAGTAATGAATGCGGTGCGGGGAGTGGACTACATCTACCACGCGGCAGCGCTGAAGCAGGTGCCATCCTGCGAATTCCACCCGCTTGAAGCAGTCAAGACCAATGTGATGGGCACGGAGAATGTGCTGGAGGCCGCTATCCAATGCGGCGTCAAGCGCGTGGTGTGCTTGAGCACGGATAAGGCCGTGTACCCCATCAACGCAATGGGTATCAGCAAAGCGATGATGGAAAAGGTGGCTGTCGCCAAGTCCCGTTCGAGCAGCAGCACCGTGATCAACGTGACGCGTTATGGCAATGTGATGGCTTCGCGCGGCTCGGTGATCCCGTTGTTTGTAGACCAGATTCGATCGGGCCAGCCTATCACCATCACCGATCCGAGCATGACGCGCTTCATGATGACGCTGGACGATGCTGTGGATCTGGTGCTGTATGCCTTTGAGCATGGCCAGCCTGGGGAGATTTTCGTGCAGAAGGCTCCAGCGGCCACAATCGAGGTATTGACCCAGGCGCTGACTGACCTGTTGGGGAAACCAGAGCACACTGTGCGCGTGATCGGCACCCGTCATGGCGAAAAGCTTTACGAGGCTTTACTTAGCCGGGAAGAAATGGCGGCCGCTGAAGACTTGGGCGGCTATTATCGCGTGCCGCCGGATTTGCGCGATCTGAACTACGGCAAATTTGTCGAGCAGGGTGAAGTCCGGATCTCTGAAGCTACCGATTACAACTCGCACAACACGACACGCCTGGATGTGGCTGGTATGCAGGCTCTGCTGTTGAAGCTTCGTTTCATGCAAGCGATTGTACGTGGTGAACACGTCGAGCTGGAGGAATAAACCTTGAAAGTATTGGTTACAGGTGCCAATGGTTTCATTGGCAAAAATCTGGTGTTACGCTTGCGCGAACAGGCCGGTACAGAGGTGCTGACTTTTGCACGCGGAGATACCGATGCCGTGTTACAGGCGGCTCTGGCGCAGGCCGATGCCATTATTCATTTGGCCGGTGAAAACCGCCCAGCATCACCCGACGCGTTTGAAACAGTCAATGCAGGCTTGACGCGGCAAATTTGCGAGGGTCTGCGTGCTGCGGGACGTTCGACTCCATTGCTGCTCGCTTCGTCAGCTCAGGCCGCGCAGGACAATCTCTATGGCCGCAGCAAGCTGGGTGCGGAGCAGGCCGTAGAACAGTTAGCTGCAGATCACGGCAACCCGGTGGCGATCTATCGTTTGCCTGGCGTTTTTGGCAAATGGTGCAAGCCCAACTACAATTCTGTAGTGGCGACTTTTTGCCACAACAAGGCAAATGATCTGCCGGTGCAGATCAACGATGTCAACGCATGTATCCGTTTGGTTTATGTCGATGATGTGATCAATGCCTTCTGGACTTTGCTAGCGTTACCCTGGACGGGTGTGGTGCGCCCGGAAGTCGTGCCTGAATACAGCATCACCTTGGGCGAGCTGTCCGAGCAGATTGATGCCTTTAAAAACTGCAGGAGCACGCTGATATCCGAGCGTGTGGGCACTGGTCTGACGCGAGCGTTGTATGCTACATATGTAAGCTATCTGCCCAAGGACAAGTTTGCCTATGATGTGCCGACCTATGGCGACGCACGCGGCGTGTTTGTCGAAATGCTCAAGACACCGGATGCGGGGCAGTTTTCCTTTTTTACTGCGCATCCGGGCATTACCCGAGGAGGGCATTATCACCATACCAAGACAGAAAAATTTTTGGTCATCAAGGGCAAGGCTAGGTTTGGCTTCAGGCATATGTTGACCGACGAGGTGTATCATGTGGAAACTGAAGGAACTAAACCTCAGGTCGTGGAGACGGTACCCGGTTGGACGCACGACATTACCAACGTGGGCGATGATGAAATGGTGGTCATGCTCTGGGCAAATGAAATTTTTGATCGTGCCAATCCTGACACGATCGCTAGCAAAGTTTGATGATGAAAAAACTTAAAGTCATGTCGGTCGTGGGTACACGACCAGAAATTATTCGCCTTTCACGTGTGTTAGCTGCGCTGGATCAGCATTGCGATCATATCTTGGTGCACACAGGGCAGAACTATGATTACGAATTAAATCAGGTTTTTTTCGATGATCTTTCAGTTCGCAAACCTGATTACTTTCTGAATAGCGCAGAGGGAAGTACCGGGGCAGCAAATACGATAGGTAACTTAATTACTGCGGTAGATCATGTATTGGTCGAAGTCAAACCAGATGCCATGCTCGTGCTTGGCGACACCAATAGTTGCCTTTCCGTGATCCCGGCAAAACGACGTAAGATTCCTATCTTCCATATGGAAGCTGGAAATCGTTGTTTTGATTTGCGTGTCCCTGAGGAGACTAATCGTCGTATTGTAGATCACACATCGGACATCAATCTGACCTACAGCACAATTGCACGCGATTACCTGCTGCGCGAAGGTCTGCCACCAGATCAAGTCATTAAGACAGGTAGCCCGATGTATGAGGTGTTAAATCATTACATGCCACAGATTCAGGCGTCTGATGCGTTGATGCGCTTAGGATTGACAGAGGCTCAGTATTTTGTTGTGAGTGCTCATCGTGAAGAAAACATTGAGTCAGACCGGAGTTTTTCTAAACTGGTGCAAGTACTTAATGGCGTCGCTGAAGATTATAAGCTTCCCGTCGTAGTGTCCACGCATCCGCGTACTCAAAAACGAGTGGATGCGACAGGATCGACGTTCCATCCTAATGTCCGCCTCTTGAAGCCGCTTGGTTTCCATGACTATGTGAACTTGCAAATGCATGCTAAGGCCGTATTGTCTGATAGTGGCACCATCAATGAAGAGTCTTCAATTTTAAATTTCCCTGCGTTGAATCTGAGAGAAGCGCACGAGCGTCCAGAGGGAATGGAAGAAGCTGCTGTAATGATGGTTGGATTGGAGCTTGAGCGAGTTCGACAGGGTTTAGCAATTTTGCAAACTCAGGCTCAGGGTAAGGAGCGTACTTTGCGTTTGGTGGCTGACTATAGCATGCCAAATGTGAGCGATAAGGTTGTTCGTATCATCCACAGCTATACAGACTACGTAAAACGGGTTGTCTGGAAACAGTATTAATAGGTAGAGGATTTATGCGCATTGCCTTAATTGCAGATACTTTTCCTCCATTGCGAAACTCCGGAGCTGTACAACTCCGAGATCTGTCAAGAGAGTTTGTGCGTCAAGGACATGAGCTTACCGTATTGTTGCCGGCTGCCGATATCGGTGATTCTTGGGTAATCGAGAGAATTGATGGAGTTCAGGTAGTGCGTTTGAAAGCCCCCAAAACGAAAGACATTAATTATGTCAGTCGTACCATTGGGGAGTTTCTCATGCCGTATGCGATGCGCAGAAATCTTAGCAAGAGTCCTCTTTGTGCTCGAAAATGGGATGGGGTAGTCTGGTATGCCCCATCTATCTTTCATGGGCCTCTTGCGAACAGTTTGAAAAAAAGAAGCGGCTGTAAAGGCTACCTTATCATTCGGGATATTTTTCCAGAATGGGCTGTAGACATGGGCCTGATGGGACGTGGTTTGCCCTATCAATTTTTCAATGCGATCGCGCAGTACCAATACTCAGTGGCGGATGTCATTGGTGTACAGACGCCCGGCAACTGTTCCTATTTCGATAATTGGTTGAAAAAGAGTGATGGCAAACTCGAGGTGTTACAGAATTGGCTAGGCAAGCCAGCTGTAGATAAATGTGCTATTCGTCTCGATGAAACATCTCTTGCTGGACGTAAGGTGTTTGTCTATGCTGGAAACATGGGCGTAGCGCAGGGGATGGATATCGTTCTGCAACTGGCAGAGAAAATGCTTGTCCGGTCAGATGTGGGTTTTGTGCTTGTTGGCAGGGGCAGTGAAGTACAACGATTGAAAACCTATGTCCAAGAACGAAGCCTTTCAAACGTATTGTTTTTTGACGAAATCGACCCCGATCAGATTCCGGATTTATATGCGCAATGCAGTGTTGGTCTTGTAGCACTGGATCCTAGACATAAATCACATAATATTCCAGGTAAATTTTTGACTTATATGCAGAGCGGGCTTCCTGTTTTGGCGAACGTCAATGCGGGGAATGATCTGTCTACACTTATTCTCAATGAAAAGGTTGGCCAGGTCTGTGAGAGTAATCAAGTCAATGATTTGCTTGAGTTGGCTAATACCTTGCTTGAGCAAATTCATTCAGACTTAAGTTTATCGAGCCGTTGTATTAATCTTTTTGACCGAGAATTTTCAGTGAAAAGTTCCGTTCAGCAAATTATCAAAGCACTCTCTCACGAATAAAGGCATTTGAAATTAAATGCGTTTGAATCGCTTGACGTCATTTAGTGGTGTCGGGCGATTTTGCTTTTTATGAGTCTCCACAGATGTGTGTAGGCTTAGTTCTTTGTGGTCCCGTAACGGAATGGCAAGGCTATTTATGCGTAGATGCAAAGCTCATTTGTGGGTTTGATGATACGAGGAAGAATGCTTTAAAAAGAGAATATTCTCTTTGGTTTAGATTTTGCATTCGAGTAAAAGTTGGATTGAAAGAAATTTAAATTCGTGAGGGTTTTCAATGGGTGGGCATAATATTATAAAGGTAATATTTTCAGCTGACTTTTTTCGAGAACTTTTATTAAACTGTTGCGCATCCCATTGCAATTTATTTGAAAATAGACATTTTATTATTAATGATGCATTTTTCATATTTAGGTAATTTTTCAGAGTGTATAATGGAATATAGCTCTGGCTCTGGCAGTGGGTGTATTGAGAAGTGCAATGTTGTTTTTAATTTACGAGGTTTGTTTTGATCAAAATATTATTTGGTGCATTTTTTGTTTCATGGGTTGGCTGTTTTGCACTTATTTTATTTAAGCATGCCCATCAACATTTAACGACAGATCATGTTGGTTCTGGTCCCCAAAAAATGCACCACGGCGCGACGCCGCGTATTGGCGGCGTTCCTATTTTCGTCGGCCTTCTGCTCGGTATGGAAATTTTGTATTTTGGTGAGTGGCACATTAACAGTCTGCCTTTGATTGGCGCGATTTTGCCTGTGTGGATCGCTGGTATCACCGAAGACTTGACAAAAAAAGTCAGTCCATTCAAGCGCTTAATCGCTGCCTTTGTTTCTGCTTTAATTGGGATGTGGTTACTCGATGCTAAGTTGGTGCGCTTGGGTTCGCCTTTGCTGGATCACTTATTAGCCAACTATATCGTTTTTAATGCACTCTTGGTGATGCTGGGCGTGGGTGGTATTACGCATGCTATGAACATCATTGATGGTTTTAATGGCCTTGCTGGTGTTGTCGTTGTAATGATTTTGTCTGCTCTTGCCTATGTGAGTTACCAGGTTAATGACATATTCTTGTTAGGGCAGTGCATTGCTTTGCTTGGTGCAACAATAGGTTTTCTGTTTTGGAACTACCCTAAAGGAACCATCTTCGCTGGTGATGGTGGTGCGTATCTTTGGGGTTTTATGGTTGCAGAAATCTGCGTAATGCTGGTTTATCGCAACCCAAGTGTGTCGCCAATGTTTCCACTATTGTTGGTTATTTATCCGGTATGGGAAACCATTTTTTCTATTTATCGCCGTAAGGTCATTCGCGGATTGCCTGCTGGTTTGCCAGACGCAATTCATCTGCACTCTCTGGTGTATAAGCGAATGGTGCGTCACATGATAGGTTCTAAAAAAGCAGAGCATATGATCAGACGTAACTCGTTGACTGCGCCTTATCTTTGGGGGTTGGCAGCGTTTTCCATTATTCCCGCTGCATTGTACTGGTCCAACACGGCAATGATTTTATTTTTTATGGCTGTGTTTATTTTGTGCTACTGCACATTTTATGCCATGATTGTGCATTTTAAAATTAAGCGCTGGATGACCGTTGGTGATAGCAAAGAGTGCGCTGTCGAAAAAGAACGTTTGACATCAGAAATATGATGGTTTAACTGAATGGGCATGTGTAGGCACCGACAAGGTTCGGTGCCTTTATTTTGTCGTACCAGTCCTACAGCTGATTTTTTTATTTTTACTCTCTTTAAAAGTACTTACCTATGCATCGAACAATGAAGAGTACGCTCCCTATTTTCGCTATCTTTGCTGCGACCAGTATTTTTGCGCAACAAATTGATAGCACAAATCAAGACGCGAAGAATTCTGGCGATTTTTCTGCCAATACGCCAGAGATGGTCAGAACGCCTCGTATTACTAATCAAGGTCAAAACCAATACCAAAACCAAAACCAATACCAAAACCAAAATCAATACCAAAACCAAAATCAATACCAAAACCAGAATTACAATAACAATGGTGTTGATGGTGCGAATGGAAATGGCTTAAATCCTCAATCTAATATGAGAGATAACGGCCAATATGGTAAAAATTATGCCAACCAAAAGCCTGAAAAGAGTGAATTTCAAAGCTTTATTCAGTACGCAACCGGTAAGAAGTTAACGCAATTCGGTTCTGACTTTTTCTCTAACACACCATCTAGTTTTGCTCCTTTACAAAATACACCTCTGCCATCCGATTATGTCTTGGGGGCCGGTGATGAGGTCATGATCAGGGCATGGGGTAGCGTAGATATTGATTACAAGGCGACGGTGGATCGCAATGGTGTTATTAATATCCCGACTATTGGCTCGGTTGCGCTCGCGGGCGTCAAGGCTGGTGAAGCTGATGCCGTCATCAAGTCCTCTATTGGCAAGCTGTATCGCGACGTCGCGGTGAGTGTGACCTTTGGTCGTTTGCGTGCAATTACTGTCTACGTTGTTGGTCAGGCTAAAAAGCCAGGTTCATATACGGTTTCTGGTTTTTCTACTTTGGTGACTGCTTTACTTGCTAGTGGTGGGCCAAACCCTAATGGCTCTATGCGTAATGTTCAGGTCAAGCGCGATGGCAAAATGGTTGGTAGCTTGGATATGTATGCGTTCATCGCCAAAGGTGATAAGAGCCATGACGTTAAGCTGCAAGATGGCGATACGATCTTTATACCCGCTGCTGCTGGCCATATTGCGTTGGTAGGCAAAGTTAATACACCTGCGATTTATGAATTGAAATCAGCAAACGAGTCCCTTGGCAGTATTCTGGAAATTGCAGGTGGTTTGCCTGTTGTTGCTGATCCGCGCCGTGCATTTTTAGAGCGCATTGATCCAAGTAAATCACAACCGCGTAGCGTTGAAGAATTTAACTTGAACAAGGTTGGATTGAGCAAGACTCTAAAAGATGGCGATATGTTGACGGTATCGTCCATTACGCCTGAGTTTTCTAATGCAGTAACCTTGCGTGGTAACGTAAGTCAACAGCTACGTGTGCCATTTACACCCGGTATGCATGTACGTGATTTGATTCCAAGCCGTGATATGTTGGTCACCAGGTCATCGATCACTCGTCAAAATTTGGAAGGTAGAGATCTTAAAGATTACAAAGATCCAGCGGATAACACTGAAGGCAGAGATATCCCTAAAGACGGGTTGAATATTTCTGCTGATGATAATCTGTACGGCGATAAAATTAAAAAACAAAACGCCAATTCCATTGCTTCTAAGATTGGCAGTGCCGTCGATGAAGTCAATTGGGAATACGCGTCGGTCGAGCGCGTTGATCGCGATACTCTTAACGTAAGCTTGGTATCGTTTAATCTTGGAAAAGCAATGGCTGACGTAAATAGCCCGGAAAATATTGCTTTGCAGCCTGGCGATACTGTCACGATTTTCTCTCAAGATGATATTCAGGTACCTTTAGCTAAGCGTAAAGTGTTTGTGCGTGTAGAGGGCGAGGTTAATGTGCCAGGAGTGTACCAGATGTCACCAGGCGAAACATTGCCTTCTTTGATTGCCAAAGCAGGTGGTACTACTTCGAACGCTTACTTGTTCGGTACTGAGTTCTATCGTGAGCAAGTGCGTAAAGAACAGCAAGCTAACTTAGAAAAAGCAATTCGCCGTTTGGAATCTCAAATGCGCTCTGAGAATGCTAAGGCGGCAGCCAATGATTCTGGTGGTCAGGATGCAGCAACCATCACCGCTAAATTAAAAGCAGCGCAAAAGTCCAGTGCGCAAGCGATCGCTAAAATGCATGAACTGAAAGCCACCGGACGTATTTCGTTTGGCCTCGCAGCCAATGACGAGAGCTTTGATAAATTACCAACGCTGAAATTAGAAAACGGCGATCAGTTGGTTATCCCAAGTCGTCCTGATTTTGTTCATGTGTTTGGTGCGGTTAATCAAGAATCTTCTATGATCTGGCGCAGAGGCGGTACGGTGGATAAATATCTGGAAGATGCTGGTCCTACGTCAGAAGCAGACATGGATAATATTTTTGTGTTACGTGCCAATGGTACTGTACTGTCAGCCACCGGCCGCGGTTGGTTTTCTAGCGTGAAATCTTCAGAATTGATGCCTGGCGATAGTATCGTTGTGCCAGAGCGTTTAAATAAAGAATCCGCTTATAAAACCTTCACGAATGGTTTGAAAGATTGGGCGCAAATTCTTTCCGGATTTGGTATCAGTGCAGCAGCAATTAAGAGTTTGAGACAATAAGCATGACAGCGATCAATCAAGAGCAACAAGCTCAAATTCATGAAGATGAAGATGGCATTAGTTTGATGGACATCTTTTTGACTCTGGCAAAGCACAAGAAAAAGATTTTTGTTTATCCATTAGCGTTTGGAATTGCGGGTTTGGCAATCAGCCTTGTTCTACCAAATGTGTACAAAGCTAATACGAAGATTTTGCCTCCTCAACAAAGTCAGTCAACAGCTTCAGCAATGCTGAGTCAGTTGGGGGGCTTGGCTGGTGGCGCCGGTGCTGCGTTGGGGATCAAGAGCCCTAATGACCTCTACATTGCACTATTAAAAAGTCGTGCACTAACAGATAAGCTGATACAGCGCTTTGATCTTCAAAAGAGATATGAGCAAAAGTTTATGGAATCAACACGTAAGCAATTAGATGGAAGCTCGACAATTGCAGCAGGTAAAGATGGCTTGATTTCAATTGACTTTGAAGATAAAGACCCAAAAGTAGCAGCAGCAATTGCTAACGCTTATGTGGAAGAATTGACAGTTTTGACGAGTAAGTTTGCTTTGACAGAGGCTTCTCAACGTCGTGTTTTCTTTGAAAAGCAGTTGGAATTGGCTAAAGATAAGATGATTGCCGCAGAAACTGCCTTGTCCTCCGGCATAGATAGCAAAGGGATGATGAGTGTTGATGCCCAAAGTAAAGCTGTTCTGGAAACGGTAGCGCGTTTGCGAGCAAATATCTCCGCTAAGCAGATTCAACTCAAGGCGATGCAAGCCTTTGTTACGCCAAGCAACAACGAGTACAAGCGCGCCAATCAGGAACTGTTGGGCATGCAAGACGAGTTAGCTAAGTTGGAAAAGGGTTCTGCTTCGAACGCTGCGTCAAAGTCGGAATCAGCAATGCAGGCAAGTGAAACCGTTGCGAATGCTGGCAAACCTGCAGAAGCCGGTGCAAGCAATATCCAGCTGTTGCGTGACGTCAAGTATTACCAAATGCTGTATGAAATGCTGGCAAAGCAATACGAGGTTGCTCGTTTGGATGAGGCAAAAGACATTCCAATCATCCAAGTTTTGGACAAAGCTATAGAGCCAGAACATAAGTTTAAACCACAACGTGCATTGATTACGATTGCCGCTGCATTTTTTGGTTTGGTCCTTGCTTTGGTCGCAGCTTTTGTCTCGGAAGCGCTGAACCAACCTAAGTCTGCTGAGGATGCAGAAAAATGGCGTCAGTTAAAATCATATTTAAAGTTCTCTTAATAATTTTAGGTTGATTGCATTAAATAAAAACCCGAGACAATAAGATCTCGGGTTTTTTGTTTGTTTTTTTATCTGCGCTAAAATCAATCAAAAAGCGCGATGTTTCGAAACATATAGACGTCAATTGGGCGATGTTGTACGACAATAGTGTTGATTTAAATAATTTTATTGAATATTGAATATTGAATATTGAATATTAACAACTAGCCGTGAATGCTTATTTTCAATAATTTGGGGATGAGTGTGGATGCTAACTATTTGCAAATGCCATTGCGGTTGTTGTTCTTCTTATTGGCATTGCATGGTTCGCTCTTTGAACTTTAATCTTGCTTTGGAATGCTATTTTTCAGTAAGTGATGTAGTTATTTCACTCATCAGTTTAAGGCTATCGCATCGGTTTTGCGGTTTTGCGCTAGACTTGCGGGCATTGAATGGAGAAATAAATGACACTCACTGTTGAAGACGTAAAACAAGCCTTGTCGCAGGTCATTGACCCGAATACCAACAAAGACTTCGTGACGAGCAAATCGGCTAAAAATATCAAGCTTACCGGTGCGGATATCACTCTTGATGTTGAGTTGGGCTATCCGGCGAGAAGTCAATTTGCATTGATCCGCGATCTGGTTATCGCTGCATTGCAAAGCCTGCCAGGTGTAGCAAAGATCGATGTTCATGTTAGTTCAAAAATCGTCGCGCATGAAGTGCAGCGCGGTGTTAAGTTGATGCCTAACGTCAAAAATATTATTGCGGTTGCTTCTGGTAAAGGTGGTGTTGGTAAGTCCACCACGGCTGCCAATCTGGCACTGGCGCTGGCGGCAGAAGGTGCGGCTGTGGGTATTTTGGATGCAGATATTTATGGTCCGTCACAGCCCATGTTGATGGGTATTTCTGGTCGTCCGGAAACCACTGATGGCAAAACCATGGAGCCTTTGGAAAACCACGGCCTGCAAGTTTCTTCTATTGGTTTCATGATCGATCCGGATGAGCCTATGGTCTGGCGCGGCCCTATTGTGACGCAAGCTTTGCAACAGTTGCTGACACAGACTAATTGGCGCGATCTGGATTATCTGATCGTTGATATGCCACCAGGTACAGGTGATGTGCAATTGACCTTGTCGCAAAAGGTACCAGTAACAGGTGCGGTGATTGTTACGACGCCACAAGATATCGCTTTGCTGGATGCGCGTAAAGGCTTGAAGATGTTTGAAAAAGTCAGCATTCCTATTCTTGGTATTGTTGAGAATATGAGCACGCATATTTGCTCGAATTGCGGTCATGCTGAAGCCATCTTTGGTGAAGGTGGTGGTGAAAAAATGTGCGCGGATTACGGCATTGATTTCTTAGGGCGCTTGCCATTGACAATGGCTATTCGTGAGCAAGCGGATGCTGGTAAGCCTACGGTGATTGCGGATCCTGATGGCGCAATTGCGACGATTTACAAGGACATTGCTCGTAAAGTCGCAGTGCGCGTCGCTGAAAAAGCCAAAGACATGAGCAGTAAGTTCCCGACGATCACTATCCAAAACACCTGAGTATGACGCAGCCAACAATAGCAAAGGCAAATGACCGCCATTTTATGGAAATGGCAATGGAGATGGCTGCGCGCGCAACCATAGAGACTTCGCCCAATCCTAAGGTTGGTTGCGTGATTGTGAAAGATGATGTGGTGATAGGGCGCGGTTGGACGCAAGCAGTCGGGCAAGCGCATGCAGAAGTGCAAGCCTTGCGCGATGCGGCAGCTCAAGGGCACGATGTGCGTGGCGCAACTGCGTATGTCACGCTGGAGCCGTGCAGTCATTATGGACGCACACCGCCATGCGCAAATGCCTTGGTGGATGCGGGGATTGCCAGGGTAGTTGCGGCTATAGAAGATGCAAATCCGCAAGTTGCCGGTCGAGGTTTTGCTATCTTACGTGCTGCCGGAATTAAAGTGGCATCAGCCAGCGATTTTGCCTGGACGGATGTGGTACTAAAAGCCAAAGAAATGAACGTTGGTTTTTTTAAGCGCATGGAAACTGGCAAGCCTTGGGTAAGGATGAAAGTGGCGGCGAGCCTGGATGGTAAGACTGCTTTGCCAAATGGACAGAGTCAATGGATTACCAGTTCAGCAGCGCGACAAGATGGCCATGTATGGCGTGCGCGTGCTGATGCCATTTTAACGGGTATTGGTACTGTGCTTGCTGATAATCCGGCATTGAATGTGCGCGGCATTGCAACGCCACGTCAGCCCAAAAAAATTGTGCTCGACTCGCATTTGCGTATCAGTACCAATGCTACATTGTTTGATGATGCCGAGGTGCTGATCGTCTGTGCGAAAGAGGATGCTTCGAAGCGAGCACAGATTGAGGAGCGCGGCGCTGAGGTCTTATGTATTGCGGATAGTAGCGGGCGAGTCGATTTGTATGCGCTGATGTTGGAGTTAGGGCACAGGCAATTGAATGAAGTACATGTAGAGGCTGGTGCGATTTTGAATGGTGCTTTGATCGATGCGAATTGCGTTGACGAGCTGCTGATTTATCTTGCTCCCAAATTGCTTGGTAGCGGCGCTGGACTATTTGCGCTAGCGGAATTGACGCACGTTGATCAGGCGAAGCAATTGATATTTCATGATGTGTCGCGTGTTGGCGATGATTTGCGGGTGTTGGCGCGGTTTAAGAAATAGGTGAAGTAATTCTTTAGAACCCCTTATTTACTTACTTACTCACTCGCTTGCTTGCGGGTGAGGGCATTCACAGGTGTCTTTCATGAAGCTTGCAGTGCAGGTTGCGCCAGTCCTACATGATATTTCTTTTGCTTGGAAATGAAAAAAGGACCGTTGAAAAATCAACGATCCTTTTTATTTTGGTCGGAGTACAAGGATTCGAACCTTGGACCCCCTGGTCCCAAACCAGGTGCGCTACCGGACTGCGCCACACTCCGAAAAACTTTTTTGCAATATCCTGAAAATTTTATAAAAAATTATCTCGGTTATTGTTTTCTACTATAACTTTTCATTGCTTTTAAATTGCAATGATTTTAATTCTGGTCGGAGTACAAGGATTCGAACCTTGGACCCCCTGGTCCCAAACCAGGTGCGCTACCGGACTGCGCCACACTCCGAAGACCAACATCATAGCTGGCAGGGGCGGTGATGTCAATAGATTTGTCAGGCGCTTAATCGAATACGGTGCTGTAATTAACGTCTGAGTTGGCTGACATCTAGCTCGCGCTGACTGGTAAATGTGCGACTTTCGCCACTAATCGGGTCAGTAAACGTAATTGATTTAGCTAATAACTGCAAAGGTGCAGAAAAATCATCCCCTTTGCATGGTAAGGCAACGGGATAAAAACTGTCGTTAACGATCGGTGCGCCTAAGCTGGACATGTGTAAGCGTAATTGGTGCTTTTTGCCTGTGACGGGGCTTAATTGGTATAAATTGAAATCGCCATGACACTTTGCGATTTCTATGAACGTCTCTGAATTTGCTTCACCTGGTGTTTCTTGCATGATAAAGAAGCTGGCGCCGTCCACCATGCGGCTGCGATAGGTTAGTGGGAAGTTCTCTGGTGGTAATGCTGGCGCTAAAGCGTGATAGATTTTGCTGATAGTGCGTTGCTGAAACAGCGATTGATACTTACCCCGCGTTTCTGGATTGTGTGAAAAAAGCATAACACCAGCGGTTTCGCGGTCCAGTCTGTGTATCGGGCTAAGGTGTTGCAGGCCAGTTTGTCTCTTGAGGCGCACCAACAGGGTTTCTTGTAAAAAACGACCGCCAGGTATGACTGGTAAAAAATGCGGCTTATCGACGACCAGCAAGTGCTCATCCTGATGCAGGATATGCGCTTCAAACGGGATTGGTGTCTCGTCGTCAATTTCTCGATAGTAAAAAATGCACATGCCGCGTTTGGCCGGGCTATTTTTTTGCAGCACATTGCCGTGAATATCTACCACTTCATTTTTGGCAAGGCGCGCTATCCAGGTGCTTTCTTCAACATCAGAAAAGTGGCTGGTCAAAAATGTCAGTAAATCTGGCCATTGCCCTTCTGGTAGCCAAAGATAGCTCGGAGAAATACCGTCGCGTATCGGTAGTGGTGGATTCAGCGTGGGGGAGGGGGCAGGCATGTACTCTTTGGTGTTTAACTAAATTTGTGTGCATCTTAATGTGTATCTTACCATGCTCTTTATGTCGCTCTGAGAGCTGGCCGTTGCTAGTGTGCGTTGATCATGCGGGTGTAACACGTCAAATCATACCGATCAGAAATCCGCGCGGGTTGCACTCGCTCTACTGTAATGCTGAACTTGGCTTCGCTTAAAGCTTAGATACCATCCACGCCTGTAAAACGGTAAAATGCTGGTTTTAACTTTATCCGCATACAGATGTTGCTTGTTTGCTTAGGTTTGGCAAGTGACACGCGGTGCCATTCATCCCATGACAGTCCGTACCCGTTTTGCTCCTAGTCCTACCGGCTATCTTCATGTTGGCGGTGCTCGTACCGCTTTGTTTAGTTGGGCGTTTGCTCGTCATCATGGCGGCACGTTTGTGTTGCGTATTGAAGATACCGATCTGGAACGTTCAACCCCAGAAGCGGTGCAAGCGATTTTGGATGGTATGAATTGGCTAGACTTGCAGCATGATGAAGGTCCGTTTTATCAGATGCAGCGCATGGAACGTTACCGTGCGGTGTTGGCAGAAATGCTGGCAAATGGCACGGCGTATCATTGCTATTCTTCGCCAGACGAAGTGGAAGCAATGCGCGAACGTCAACGTGCTGCAGGCGAGAAGCCTCGTTACGATGGTACCTGGCGTCCAGAAGACGGTAAGACTTTGCCAGCAATTCCGGCCGATCGTCAGCCTGTGATTCGTTTCAAAAATCCATTAGAAGGCGATGTAAGCTGGAACGATGTCGTCAAAGGTCAGATCACGATTAATAACCGTGAGTTAGATGATTTGGTGATTGCACGTCCTGACGGCACGCCGACGTACAATTTCTGCGTTGCAGTGGATGATTGGGATATGCAAATCACCCACGTAATTCGCGGTGATGATCACGTTAATAACACGCCACGTCAAATCAACATCCTCAATGCGCTGGGGGCGACCTTGCCACAATATGGCCATGTGCCTATGATTCTGGGTACCGACGGTCAGAAATTATCCAAGCGTCGCGATGCGGTAAGTGTCATGGATTACTTCGACAAAGGTTATTTACCTGAAGCGATGTTGAACTATCTGGCGCGTCTGGGTTGGAGTCATGGTGATGACGAGATTTTTAGCATGGAGCAAATGTGCAGTTGGTTTGATCTGACGCATTTATCTGGCTCTGCAGCGCAATTTAATCCTGAGAAATTAGCGTGGATTAATAACCATTACATCAAGGCCGCTGACAATCAGCGCCTGGCAGATTTGGTGCGCCCACAAATGCTTAAAGATGGCGCTGAGTTTGCTGGCGCGCCAGATTTGGCTGATGTGATTGCTTTGTTCAAGGAACGTGCAAATACGACAGTGGAATTAGGTCAGGCCGCAATGCTGTTCTACCGCCAACCAGCCGCCGAGCAAGCCTTGTTGCAACAACATGTGACCGATGCAGTGTTGCCAGCATTGCGTCAATACGCAGCAGCATGCAAAACCGTAGAGTGGAATAAAGCGGCCTTGTCAGTGGCATTAAAACAAGTGTTAGCGGACCATGGTTTGAAAATGCCACAGCTGGCAATGCCTTTGCGTTTGTTGCTGACGGGTCAGTTGCAAACCCCTTCGATTGATGCCGTTGTTGAATTATTTGGCCGTGAAGTTGTACTGCAGCGCTTAAATGTGATCGCCGGCTAAGATTTCACTCTGTTTTACCGCAGGGGAGGCTTTACATTAGAGTGATCATCCCCTATAATCTCGCTTCTGTTCTGCAAGGGGGTATAGCTCAGCTGGGAGAGCGCTTGCATGGCATGCAAGAGGTCAGCGGTTCGATCCCGCTTACCTCCACCACGTAAGTGTGGTTGTATCAGAACAGAAAATACTTGCTGTCCCCATCGTCTAGAGGCCTAGGACATCACCCTTTCACGGTGAGTACAGGGGTTCGAATCCCCTTGGGGACGCCAATAAATTTTTATTGTGGACAGCAAGTAAAGCGTAATACAGGTCAGTAACAAGGACAGAACATGTCCCCATCGTCTAGAGGCCTAGGACATCACCCTTTCACGGTGAGTACAGGGGTTCGAATCCCCTTGGGGACGCCAGGTTGAGAAACTTCTACAAGAGAAGAGCAAAAAGTTTTGCTCTTCGTGCAGGGGATTCGAAGGGGCGAGCTTGCAAGCGAGCCAGCGGCCTGCGCTAGTGTAGGCGAATCCCCTTGGGGACGCCAGGTTTAAACATTTGCACGTCGTTGTAAATGTAGGTCAGTAACAAGGACAGAATATGTCCCCATCGTCTAGAGGCCTAGGACATCACCCTTTCACGGTGAGTACAGGGGTTCGAATCCCCTTGGGGACGCCAGGTAGTAGAAATAAAGCCCGCACTAGCGGGCTTTATTTTTTCCGGAGCAGAGAGGAGCAAAAAGTTTTGCTCCTCGTGTAGGGGATTCGAAGGGGCGAGCTTGCAA
>NZ_JBMPOQ010000022.1:0-58628 GCF_049340505.1 Undibacterium sp. Dicai25W | reverse complement strand
ATTGGAAAGGCTACCATTGCAACCATTCAGCCGCATCAGCGAACTACTTCCGCACAACTGGAAGCCTGCTCAATAAATCCGATCATCAATCTAAGGATCGGTCAACCTGTGTTGACCGGGTGCTTACGTTTAATCACCTTCAACTCAATTTGGTTCTGCTCAACTGTTTTTACCTCCGCATGTTGGCGTAAGGGTGTATCAATTGCACCTTGATATTCATACGCGCTTGTTCCCTTTGGATGTTGGTACCAACCGGGATCTTTATAATCGCCATGAGGCTGATTGTGACGCACTTTTAAAACGCTGAACATGCCCCCCATTTCCAAACTGCCATAAGGACCATCGCCGGACATCATTGGCAAAGTATTTTCTGGTAATGGCATCTGCATCTTGCTCATGTCACCCATGCCGTTTTCACCCATTGCCATATACGATGGCATGAGCTGACTGAGCTTTTCCATCACAGCAGTCTGATCCACGCCTATCATGGTTGGCACGCTATGACCCATCGCGTTCATGGTGTGATGACTCTTGTGACAATGAAAAGCCCAGTCACCTTCTTCGTCGGCGATGAATTCTATCTGGCGCATTTGTCCGACCGCAATATCAGTCGTCACTTCTGGCCAACGCGCCGTTTTTGGAATCGCCCCACCATCTGTTCCGGTGACATAAAATTCGTGACCGTGAATATGGATGGGATGATTGGTCATGCTTAAATTACCGACACGAATTCTGACCTTGTCATTCTTACGTACATTCAGACTATCAATGCCCGGAAATACCCTACTGTTCCACGACCACAAATTAAAATCAGTCATCGTCATGATATTCGGTCTGGCAGCGCCAGGTTCAATGTTATAAGCGTTGATCAGAAAAACAAAATCACGATCTACTTCATCTATCAAAGGATGCGCATGGCGTGGATGGGTTATCCATGACCCCATCATCCCCATTGCCATTTGTGTCATTTCGTCGGCGTGGGGGTGATACATAAATGTGCCCGGACGCCTAGCAACAAACTCATAGACATACGTTTTTCCTGGCTGTATTGCCGCTTGCGTTAAACCAGAAACGCCATCCATGCCATTGGGCAAACGCTGTCCGTGCCAATGCATACTGGTAGCCTCGGGCAAGCGATTCGTGACAAAGATACGTACACGGTCACCCTCCACCACCTCTATTGTTGGACCCGGGCTTTGCCCGTTGTAGCCCCACAGTTGGGCTTTCATGCCAGGTGCCATCTCTCTCACCACTGGCTCGGCAATCAAGTGAAATTCCTTGACACCATTGTTCATGCGCCATGGCAAAGTCCAACCGTTTAAGGTCACTACCGGACGATACGGACGACCATTTGTGGGTGTCAACGGTGGCATGGTGTTTGGGTCCACCTGGCTCACTATTTCTGGCAATGCGGCGAGTGCGACTTTGCTGACGCTGGCTGCTGCCATCGCGCCACCTGCAATACTACTCAGACCAGCTGCCTTTAAAAAATATCTTCTGGAATTCATGGTTTTTACTCTTGGGAAAATTTTGAGCGACACATTGCACAGATGTGTTGAAATAAGATGTGGGACTCACTCATTTATATTCCTTGAATCCTGGCCGCTCGTAATATGTGGCGCACCAATAATTTCCGCTTGCAAAGCTGCGTCCGCTAACCAAAAATCTTGTTCCGCCTGAATAGCAGCGATCACGCCATGGACTTGCGTACGCGCGTCATCCAGCAACTCAAAAACACTGACCAACATGCCGTTGTAGCGCAATTGGTTTTCACGCAAAATTTGTTCATGCAAAACCAAAACATCCGTGTGGTAATGCTGAGCAATGTCATAGCTAGTCAGATAAGCAGAATACGATTCTCTCAATGTTGAGGCCGCGTTGCGCATCACACTTTCCAATTCAAAACTGGCGGCGCGTGTATTGGCGTTCATCGAATCGCGTTGCAACTGTCCTTGATCAAATAATGGCAAACTAAAGCTGATCTGTGTAGTGCGTTTTGCGCCCGCATCGCTGAGACTATTAACGTCACCGCGTGTGCCGGAGCTGCCCGAACCAGTTTCACGCGCCACACTTAGCTGCACATCAGTCCAACTAGTCAAGGAGGTTAAACCTTGCCGCTTGGCCGCATATTCCAAATGAATTTTTGCAAGTCGTATGTCCAATCGCTCTGCATTTGCAGCGTCTTTGATTTTTTCTGCATCGATAGGCGCTGTAGGTAAGTTTGGCAAACGCTCTGGCAAATGGAGCATTTGCTTTTGCTCATCTGTCAAACCAAGTAGGCGGATTAAATTCTCGCGACTACTGACCTCACGCTGTTGTGCCGCTTTAAATTGCATAAAAGCATCTGCATAAAAAGCCTGCTGCCTTGCCGCTTGCAACTTACTGAAATTTCCGGCATCACGCATCTGTTTCGCTAACGTCGCGCTCGATTGCGCCACATCGTTGACCTGATTTGCGTAAATAAAACTTTGTTTCGCAGCGACCGCATCAACCCATGCCTTACGTACTTGAGTAATACGATTTACCACCTCGATACTCATTTGCAATTGCCCTTCACTGATCTTACTCTGCGCCAGATTCTGTCTTTGCGATAAGCTCAACAAATCAACTAAGCTAAAACTAATCATACGCGAAAGATCTGAAGCATCGCCGCGACGAATACTTTCCAGTGTCAATAAAGGATTGGCAATCTGCCCGCTCTGCGCAGCAATAGCGCCGTTTGCAGCATGTCGTGCCAGCAATCCCTGTAAAGCCGGATTATTGACCAGTGCGATGTGAACCGCATCATTTTGCGACAAACCTTGCTCACGACTTTGCGTCAATAAATCTTTTGTTTTGGCTTCTTGGATACGAAATTGCTGGCTCCCTCCAACCATTTCAAGGCGACCTCCAGTGAAAGCCGGAATCGTCTCATTCACCTTCAAGATTGCATTCTGCGCATCAAAGCTGCCGCAAGCTGATAAGGTGAAAACTATAACTGAGGCGCTCATCAATGAACGCGTACTAAGTGAAAAAAATGGCGGCATATCATTCCCGTCAATATTCTGGGCAAATTAAATGCCTATGCAAGAGCAAAGAAGGATCTGTTACCCATCCTTACAGCAAAAAGCATTTAAATCATAAACTCAAAAAAGAATCCGCTAAAAAGCGGGATCGCGTCATCAGGAAAGCAAAGATTTGGGGGGACGTTCCGGTGTGCCAGACACCAAAGAAGAAAATGATGGGGGATAACTATTATATGCAACAGGAGAAAAATCTGACGGTATCGTCAGGCCAACTGAAGTGAGCAAAGCAAGCCCACTGCAACAAGCTGAATTCGCTTTGCAATGGCCATGTAAATCAAGTTGATTTGAAGAAATTTTTTTAACGTCGTTTTCAACACCTTGCGAGCTAAGCGAGATCTGCCGGTGCTGTTTGCACGGTGACATCGATGCTACGGATACTGACGGATACGAAACCTGTCCACATAACGACATGCTACTGACTGCAAACCCTTGCAAAGGTAGCATTATCAGCAACAAATATATCGTCAATGAGCGCAATGAAAATCGTTTCATAGGCGGAACTTATCACATTTGAGCTAAATACTCAAAATACTCACCACTGCCAGTAGTTTTTCAAAATGCAACACACTTTCAATGTCTTTTTGGCAATATTTGCACGGGTATTTTTCGTAAGTGCTGAGTCAAGTTCCTTATTTGTTGATTGTGGAAAAGTGAAGCTTTTTAAATAATTCCAATTCTGAACCGAAATCACGTCCCGGTCAAAATCATCTAAGTAACTGTTTTATAAGGATTAAAAAAATTCTTATCGTTTTTGTCCTTGAAATACCAGCACCCCGCCCATATAATTAGCACTCGTTGGGAGAGAGTGCTAACAAAGTCTTTCCCCAGCTTAAATTGAATTCAATAGTATTCCCTCGTAATTACTCGCAAATTTAAAGGAGCTTGTATGAACCTTCGTCCCCTGCACGATCGTCTGATCGTTAAACGTCTGGATCAAGAAACAAAAACTGCATCCGGTATCGTTCTGCCTGACGCGGCAGCAGAAAAACCAGATCAAGGTGAAGTATTAGCCGTTGGTACAGGTAAACAATTGGATAACGGCACTGTGCGCGCACTCGAAGTCAAAGTTGGCGATCGCGTATTGTTCGGCAAATACTCTGGCCAATCTGTCAAAGTTGACGGCAATGAAGTGTTAGTTATGCGTGAAGAAGACATCTTCGCGATCGTACAGAAATAATTCCTGTATTCCTAAGTAGTTAGAAATCCTCAAGATTCCGGAGAAAATAACATGGCAGCTAAACAAGTAATTTTTGGCGATGACGCACGTGCGAAAATCGTTAATGGCGTAAATATTCTGGCTAACGCAGTTAAAGTAACACTGGGCCCTAAAGGCCGTAACGTTGTTCTGGAACGCTCTTTCGGCGCGCCAACAGTGACTAAAGACGGCGTGTCAGTCGCTAAAGAAATCGAACTCAAAGACAAACTGGAAAACATGGGCGCGCAGCTCGTGAAAGAAGTCGCTTCCCGTACTTCTGACAACGCTGGTGACGGTACAACAACAGCAACAGTATTGGCACAAGCTATCGTTCGCGAAGGCTTCAAATACGTTGCAGCTGGTTTCAACCCAACAGACTTGAAACGCGGTATCGACAAAGCAGTTGTAGCTATCGTTGCAGAAATCAAAACTCTGTCCAAGCCAACAACAACCAACAAAGAGATCGCTCAAGTTGGTTCTATCTCTGCTAACTCTGACCAAAACATCGGCGATATCATCGCCCGTGCCATGGACAAAGTAGGTAAAGAAGGCGTGATCACAGTTGAAGACGGTAAATCTCTCGACAACGAACTCGACATCGTTGAAGGTATGCAGTTTGACCGTGGCTACTTGTCACCATACTTCATCAATAACCCAGAAAAACAATCCGTTATCCTGGAAAACCCATACGTTCTGTTGTTCGACAAAAAAATCTCGAACATCCGTGATCTGCTCCCAGTTCTGGAACAAGTGGCAAAATCTGGTCGCCCACTGTTGATCATCGCTGAAGATGTTGACGGCGAAGCGCTGGCAACTCTGGTTGTGAACAACATCCGTGGCATCCTGAAAACAGCTGCTGTTAAAGCGCCTGGCTTTGGTGACCGTCGTAAAGCAATGTTGGAAGACATCGCTATCCTGACTGGCGGCCAAGTAATCGCTGAAGAAGTTGGTCTGACACTGGAAAAAGCAACTCTGGCTGATCTGGGTCAAGCTAAACGTATCGAAATCGGCAAAGAAAACACCACAGTAATCGACGGCGCAGGCCAGGCAATCGGTATCGAAGCACGTGTTAAACAAATCCGCGCTCAGATCGAAGAAGCAAGCTCTGACTACGACCGTGAAAAACTGCAAGAACGCGTTGCCAAATTGGCAGGCGGCGTTGCAGTGATCAAAGTTGGTGCTGCAACTGAAGTTGAAATGAAAGAGAAAAAAGCACGCGTTGAAGATGCGTTGCATGCTACTCGTGCAGCGGTTGAAGAAGGCGTTGTTCCTGGCGGTGGTGTTGCTCTGTTGCGTGCACGTGCAGCTGCTGGCGTGATCAAAGGCGACAATGCTGATCAAGAAGCCGGTATCAAACTGGTTCTCAAAGCAATCGAAGCACCATTGCGCGAAATCGTTGCCAACGCTGGTGGCGAACCAAGCGTTGTTGTTAACGCGATTTTGAACGGCACTGGCAACTTCGGTTTCAATGCTGCAAACGACACCTACGGTGATATGATCGAAATGGGTATTCTGGACCCAGCAAAAGTAACTCGCTCTGCATTGCAAAATGCAGCGTCTGTTGCTGGTCTGATCCTGACGACTGATGCTCTGGTTGCTGAATTGTCTGAAGACAAACCAGCAGGCGGCATGGGTGACATGGGTGGTATGGGCGGTATGGGTGGCATGGGCGGTATGATGTAATATCGCTTGCTACTCACTACAGAGTCGCATTCATCAAAGCCCCGCAACGCAAGTTGTGGGGCTTTTTGCTTTTTTTGGGTAAATCTAACTTAAAACAATGCACTCTGCACCATCGCTGCCCCACCATTACCACGTCCCTCTCCTTGCGGGAAAAGAGGTTTAAAGGGCTGAACTTGCCTCACAACGATAACCATTTAATAAATTTATCGAACTTCTTTTGTCGCACTGCATCACAAGCAAATTGTGGTTTTCTCCTGATGATGCTTGACAGTCTGATGACAGACTTAGATACTGCGGCACCTGAAAGAAAACTTTCATTTTTAATCGAATAAAGTCGTCTTTTTGATGGTTTTATCAAACAGATGCTTTACCCTCGTTTATTACCCTAAACACGACGCTGGAGACATAATGGCGCTGCAACATCTATCCGATGAACAGATAAAAACCTGGACCCGATCCCAAAAGGATGAATGGTGGTTTACCAATATTTACCGTGGTGACATGGCGCAATTGACACTGCGTTCGGCGCTGACTGGTTTCATACTAGGTGGCATCTTAGCCGCGACCGCCTTATACATTGGCGCAAAGACTGGTGTCGGTATTGGAGTTGGGCTGACTTCTGTCATTTTGGCGTTTGCCATGTTTAAGTTGCTGGCACAAGCTGGGATCGCCAGTGACTTCACGGTTCTTGAAAATAACTGTACTCAGTCAATTGCTACAGCGTCCGGCTACATGGTTTCACCATTGATTGCCAGTCTGACGGCTTTCATGCTGGTCAGCGGAAAAATCATCCCATGGTGGCAAATGATGGTCTGGATGATCGTGGTTGCTATTTTGGGCGTGTTAATCGCCTTTCCGATGAAGCGCCGCTTTATCAATGAAGATCAGTTACCTTTCCCTGAAGGACGCGCTTGCGGTGTCGTGCTGGATTCTTTATATACCGGCGACGCAAACGTTGGTATGTTCAAAGCACGCTTACTGGGAATGACGGCAGTATTTACCGGTTTGTACCAAATGATCATCAGCGACGGATGGATGAAATTAATACAGTTCAAAATCCTGCGCATGGATCAATGGACGGGCATGAAAGAAGCCTGGAACCTGCATGAGCGTTTTGACGACTACTATTACGCTGCCATGGTCAAATATGACCTATGGTCACCGAAGATCGCTGGCGTTGACTTCCGCACACTGGGCCTGCGCTTTACCGTTGATGCAGCAATGTTTGGCCTTGGCGGCTTGATGGGCATACGCGTTGCCAGCAGCGTGTTGTTGGGCGCATTCATCAATTTTGTCATCCTGGCGCCAATCATGATTAATCAGGGCGACATTGCACCGCGTATCGGTATTGATGGTCATGTTGTTGCGCTGACTCGTGCAGAAATTGTAAACCAATGGTCACTGTGGTGGGGCGTATCGATGATGGTGGTTGGATCTATGGTGAGCTTGTTAGCGAAGCCGGAGATCTTTACCAATGCGTTTAAAAATTTGAAGAAAAAAGCAACGCCTGAATCAACAAGCGATGTATTGAAAGACATAGAATTGCCGCTGTGGGTGTCGTATATTGGTGTGCCAATTTTCAGCGTAATTGGTGCTGCGGTAACACACGAGTTCTTTGGCGTGTCATGGTTGCTTTCTTTCATTTCGTTACCATTAATCTTTGTTCTCACAATTATTGGCATTAACTCAATGGCCTTGACTTCTTGGGTACCGACGGGGGCATTGTCAAAAATCACGCAATTCTCAATTGGCGCAATTGACCATGTGAATCCGGCCAACAATATCTTGCCTGCAGGTATGACTGCAGAAGTTGCAATGAATGCGTCGAATCTGCTGTCTGACATCAAACCCGGTTATATGCTCGGGGCAAAGCCACGTCAGCAAGCAATTGGCCATGTCATTGGTATTTTTGCTGGTGCACTCGCTTGTATCCCACTGTACTATTTGCTGTTCTTACCAGCGGACGCAAATGGTCTTCGTAGTACTGCAAGCATTTTGAGTGACCAATTTGCATTTCCGGCAGCGGTACAATGGAAAGGCGTTGCTGACCTGATTGCGAAAGGTGTGCATAGTCTGCATACCTCCGCAGTGATCTCCATGATCGTAGCAGCGATCAGCGCCATCGTAATCGAGGTCGCAAAAATTGTGACCAAAGGACGCTTCCCCTTATCGGCCGTATCAATCGGCCTTGGTGTTGTGTTACCACCAGAGTCCAGCCTGGCAATGTGGATAGGTGCGATGGTGTTCTGGTACATGGGTCGCCGCAATGCGACACCTGGCACCAAGGGCTATGACTTCTGGGTCGATGGTTGTGAACCTATCTGTGCTGGCTTGGTTTCTGGCGCAGCATTGGTCGGTATCGGTAATGCTATTATCAATGTGCTGATCTGAGTTAGCGCACCAATGAAAAGCCCCGCCACTGTGCGGGGCTTTTTTACTTGCGTGGTGGCATAAACTGCATTTGCTGTTCGACAAAACCATCAAAGGCTTCGAGCAATGGCAAATATTTTTCTTCATCGCTTTCAAGCCGCATTAGCGCGTAAGTACTCGCTTCCAGACTGGAAAGTTGATCCGGCTTATGGGCTTTACGTATGCGGTAATGGGATGCGGGCATCGCTGTCAGACTGAGCCTTGGCAAAGTTTGCAATACCGGATTGAGATACAGCATCTTGCGACTTTTGCGCCAGGTGGCGTCCAGAATCACTAAACGAAGTCCGCGAGGATCTTGGTTTTCCTGAAATCGAGTCTCAGTTGACGTAACCAGGTCAATAGCTTGATTTTCACCGGTATCCGGATACAGAAGCACAGGTTGTAACGCATACGAACCAGGGTTCTGACAAGATGGTGCATGTAATACACTTAAAAGCTCATCAGCCGCAAAATTTTCACCGATGATTATTTGCGATGCTTGCAAACAAAGATCAAGTAAGCGAGCACTTCCTTTCGCGTTATTTACTTCCAGTGGATGTTGCAAAATCAACACCTCGACCAGGTTCGCGATCGGCTTTATCCAGCGGCAGATACAGTTAGTAAGTGGACGCTGACATTGTGCACAAGCCTGGCGAGAAAGACTGGCATGAAGGATAAATTTGGCATTGCCTGTACTCATACGAAAATCAAAAGTATCGCTTTCAAAAAAACTGGCATTGTACTTTGCTTAACGAATGTGAAACACACTTTTACACGGTTTCACAACGCCAGTCTGCAGCTTAGACTATCATACCTAGATCAGTCATTCGTTTTTTTGCTTACATGAAACTATCACGCTTACTTATTTTTGGCATTTCCGTGCTGATCTCCGCTTGCGGCGGTGGAACAACGACACCAGTCAGTGACACAACAACGTCAACGACGATTCCGACGCCACCCTCCACGCCACCAACGCCCCCTCCAACGACACCGCCAACCTTGCAACAAAAACCTGGGGTGCTGGCGACCAATCTCGGTTTATCGAAGCGCTTACTGCTAGGTTTAGGCACAACCAATGTGTCCGATATTCAGACGCAAAATATTCATGTCGATATCTACGACCAATACCTGACTGGTGTCGGCAGCGGGGCGTGGCCAACCTGGAATAGCCCTTCTGGTGCCTATGTGCAGGTGGTTGCACAAAATGCCGCTAGTCTTGGTGCTGTTCCTATGTTTACGCTATATCAAATGGCGGCGAATGGCGATGGCAATCTGAGCGGCTTAACCAACCCCACGTTTATGAGCGCCTACTGGAGCAATGTCAGGCTATTATTTCAACAAATCAAAATTTTCGGAAAACCGGTGTTAGTTAATTTCGAACCTGATTTTTGGGAATACGCACAAAGAGCAAGCACTAACGCAGACCCTACCTCGGTTACCGCGCTCGTCAACAGCAACACTGATTGCGCTAATTTACCCAACAACGTAGCTGGGGTAGCCCAATGCCTGCTATTGACGGCACGCACTTACGCGCCGAATGCTTACGTAGGATTTCCACCGTCTTTGGCAAGTGATTTGTATCCCGCCTCCGTAGGTTTCATGCAAAAGCTTGGCACAGCAAAGGCCGACTTTGTCGTCATGCAAACTCTGGATCGGGATGCAGGTTGTTTTGAGGCCATACCTCAACCTTCGTATTGCTCACGTCCCGGAACTGCCTGGTATTGGGATGAAGCCAATACCAACACACCTAATTTCGCACAAAACATCGCACAAGGCAGTAATTTCAATACCAGCCTGCAGTTACCACTGCTCTGGTGGCAAACGCCTTTGGGCGCACCCTCGACTACGCCTGGCGGCTCATCAGGACAATGGCGGGATAACCGGGTTCACTATTTTTTAAATCACGCGGCGGATCTGGTAGCAGCCGGTGCAATGGGCGTGGTATTCAGTGCAGGAGAGGTGCATCAGACGACCATTAATACCGATGGCGGACAATTCAAAAAACTGTCAGGCATCTATTACACGTCGCCAGCGGCTCTGCCCTGATATTTATCCTGAACGTTTCAATAAATCCGTCAATGCTGGTAGCAATGACGGATGTTTAAACTGGTAACCCAAGGCGCTGATCTTGGCGGGGATAACACGCTGTCCTCCGATCAGTAACTCGGACATCTCACCCAACGCCAATTTTAATAAAAATGCCGGTGTGACAAAAAATACCGGTCGATGCAAAGCCAAAGCCAGCAATCGGGTAAATTTACGATTCGTCACGGGTTCTGGTGCCACCATATTGAAGCATCCAGCGGCATTGTGGTGCTGCAACAAGAACTGCAGTATGGCAACATAGTCATCAATATGAATCCAGCTCATCCATTGATAGCCGTTACCGATTCTGGCCCCCAGACAGAGACTAAACGGTAAGTGCATTTTCTGAAGCATACCGCCAGCGGCATCAAGCACGAGTCCTGTACGCAAAATGCAGGTACGTATTCCCAATGCGGCGGCGGCCATCGCAGCGGCTTCCCAATCAACGCATAGCTGAGCGCCAAAGTCACCGCCCGCTTGCGCTTGTTCGCTCAAAATGACATCGCCTCCATCGCCGTAATAACCAATCGAGGAACCACTTAAAAAAATTTGTGGGCGATGGGACGCTTCACGCATTTTTTGGATTAAGCTTTCCGTTAAATCAATACGGCTCTGGCGTAAAATTTGTTTGCGACGCTCACTCCAACGAGCGTCAACGATGGGTTCTCCGGCAAGATTGATGACCGCATCAAATGACGTATCACGATGGTATTCGTCTAGGCTGGACATCGCAGTCACACCAGCGCCGCACAAGACTGACACTTGTTGGCTGCGACGACTCAAGACAGTAAGCTTGTGACCTTGAACCAGAAGCGCAGCACATAAACGACGCCCGATCAGTCCCGTTCCACCGGTGATTAAGATACGCATGATCCCCTCTTTTTAATTGCTTTATAGCAAACTTTTCGCAACAGGATAGCCACTCGTCTTAACGAATTTCTTCGATAATCCGCAGATTATCATCAAAACTCCAAACGCGTCGGATCTCCAAAACATCATACTGCGCGGCAATACTCGGCGGAAAAGCAGCATATCGCGCATTGATACGCACGATATTGCGCACCGCCTGATCAATATCTTCCCGTCCGCTGGAACGAAGTATCGTAATTTCCTCCACGCTGCCATCGCGACGTATAGAAACGCTGACTAGCGGATCACCACGTGACTTATTGCTGGAACTTTGTGAGTAATTTAAATTACCGTTGCGTTCTATTTTTTGTTTCCAGCTATCTGCATACATACGCAATTGCACGTCTTTTTCTATGTTGTTGAGTATTGTATGTCGTCTGGCTTTTTCATCCAGTAAAGGCAATGGCGGCTTGCCTTGCAACAAACCTAGCCCTTGCGCCGATTCGCGTGAACGATTTGCCAGATCGCTGCTGAGCAAACTCTTAGGTAACACAAAAGCGCCCGACTTATTCCCTGTCGCAGTCTCAGCGCCAGCATGTACGCTACCACTGCCAAACATGTCATCACCGCTTGCACGCGCCGATGTCCGACTGTCTTTTCCTGGTATTTCGCTTTGACCTTTGGTGTTTTGGTTCGCTATCTGTGCTGCTTGGGTTGCTGCCTGCGCCGCAAGAACAGCCTGGGCGGCTTGTTGTTGCGCCAATTGGCGGGCTTGCAGTTGACGCTGAATTTCGGCTTCTTGCAATGCCTTTTCTTCAAGCTCTTCTTTTTGCTGCCGCACTTTTGTCACTTCACGTAAGCGTTCTTTGCGTTGCAATTCTTTTTGAGCTAGTTCTGCTTGCAATTGTTGTTTAAGCGCTTCGTCAAACTGTCGTGTGGTTTCGGTACGCTGTTGTTGGGTCAAAGCAAGCGTTGCGGCGGTCGCAAGCTCCTGTTGCGTCTTTAAGTTTTGCTCCTGCGCTTGCTGTTCGACTTCCAATTGCTTTTTCAAAGCAGCCGCTTGTTGAATTTGTTCTGCTTGACGACGATTATCTTCATCCAGTTGCTGCAGAATTTTGTCTTTTGCTGCGTTGTCCTGCGCTTTTGTGGCTAACAAATCCTGAGTACGTTGCAGAATTTCAGCTTCCCTCTGTTGCTGTTTGCTATGATCAACTTCAAAACGAGCAACGCTGGCGACTGCGGCATCTGTATTTGCCGTCGGTGGAATAATTGTTGGTTCTGGCTCGGTTAGCATTTCTGCCTTTGCCTCCAGGGGCGCGGCAACTACAGGCTCTGGAACTTTAGAAACCAATTCTTGAACCGCATCCTCTTTTTTCACCTCATCAGGATCACGCACGGCAACGACAAAACTATCGTCTCGCAAAATATCTTGCGTGATTAAATCCGGCATTTCGGTAACAATGACTTTGTGCGGGCGCTCTGATTTTGCGATGCTGGCAGATTTTCGTTTAGGTGCTGTCAGCAACTTATTCTTTTCTTTATTTACTTCTTTATTTACTTCTTTTTTAATTTCTCTTTTGAGTATAGTTGCAGCTTGAGGATGCAACGCTGGCGGCGCAATAAGTTGAAATCCGTGCGGTGCAATTGTTAGTTCTGGCTTCGCTATTGGCGGGACTGGTACAGGAACAACAAGTGGTTTTATTGGGGATAAAGGTGTGGGTAAGGCATTTTCAATCTGCACCGTCATTGCCGGTGCCAGTAGCGTCGCGGCACTATGTTCTAACTTCGCTGAACCTGCGCCTGGTAATCCTATCCCTGGCACACCAAATTGCAAAGACAAAATAAAAGCATGCAGCAGCACAGAAAAAACAATAGCGGCTGACAGGCGACGCTTCACCTCTCTGGGCATGTGATGTTCGTTTTTTGCTGGGAATAGATTCATGCAAATTTTAATGTTCAATCAAATTGGGGCATTTTTAAATCAGCCCCGTATCTGTGTGTAGCGAGAATATTTAGAAGATTGCTAATGATTTTCTGAATTCGACCGCTACTTTAGCATCCATATCAGTTAATGGCTGCATTTTTGCCATCCATCTGATAATCAATTACCTGCTCAGATTGAGTCGTCACATCGTGCTATGCCGATTTCCACAACTGCATATCCATTTCAGAACAAGACAGGTCTTCGTCAGGCAACGTATGCTAGCGATATTGAACTATTTTCGGAGCTTCTATGAAAAAAATAATGATAATTGATTCGCATACCGGTGGTGAACCTACCCGTGTGATTGTCGGTGGTGGCCCAGATCTAGGGTCTGGCTCAGTCGCGCAACAATTGCATATTTTCAAAGAACAATTTGATCATTTTCGCACTGCGACTGTGTGTGAACCGCGTGGTTCCGACGTTTTAGTTGGTGCACTGGCCTGCGCTCCATCAGAACCGGATTGCGTTGCAGGAGTGATTTTTTTCAATAACGTCGACTATCTCGGCATGTGTGGTCACGGCATGATAGGCTTTATCGTTACTCTGGCTTATCAGGAAAAAATCAATGTCGGCACGCACCGTATAGAAACACCAGTTGGCATTGTTGAAGCGGAGCTACATGCAGATCACTCAGTGACGGTACGTAACGTGCCAGCCTATCGTTTTATGCAGGCGGTCAGCGTTGAAGTGCCAGGAATAGGGATGGTCAAAGGTGATATAGCATGGGGCGGCAACTGGTTCTTCCTGATCAGCGAACATGGTCAGGACTTGCATCTTGCCGAAGTAGACAGCTTGACCGATTACTGCTGGCGCGTACGGTTAGCATTGGAAGCCAATAAAATTACTGGTGAAGATGGCGCACTGATCGACCACATTGAATTATTTGCAGCGGCAAGTGACGCCGCGAATCACAGTAAAAACTTTGTGTTATGCCCGGGTAAAGCTTACGACAGATCACCATGCGGTACTGGCACTAGCGCCAAGCTGGCGTGTCTTGCTGCGGACGACAAACTGGCACCGGGTCAGGTATGGCGACAAGAAAGCATACTGGGTAGCGTATTTGAAGCTTCATATCAACTTCACATTGCATCCGGCGTTGATCAGGCGAATTCTGCAACACCAAAAATTTTGCCTATCCTGCGCGGCACGGCGTTTGTGAATGCCGAAGCAAGCTTACTGTTGAACGAGCGAGATCCGTTTGTGTGGGGCATACGATAAGCTTTTCTACATTGCTAGGTCTAAGTAATTATTACGTCACGATATTCGCTTGGTGTCATACCGACTGTCGCTTTGAAAACGCGCGAAAATGCGCTGTGGTCCTGATATCCGCAGGCCAGCGCAATATCGGTAATACTCAATTCAGCCTGCCCCAACATGGCTGATGCGGCATCAAGCCGGATTTTGACCATCATCTGACGTGGTGTCAGTGAAAAAATTTTATGGAAATTTCTTTCTAACTGCGCAACTGATAAACCTGTTAATTTCACCAAATCTGCCATTTTGATCGGTTGCGCGTAGTGTCGGTGTATATGGGCTACTGCTGCCGCGATTTTTTCATACACAGGATGCCGCTGATCAGGACTGGCCAGATCGCGTGAGATACCGGTCATGCCTATGATTTTGTGTTGTCGGTCACGTAAAGGTATTTTCTGAGTCAGGCACCAACCCGGTGAACGATTAGGATATAAATGCAATTCGAGCTGATCACGCAATTCTTTTACACCGCTCAACACCATTGCATCTTGTGCTGCGTAGTTCGCTGCTAATCTGCTTGGGAAAACATCGCTGGCTTTGCGTCCCAACAAGGCCGATTTTTCTCTCAGACCGCAACGGCGCACCAGTGTTTGATTGACGACCACATAATGCCCGCCGAGATCTTTCACAAAAAATACAATATCGCTCATTGCGTCAAATAAAATTTCAGAAAAAAAGGCATCGCTCACCAGCGCAGCCAAGTCCTGGCGTTGTTTCCCTGAAGAACAAATGTTTTTTTCCATCAACCTACAACCTCCGCATACAGCGACAAAAAAATATATCAACCCTATGCAATTTTACTCGCGGTTTGGTGTCGAACCCAAGTTACCGTATGAGATCAAACTTTCACGTCAATTAAACAATTTAAAATTTTGCAATTAATCATTTTTACTGAGTAAAATTTGAAAATATGTTGATATGATCAAGTTAAGATATATTTATATTGAGTTAATCTACATCTATGCGTATCAATCCAGAAAATTCTGCCCCTGCCGAAAAAAAACGTGTTGCCGATATCGCCTATGACAAGCTGGAAAGCTTGATCGTGACGATGGAACTCACTCCTGGCGCCGCCATTATTGAGGCTGAACTCATACAAAAAACCGGACTAGGTCGTACCCCATTGCGCGAAGCACTGATGCGTATGTCCTCCAATGGCTTAATACGACAAATGCCACGGCGTGGCCTGGTGGTCAGCGATATTGAGGCATCCGCGCATTTGTCCCTCTTAGAAACACGGCGGGTGCTGGAACGCTTAATTGCGCAAAATGCCGCTGAAAGAGCGTCGACACAACAAGGTAAAGAGCTGGTCGTTTGTGCCGAGCAGATGCTGATTTCCGCCAAACGTCGAACCTTGACTGAGTACATGGAGGCGGATCAGGCTTTTGACCATATCGTCCAAGATGCCTGCAACAATCCATCGGCAGTGGCGGCAGTGATTCCGCTGATCATCAAGAGCCGGCGTTTCTGGTACGCCTATCAGCATGAGGGCGATTTAGAAGAATGTGCACGATGCCATTTACTCGTAGCAAAGGCAATTGCCAAAGGCAAAAAAGAACTCGCTACCAAGGCAATCGATGGCTTAATGGATTACCTGGAATCCTTCGCAAAAACCACCGTTGTTTAGTCTTAAAATCAATAAAACCGTATCAGTCACGTCCGGTGACGGATGAATGCGGCAAGCGACGAACATTAGGTAACGCTTGCTGCATTAGCCAACGTTTAAAATGTAACATCTAATCTCGGGCAAGCAAATGCGCCCAAAAAGAACACGTCATCAGGATCGAGATCATGGCAGCACTGAGGCTGAGTTGATAAAAAAGATGATGCAACAAGCCCGCTAAAAGCCACGCAAGCGATGATTTTTATCAACAACATGAGATAGCGACTCATTGCTGGATACTCGGGCGTTTGCGAGAGAGAAAAGCAACGTAAAGATCAAACTATTTTTTGAGCGGACGCTTTTCAATAAACGCTAGCACGCCTTCTTGTGCGCTATTTTCCATCATATTACAGGCCATGGTTTGCCCCGCCAATTGGTATGCTGCTTCGACACCCATTTCCAGCTGTTTATAGAATAGTTGCTTACCCATGCTGATGGCAGACATGGGTTTGCTGATAATGCTGTCCACCAATTCTGCAATACAAGTATCCAACATATCAGCCGGAACAACGCGATTAATGAGGCCGCGCTGCAATGCCATTTGCGCGTCCATAAAATCACCGGTCAATAACATTTCCATCGCTTGCTTACGCGATATATTACGCGACAAAGCCACGGCGGGCGTTGAGCAAAATAAACCGACATTGATGCCAGAAACCGCAAAACGCGCACTGTCCGCCGCCACCGCGAGATCGCACATCGCCACCAATTGGCAACCCGCCGCTGTCGCGATCCCGTGCACGCGTGCAATGACCGGTTGCGGCAAGTGTTGTATCGCCAGCATCAGCTTGCTGCATTGCTGGAATAAGGATTGATAATAGGCTTGCGAAGGATTGGCTTGCATTTGCTTCAGATCGTGCCCTGCGCAAAAGGCTTTTCCGGCAGCAGCCAATACAACAACACGCACTTGCGTGTCTTGTGCGATTGTCTTCAATGCTGCTAGCAATTCCGTCAGCATTTCTTCGGATAACACATTGAAACGCTCGCCATGATTGAGCGTCAACGTCGTAACGCCAGCCTCATCCTGACGTAGCAGCAAGGCAGAGCTAGCGTTGTGAATCATTCCTGATCCTCGTCCTCGATTTCTGGCTCCATGCCGGTTTGTACACTCTTACCTTGACCCAACAATACAGGTGGCACATAGGTTGCCAGCAAATGTTCTCGACTGGCAGGTGTTTCCAGACTAATGCGTCCTAAAGCGCCGCTACGATAATCGAGCAATAAGGTATGAGACGCTTTTTCAAAATCCCAATCACCACCTTTGAGCTTGTAGCCACGCTTCATGGCAACACCTTCAACAACCGCAACGGCATCCATACCTTCGAGGTTAAAGCCGTACCGTGTCACCAGAGACTTTGGATAATGCAGCAGTAATTGCTCTGCGAGGAAAGTCGCAATTTCTTCTTCAATCAAGGCGTTGATACCAATCGCATGACTGGCTGCCAGCATCAGACCATCTGTAGGATGTTCAATCTTAGGCCACAACATTCCAGGCGTATCGGTCAAAATCATATTTTTGCCGAGATACAAGCGTTGCTGGGTCTTGGTCACCGCTGGTTCGTCACCAACGTTGGCAACGCGCTTTTTGAGCAAGGCATTCATCAACGTTGATTTACCGACGTTGGGAATCCCCATGATCATCATGCGTAGAGGCTTAGTTGGCACAGCACGATGCGGTGCCAGTTTTTGCGCAAAGCCAGGTACTTTGGCAACGTCTGCTGGCTTTTTGCAACTCATCGCCACTGCAAAAACATCTTTTTGGGCGTTATAAAAATCCAGCCATTGCTTGGTGGCGTTAGGATCGGCGAGATCGGCCTTGTTTAAAATTTTCAGACACGGACGCTGACGGAATACGCGCAGTTGCTCCACCATGGGATTGCAACTTGCTTGCGGGATGCGTGCATCCAGCACTTCAATCACTAAATCGGTGTTTTCCATGGTTTCCGCCGCTTTCTTGCGGGCGGCGTTCATGTGGCCGGGGAACCATTGTATGGACATGCTTATTCTTCTTTTTTGCTAAATCAAAGCGATATTGTACGGAAGTCTGTCGCGCTTGACCCAAAAGTTTCATCTCTGATCTTCAAAATTAGCCAATATTAGGGGGTATAGGCAATTTTCTTATTATTCCGAAGGTGTATAAACGATGTTTAAAAATACTCATAGGGAGTATAAATTCATACATATATCAACTTTGAGGGGCGGTTGACTCGCTGCAAATAAAAAATGTGGCGCTGAAATCTTCAGCGCCACATCCAGTATATGAACTTCCTCTAATTCTGTCAGCGATCAGTGCGCATTTATCGTTACCGGCACAGATGCTGTCGCGGACCGTCCCAGATTATCAGTTACTGTCACTTTCAGGGTATAGCTACCGGTGACGGGATTTGGCCAGCTAGCAACCAATGACATACCGCTACCCATAGAGAAGCTCATGCCCAGTGGCACGCCAGAGATCGAGACCGACAAACCAGTCGCGCCAGCATCGGCAAAGCTAATCGTTCCCGACATCGGCTTACCAGCAACACCTGTCATTGGAGCGGCAGTAATAATTGGACCTACTGGCGTTGCAGCGCTGATTACAACAGTGTACACGCCCTGACCACTCAAACCAGTCTTAGTATCTTTCGCTGTCACTGTGACGTTATAGCTACCAACGACAGGATTTGTCCAGTTGACCACGCCTGCAGCGCTGATTGTCATTCCGGATGGTGCGCCACTCAAGCTGTATGTCAGAGGATTGCTATTGGCAACAGTCACGCTGAATGACAATGCAGTACCAGCCTTGCCAGAGATGCTGCCACCTGGAACCGTTGGAGCAGGTTGCGCAGCAATCGTAACAACATACACGCCCTTGCCAGTCAAACCATTTTTGCTATCCGTTGCAGTAACAGTGACCGAGTATGTACCCAGAACAGGTGTCGCCCAACTTACTACACCAGTGCTGCTGATGGTCATACCAGATGGAGCGCCACTCAGCGTCAAGGTGGTTGGATTAACATCTGTCACGCTGACGTTGAAAGACAATGCAGTGCCGACTTTGCCGCTGATCGCGCCCCCCGTCACGACTGGAGCAACTGGGGGGGAAATTTTTACTGTGTACACACCGCTGCCAGACAACTTGGCCTTGCTATCTACCGCCGTAACAGTCACAGAATAAGTACCAGCAACTGGTGTTGCCCAAGTCACTATGCCAGCAGCATTGATCGTCATGCCAGATGGCGCACCGCTCAAGCTAAAGGTCAAAGGATTTGGCGATGAAGCTGATACCGTGAACGAGAGTGCTGTACCGACCTGACCACTAATGCTTGCGCCTGTCACCACTGGTGCACTTGCAGCGCTAGTGCCTGCCAGATACGTCAGCAAACTGGTGACATTGGGCGTACCCAAGCCAGTCGTTTCGTCGTAACCAAATTTTGCATTACAAGTCGAGCAGCTACCATCGGAACCGGAAGTTACATCGTAAAACGCACTCGCGTAAGAACCTGGTACGCCAGCAATCTGTCCATACAATACTGGCTGCGTCAGACCCAAAGCAGCTTTTGCGTTTTGCGCACGAATCGCATTCGCAACAGTAATTACGCCTGCCCACTGTGGTGTTGCCAGGCTAGTACCACCAGCACTCAACCAGCTGACAGTACTGCTACCCTGATTGATCACTGCCAGATATTGACCAGTAGATGGGTCTGCATTGAAAGCCACGTCTGCAACGCTGCGGCGTGGGAGGCTACCAACGCCTGGTACACCACTGGTTTGATACGATGGTGTGGAAGTATAAGCACTGATGCCGCCACCTGTACCGGACCATACCGTTTCAGAGCGAGAACCGCTACCTGAATAAGCGAGCGATGTACCACTGACTGCCAGCACATTCGGCGATACAGCCGGCCAATCGACAGCTGCGCCAGAATCACCAGTCGCAGCGACGTATGTCATTTTGACGCCGGTAAAAGCGGAATCAACAGATGAAGTCCAATTTCCTTCAGAAGCACCAAAGCTCATCGATACCACGCCTGGCCCCATCGCATTAGCGAGTTTGACGCCGCCAATCAAGCTATTGAGGGACGCATCTGGTGCTTCGATCAACACAATTCGCGCCAAAGGTGCGGTCGCATGCGCCCATTGCACATCTAATGTAATTTCCGTTGCCCAGCCTGAATCGTATGCCGGCGCAGTACTCGTCATCGTTCCATTTGAAGTGTTATAAACAACAGACAATACACAGCCAGAAGTGATTGACGCTGGAGCCAGTGGCAAACTCGCATTCGTCGCGATCGATTGTGTTGTACAAGCTGGCAAACCAAATTTTTGATTGAACGCTGCCAGCTCTTGAACAACGTAAGGATCATGTTGTGCATCGACCAGATAAATTGTTTGACCAGCGCCTAACTGCGCCGCTTGCGCAGCACTTAAACCAGTCGTATTCGCGGGCAAAGCCGGCAAACCGTAAGCAGCACGAATCTGTGCAGGGGTATAAGTAACGACCACCGCATTATTCACCTTTGGTTGAATAGACTGGTCAGCAGAGATGTTGCTTGCGCTGAAGTTTTGCCCCCCACGAGTTGCATTCAATATGTCAACCGTCAAGCGGCGGGACGACAAGCCTTGGAGTTCAGTTGGAACAAATTGCTTATTTGCTGCTATTTGGGCAGAGCTATTAGCATCCAACGCATCAACGTCTGAAGGTTCATTTAACAGTACTGGTGCTATGTGAAATGTTGGTGTCGCTATTTGATCAGGTGGTGTAGCAGCGGAGCCGATAACTGGCAAATCTAAAGTCGTCGTCGCGGTAGAGATTTGTGCAACGGATGAATTGGAGTTGGCATTGGTCGAACTAGTGCCGCTACCACAAGCACTCAACAAAGCAAAAAGCCCTGCAGATACCAAGGTACGAGCGAGTGGAGCAGAAAGGGTAACAGGAAGGGAAGAAAACAATACGTTTTGTTTGATACTCATGGTGTCAGCTCTCCAGGATGGAAAAAGGCTGCGCACGCGCAGTGACAAAAAAATAATTTCGCTCACTGGCAACCCCGCTACCTTAGCGCTCTAACGCCGTAGGCCGGAAGCTTTGCGTCCCCGACTTTCATCGAGTTTGCCCAAAAATTTTACTTCAAAATACAACACACAAAGTTTAAGAAGAAAACTCGAAAAATAAAAGCAAACAAATGTTAATTACCACAGATAAAAATAGTGTTCTAACAAAAAATTGTCTTTATAAATCAGCTATTTATAAACATTTTCCATTTTTACATATCGTCTTCACATCATTTCCGAAATTGAACACAGATGTTCTTGTAAAGTAAACAAACTCACTGCTTTATATGCCCTTTTTTATGGACTATTTTTTTTGCTTCTGCTCGTTTTTCTTAACGCCTTCAGACAGGTAATCAATCAACTCGTTGGGCACTGTTAAAGACAGTTGATAATGTTCAATTTGAAAACCATCCGAGGTATTTCGCACCACGCCAGAAGCCTGGCAAATGCCCATTTGCGTTTGTAATTGCTCATCAAACCAGATGACGCTTTGATCGCTCGTCATTGCCACGTGACGATCCAGCACTTTAAATGCCCAGGCGCTGGGTCGTGCAAAAGCCGGTTTCGCCCAGACCTTAAAGTCCTCACGCGTCCAGCGCTCTGTTTTATCGGTGCCAATATACACACCGTCTTTTGCTATTTTATCGAAGTAGGCCATGCGCGAATGCGCTGCATCATCGTGCCATTCGTCGATGAATTGATTGAGTTTTTGTATCGTCCGGACCTGACTTTCCTCGGCGACCACCGGGAGGCAAACGAGAAAAGACAACAGAGAAATGAAACCTAAAAGTTTTTTCATAAAATAGCCTTGTACCTTCATGTAGCTGATTGCACTTGAATTTTCTCAAAAAAAATTAACCAATGTAAATTGACAGAAATCGGGACTTAATAATGCTTGGCTAAGGGCTATGCGACTTTCAAATTTCCCAGAAAATCAGCAGTCATCGTAGGAATAAATTCAGTAATCGTATAGCGTGCGATTGCTTCGCGGTGAAACGGATCTTCTTGTATCAATGTCTCAACTTCATCCCTTGAAGCACAGTTCGCAATAATGATACCGCCGGTGCGCGGCTCCTTACGTCCCGACATCAGAAACTTAGCACTTGCGTAGTATTTTTCAAGAAATTGCCGATGTTCGGGAATAAATTTTTCGACTTCGGTTAAAGCTTTTATGTAATCTAAATCAATAATGAACATGATCTTAAATTGAATTAAAAAATCGTTGTTAAACTATCCAATAATCTATTTCTGTAATCTCACTCAAGGTCAGCGAGAATTTTCACATGAGCGGTAACGCTACGCGCCAGGGCCGATAAATTGTAACCACCTTCAAGACAACTGACGATGCGACCATGTGAATGCGTCTTTGCAACGCGCATAATTTGTTGGGTGATCCACGCATAATCGGCTTCAACCAGACCTAATTGCCCCATATCGTCTTCTCTGTGCGCATCAAATCCGGCCGAGATGAATATCATTTCAGGCTTAAATGCCTCAAGTGCTGGCAACCATCGTTCTGACACCAACTCACGTATGACGTTGCCGTAACTATGCGCAGGCACCGGCACATTGACCATATTGCTAGCGGGATGCTCTGTTCCAGAATAGGGGTAATATGGATGTTGAAAGAAGCTCACCATCAATACCCTCTGGTCACCATTAAAAATCTCTTCAGTTCCGTTGCCATGATGAACATCAAAATCGACAATCGCAACCCGTTGTAAGCCACGTACCTCCAATGCGTGTTTAGCGGCAACCGCGACATTATTGAACATGCAAAAACCCATGGCTTCCTTACTGGTTGCGTGGTGTCCTGGCGGTCGTATGGCACAAAATGCGTTTTCAATTTCCGCATCGATTACCGCATCAGTGGCAGCAACAGCAGCACCTGCGGCACGCAAAGAAGCGCGCCAGGTATAGGCGTTTAAAGAAGTATCTGCATCCAACGGAAAATGATCATATTCGGAACGTTCAGATGGGCAGTTTTCGCGTATCCGATATATAGCGTCGGCCGTGTGCACTCGCGCCAGATCCGACTCCAGAGCCGCTGGCGCCTCGCGATAGTCAAGTAGCGTATTGATGCGGCTGGCAATCAATTGATCTTCTATTGCCTGCAAACGTTCGGGTGATTCTGGGTGCCAGGAGCCCATTTCATGCCGTTTGCAGTCGGCGTGGGTGTAATAAGCAGTTGTCATGTCTCAAATTCTTATTTATTTATTCAAGTTTCCGCCTATTTGCCTTGTTTTGCAAATAGCTTGCTGCAAGCAGCATGGTTTGCCACAGATGCCGCAGAATCAGTTTACACTGTGATTTAAATTTTTATTCGAGGAAATCTATGTTTTCCAAAGTGCATCAAGTCGCCAAACAGGTCAATAACGTGATTATCGGCAAAGAACTGCAAATCCGGCAGGCTCTGGTATGCCTCCTCGCTGGCGGTCACTTGCTCATAGAGGATTTACCTGGTGTCGGCAAAACCACACTAGCGCATGCTCTGGCCATTTCTTTAGGTTTAAAATTTAACCGATTACAATTCACCAGCGACTTGTTGCCAGCGGACGTCGTTGGTATATCGATTTTCGACCGTGAGAAGAATCAGTTTATTTTTCATCCTGGTCCGGTGTTTACACAGGTTTTGCTGGCAGATGAAATCAATCGCGCCACGCCGAAGACCCAATCTTCATTGCTGGAAGCGATGGAAGAAAGACAAGTATCTGTCGAAGGACAAACCCGTGCCCTGCCAAGCCCCTTTTTTGTCATTGCGACTCAAAATCCAGCGCATCAGGTGGGTACCTTTGCCCTGCCAGAATCTCAGCTTGACCGCTTTTTAATGTGTTTGTCACTCGGTTATCCGGATGCTGCCGCCGAACGCGCATTGCTTATGGGAGAAGATCGCCGCGCTTTATTGGCGCATTTGCCAGCAGTGATGCAATCAAGCGAACTCATTCAGGCGCAACAAGAACTGAAAAAAATCCACACCTCCGCAGCACTGGTCGACTATGTACAAGCATTGGCACACGCGACCCGCCAGGGTGATTTGTTCGCGGAAGGTATGAGCCCACGTGCTTCGATTGCACTTTTGCAAGCAGCACGCGCATGGGCCGCAATGGAAGGTCGTGATCACGTGATACCAGAAGACGTACAAGCAGTCCTCATCCCCGTCATTGCGCATCGCTTGCGACCAATCAAATCCGTTACTGGAAAAATCAATATCAGCAGCGAATTACTGGCCGAATTAATGAAGCGTGTACCAGTTTAAGCAAACGGTATGGTCATGCTCAACTCTCTGCGCCAGCGTTTGCGAAAAATGATTTTTCTGGAGAACAAACCAGAAAGTGGCGAAGTATTCCTGAAACAAAGGCGCGTCTTCACACTCCCCAGCAAACCCGGATGGATGTTTATCCTTTTGCTGCTGCTCATGTTTGTAACGGCGACCAATTACAATCTGAGCCTGGGGTTTGCATTGACTTTTGTGTTGGCCAGCATTGCAATGGTGAATACTTTTTTTGGTTTTCGTAATCTCGCGTATTTGCATCTAAACGCGGGGCCAACACAAGCTGTATTCGCTGGCGAGGAAACGCAATACACGGTATTTTTGATCAATCGTCGCGCCCATCAGCGTTATGCAATTTGGGTCGGTATTGCCGAAGCTGGACACCCGGAAACTGCCGTTGATATCGGAGGACAAAGTCAAGTCTCATTGCAGCTTAGCTATCCGACAAAACAACGTGGCTGGCAATCCATCCCCAGAATCCGCCTGCAAACCTGGTTTCCGTTAGGCATGTTGAAAGTATGGAGCACTTGGTTACCAGACTCACAAGCACTGGTCTACCCTCAACCAGAACTCAATGCTCCCCCGCTTCCAGTGACTGGCGTAAGCAAAGATACCGAACATGGTCACTCTGGTCATGAAGATTTTGCCGGTGTACGTGCATATCAGTCGGGTGACCCTTTAAAACATCTTGCATGGAAACAAATCGCCAGAGTCGATACCGCGCTGGGCGGTCAATTAATCACCAAGCAATTTGCCGGTGGTGCTGGTAGCGACATCGTTATCGATTTTGCTGCGCTGCCACGGATCATGGATACCGAGCTCAAACTCTCACGTATGACAAGCTGGGTAATGGAAGCGGACCGCAAAGGATTGCTCTATGCATTCAAACTTGGCAGCAGCGATTTTGTAGCTGCACAAGGTCCGGCACATCGTGACGCCTGCCTGCGTGCTTTAGCACTTTATGAGTTATAAATGATGCGCCTAAATTTACCCAGCCGTTTATCTTCGCGTATTTTGAGTCGCGACAAAGTAGATACGCTACTTCTGCTGACCGCCTGTTTGTGCGTACTACTCCCGCATGCAAGCCATGTCACATGGTGGGTGAACCTTGCCAGTGGTGGATTATTAAGCTGGCGCGCGTGGCTAACCTTCAATGGCAGACGTTTACCCCCGTCATGGCTACTGCTGCCGATTGCGGGGTTAATGATGGTCGGTGTGTATTTGACGCACCACACATTTTTAGGCCGCGAGGCTGGCGTGACGATGTTGGTGCTACTGCTGACCTGCAAACTATTAGAGATGCATGCCAAGCGCGACCTATTTGTCGTCATCTTCCTGAGTTTCTTTTTGTTGCTAAGTAGTTTTTTCTATCAGCAAAGCATAGGTGCAGCAGCCCTCGCATTGCTGGGAACTGCGTTGTTAATTACAGCACAACTGTCTTTTCAATATACGAATCTGGTACCTTCGTTAGGTCAAAAATTCAAATTAGCCGGCACATTAGTAGGTCTGGCGATTCCTCTGACGCTATGTGCGTTTCTGCTCTTCCCGCGCATACAGGGCCCGCTTTGGGGCTTGCCAGGCGACGCGCATAGTGCTCGGACCGGATTGTCCGAAACAATGGCGCCCGGAGGAATCAGTAATCTGGTGCAATCAGAAGACATCGTGTTCCGCGCAAAATTCGACCAACCCATATTGAACAAATCGGTCTTGTATTGGCGCGGTATCATTTTGACCGCCTTTGATGGACTTACCTGGAGTCCGAAGGCAACCAGACTAGGAAAAAAATCAAGCTACTCTGAATTCTCAGGCAACCTAATCCAGCAAGAAATCGTCCTGGAACCCCAAGGCCAACGCTGGATCTTTGCACTCGACTTGCCAGTTGAAGCGGCGTTGTTTGCTGATAAAAATACCTCCAGCCTCAATGCAGATATGGAACTGAGAAGTCAGGAACCTATTCTTGATCGCTTACGTTATCAAGTACGCTCTGCGACAAATTACAAATATTTACCCGATCTGCAAGACGAAGAATTAGTTGCAACTCTTGATTTGCCTGCTGGTTACAACCCGCGCACATTAAGTTTTGCGCAAGATTTACGGCAACGTTATAGCGACGATAATCAGTTAATCAAAGCCGCATTGGACTTTTTCAGAAAAGAAGAATTTGTCTATACGCTGGAACCACCGCTACTGGGCACCAATAGCGTCGACGATTTTTTATTCAAAAGCCGTGCCGGGTTCTGCGAGCATTTTGCCAGCTCGTTTGTCATTCTCATGCGTGCCGCCAATATTCCAGCGAGAGTTGTGACAGGTTATCAGGGCGGAACAAAAAACGATATCGATGGCTACTTTGAAATTCGTCAGTCGGATGCACATGCGTGGGCAGAAGTTTGGCTAAAGAAGCAGGGTTGGGTCAGGGTCGATCCTACCGCTGCAGTAGCGCCCGAGCGAGTGATGCTCAATCTGGCCAGAGCCATTCCACAACGTGGTCTGGCAGGTCTGGTCGGCCAAGCAGTTTCTGGAAATTCTTTGGTGCAAGCCTTGCATATGCGCTGGGATGCAGTGAACAACTCTTGGAATCAGTGGGTTTTAAATTACAACCAAAATTCGCAAAGGCACTTACTCGATTCGCTTGGCTTTAAAAACGTTGACTGGGCGCAAATCAGCTTACTATTTTTTATCGTCGGAAGCATTGCGATCAGCATTGTTGCCCTGCCCTTAGTTCTTAACAAACCCACAATCCCAGCGATCGATAGAGTATACTTTTCATTCTGCAAAATCATGGCAAAGCATACCGAGCCAAGGGGTATCAATGAAGGTCCTCAAGCATTTTTATGGCGACTCAGACTTGCTTTACCCGCAGACAAAATTCTGCCAGCAGAACATTTTTTAAATTTTTATATTGCTGCAAAATACGGTAAGCATAAGTTACCGGAAAGCAGTGTCACTAAACGCCTGAAAGCCTTACTGGCCGCCTGCAAATAAATTGTCTATGTTCAAAAAAACTTCTAAATTTCTTGCTCTGTCCTGCGTTTATGTCGCAATGTTGAGCATCTATTCCCCAAGCAGTTCAGCGACTGATAACGTCGTAAAAAAAAGTAAAAAAACGCAAACAGCGACCAAAAACCAGCAAGCAGACGTTCATTTTACGCAATGGAAAGAAGTATCCGTATTCATTACCGATATGGTTGCAAAACATGGTTTTCAGGAGGCTGAGCTCAATGCTATGTTTGAGCAGACGCGGTATATCGAAACCGCTCGACAACTGATGCGCCCAGCGCCACCTGGAAAACCCAAAAATTGGAAAGCCTACCGTGCGCGCTTTGTTGAACCCTACAGGATTGACGCTGGTGTCGCATTCTGGAATAAAAACGCCGATCTATTGGCGCGCGCCGAGCAGCAATATGGGATCCCCGCCGAAATCATCGTTGGCCTGATCGGTGTAGAAACCATCTACGGCAAAAATACCGGTAGTTTCCGTGCTATGGACGTATTGACCACCTTGGCATTTGATTATCCAGAAACACCAACCCGCGAAACCCGTATGCAATTTTTCAGGTCTGAATTGGAAAATTTATTAGTACTGGCGAAAGAATCCGGGGCCGATCCATTTGCCTTCAAGGGGTCTTACGCTGGTGCAATAGGCTTACCACAGTTTATGCCTGGTAGCATCCGGCAGTACGCAGTCGATTTTGATGGCGATGGAAAAATCAATTTAAACGAATCAGCCGCTGACGCGATCGGCAGTGTTGCAAACTATCTTTCTTTACATGGCTGGAAACGCAATCTCCCTACAGTTTTTCCCGCTACATTGAGCCCATCGGATGAAAATCAGGCACAACTAAAAACTGCCATTTCAAAAGGTTTGCGCGCTACTTATACGCTCAATGACCTAAAAGGATTTTTAACAACACCAAGTAGTGATGCGCCAGACGGAATTTTGTACGGTGTGATCGATTTGCAAAATGGCGAAGACGCAGACGAATATTGGCTGGGCACTGATAACTTTTTTGCTATCACACAATATAACCGTAGCTATTTTTACGCGATGTCGGTTATTGACCTTGGTCGGGTAATTAGTGCCGCACGGCAAAATTAAAAAGTGATAGCGATAAGAAAATGACTTTTAACAATATGTTTCACTTGAACCAATTGATCTAAAGCACATTATGTCCAATACTGCAATGGCACGGAACGAAAACCATGCAAAATTACATGTCGATGGCATCCATCATTTTTTTCAAAAAATATAATTGTTTTTCGAGACGGATTAATCTAAAGTAACTAAATCTAGTTGATACAATGGCATGCAAACCAAGCAATGTGTCAATAGATTTAACAATGTTTTGCTATTTTTATGATAAGCAATTTCTATTTTAAAGATACAATATTACCGTATGATTAATTCTCATTGAAGCAACTAAATCCAGCATCAATAGACTAGACAGCGAGGTAATTATGGCAAATTTGACCCAGCTTGAATCGGATGAAATAGACTACGATCCAAATAATCTTTTGGATACTCTGATCAAGCAATTGCATTTAAAAAACGACGCAGCACTCTCCAGAGCATTGGAAGTTGCGCCACCAGTAATTAGTAAAATCAGACATCGCCGTTTGCCAGTTGGCGCGTCGTTGTTGATTCGTATGCATGAAATTAGCGACGTCAGCATCAAAGAATTGCGCGAATTGATGGGCGACCGTCGTGCAAAATTCCGTATCAGCGACAAGCAATTCAAACCAAAAGACGCTGCATAAAAATACTTTAAGTATTGCCATGCAGTACTTTAAAGACAAAATACCGAAGCTACTCAGAGAGTAATTTCGGTATTTTTTTATTTGCAGGTTAAAAATACAACACTACAAATTAAATTAATCTACCCGCTGTAATTAGGGTAGTTCGATTGCTTGAAAAAACCAGTCAACAGGATCAGGCAGGGAACACGCCAGTCGACAAATATCGATCACCACGATCGCAAACGATGAACACAATGGTCGCGTTTTCTACAGTTTCAGCTATTCTGAGTGCGATTTGACACGCTCCTGCTGCAGAAATACCACAGAATATACCTTCTTCTACGGCGAGGCGACGTGCCATGTGTTCAGCATCGGATTGCGTCACAGATTCAACCTGATCAACCCTCGCCTTGTCATATATCTTCGGCAAATACGCTTCTGGCCATTTACGGATGCCTGGAATTTGTGAACCGTCCTCTGGTTGCGCACCGATAATCTGAATATCTTGATTCTGTTGTTTTAAGTACGCAGAAACACCCATGATCGTGCCAGTAGTACCCATTGCGCTGACAAAGTGTGTGACCCTACCGTTCGTATCGCGCCAGATTTCAGGACCAGTTCCTTCAAAGTGCGCCAGAGGATTGTCGGGGTTCGCAAACTGATCCAGAATCACACCTTTACCTTCTTTTTGCATCTGCTCAGCCAGATCACGCGCGTATTCCATACCGCCTGTTTTTGGCGTCAATACAATCTGTGCGCCATAGGCAGCCATGCTTTGGCGGCGTTCAATACTGAGATTTTCTGGCATCAATAAAACCATCTTGTAGCCGCGCATGGCAGCTGCCATTGCGAGGGCAATACCAGTATTGCCGCTAGTTGCCTCAATCAGTGTATCGCCTGGCTTAATCTGACCGCGCTCTTCCGCACGCTTAATCATAGACAAGGCTGGACGATCTTTTACTGAACCGGCCGGATTATTGCCCTCAAGCTTGCCAAGAATAATGTTATTGCGACGCAGGTTGTCAGCTCCGGGTATGCGCTGCAACTGTACCAGCGGCGTATTTCCTATTGTGTCTTCTATCGTCAGATAAGCCATTTTCAATGTCTCTAGTCAGTCAAACGTTCATTCTAATCGTAGCTGCAAATACGTGCAGATTTGTCATATGCATATATCTCACGCACCTTATGGCTTTTTGCTGCAACATCGTATATTTTCGCCAAAAAGACATGCAAATATGAATTTCAGCCGATATTCGGATCCGATATCTACTTTATATATAATTCAAATAAGCAAATAAGCAAATAAGCAAATAAAAAAACCTCTGAGCATTCGTCAGAGGTTTTCTGTCGGTTTAACTATCATTACTTGGTTTTGCTATCTTTAGTTGCGGCTTTCGCGGGCGTCGAAGTTGTCGTGTTTACAGATGTCGCATTACTGGCTGCAGCGCTAGCAGCTGGTTTTGGCTGACCATTGACAGTCAAGCCAGCTTGCGACATTTTCACTGAGTTTTTATCACCGATGCCTCTGACGCGTGTTTCAAAGTCAGCCCAGTCTTTAAAATTACCGTTTTTCGCGCGCTCCGCAATGATCGCTTTAGATTTTGCCGGACCAATACCTTTAACGCCATCCAAAGCTGCCTGATCCGCTTTATTCACATCCACATCAGCAAACGCAAACCCCATTGTGACGATCATAGTGGCAGCAGCTAACAATAATTTTTTAAACATGAAAATCACTCCTAAAAATAGTTATCGATTCAAACCCGGTAGAACTTCGCTGCAAATTTACCTGAGTTAATCCTTAAGGAAATAACGATCAGCCACCCCAACGGTTGACTATTTTTCACTATTTTTATCGCAATTCTTACTGACCTGGAAATAGCTCTTCACGGGAAACTGTCGCTGTTCCTAGCTTACCAACGACAATACCACCAGCCCGATTGGCAATGACAACTGCATCCTGCATAGACATGCCATTTGCCATCATGACCGCCATGGTGGCAATCACGGTGTCGCCTGCACCGGATACATCATACACTTCGCGTGCCATTGCCGGGACATGAACAACGTCATTCTCGGTGTATAGCGTCATCCCTTCTTCGGAACGGGTCAGCAACAAGCCTTGCAATCGCAAATCCTGACGCATTTTTTGCGCCTTTGCGGTCAGCTCATCTTCGCTATACCATTCACCAATTACTTGCCTGAGTTCGGATTTGTTTGGCGTCAACAAGGTCGCACCGCTATAACGTGCAAAGTCACTTCCCTTAGGATCAACCAGGATGGGCTTGCCAGCATTTCGGGCGGCCTCAATCATGGTCGTGACATTCACCAGACTACCCTTCGCATAATCGGAAAAAATCACGACATCATGCGAGCCTAACAACGCATTAAAACGATTGAGCTTGTCGTTCAATACGTGTTCAGTCGGACGTTCTTCAAAATCGATGCGTATCAACTGTTGCTGACGTCCAATGACGCGCAATTTGATAATGGTTGAGATCTGCTTGTCGCGACTCAGATACGAGCCTATTCCAGACTTTACCAATAAGTCGCTGACAGTATTACCTGCCTCATCATCGCCAATCACCCCCATCAGACTAGCGTCAACGCCCAAGGCAACCGTATTTAAGGCGACATTAGCTGCGCCACCAAGACGTTCTTCACGACGCTCCACCCGCACAATCGGCACCGGTGCTTCAGGAGAAATGCGATTGACTTCACCAAACCAATACCGATCCAGCATCACATCGCCAGCGATGAGAATACGTTTCTTCAGAGAATCGGCTGTACTAGTGCGTTCTTTATATTCAGCTTGTGAACTCACTACTCACCTCATTTACGCGTCAGTACGGAACGGCCTATCCCATGGTATTCAATACCGATTTCGGTCATAACACCAGGCTCGAACAAGTTGCGGCCATCAAAAATAATTGCTTGCTTCAGACGTGTTTTAACCTGATCGAAATCAGGACTGCGGAATGCCTTCCATTCAGTCACAATCGCCAGCGCATCGGCACCATCCAGGGCGTCCATAGGACTTGTCGCAAAACGAATCGAAGACAATAACTCCCGCGTATCGGCAAAATCTAATGCAAACACGCGCTTGGCCTCTTCCATTGAAACTGGATCGTAGACGGCAACTGTTGCGCCATTACGTAGTAATTCACCCAACAAAACACGAGAAGAGGCAGCACGCATATCGTCAGTATTTGGTTTAAATGCCAAACCCCAGATGGCGAAGTGTCTGCCTTTTAGATTTTGCTCGAAACGCTGCAAAATTTTATTGCCCAAGACTTGTTTCTGACGCGCATTCACTGCTTCCACAGCTTGCAAGATCAACAGATTTAAACCGTAGTCTTGCGCAGTACGTTCCAGTGCCTGCACATCTTTCGGGAAGCAAGAGCCGCCATAGCCGCAACCTGCATACAAGAAACTGTGTCCAATGCGTGGATCAGATCCAATCCCATGACGTACGGCTTCGATATCAGCGCCAACATGATCAGCCAGATTTGCTAATTCATTCATGAAAGAAATACGGGTCGCCAACATTGCGTTTGCCGCGTATTTGGTGAATTCAGCAGAACGTACATCCATCCAATAAGTGCGTTCATGATTACGATTAAACGGCGTATATAGCTTTTTCATCATGCCACGTGCTTTTTCGCCTTGCGGAGAATTATCGCAACCAATGACAATGCGATCAGGACGCATGAAATCTTCTACCGCCGCGCCTTCTTTTAAGAATTCAGGATTGGATACCACCGAGAAATTAGCATCCGATCCGCGCGCTGTCAGTTCTGACTGCAGAGCAGCTGCAACGCGGTCTGCAGTACCTACAGGTACCGTAGATTTGTCGACCACGACCTTGAAAGCATTCATGTATTTACCAATATTACGCGCTGCTGCCAACACGTATTGCAGGTCGGCAGAGCCATCTTCGTCAGGAGGCGTACCTACCGCAATAAATTGCACGTCACCATGAGCAACGCTGGCTTCGACATCGGTAGAAAAACGAATACGTCCTGCAGCGCGATTGCGTGCAACGATTTCTTCGAGGCCCGGCTCATGAATGGGGATGCCACCGTTATTGAGTATCTCAATTTTTTTGCTATCGACGTCTAAACAGAAAACGTCATTACCCAATTCGGCCAGGCAAGCGCCCGTGACCAAACCGACATAGCCAGTACCAATAATAGTAATTTTCATTTTGTGATCACAATCTAAAAAATGCTGATGTTCTGTATCGATGCTATTGCGGTGATTGATACAAGCTGTTTTACTCATCGCTACTTCCTTCGCATGAAGGATAAAAATCAATTCACCTGCTCAACCATCCTTGATACTTATTAATTCATCACGTTCAATTCTTCTGTGCGGCGTGGCGGGTAGGTTTCCCACCGGCTGCACCCAGGACAATGCCAATAAAACTGGCGCGCTTTAAAGCCGCAGTGCGAACATTGGTAACGTGCCAGCTTTTGCGCATACCCATGCACCAGATTTTTCACAATCGCCAACTCAGGACGCACTTCTGGTGGAGCATCTAACATACGCGCATCCAGCAATTTATCCAGACCGAGTAGCGTTGGTGTACGACGTAATTCATCGCGCACTAATTGATTCGCTCCGGCAACAGAATCGAGCTCTAAAGTCGCTTTAAATACGACTTCCAATAAATCAATCGAAGGCGCTTCTGCCAGATAATTCTTCAACAAATTCAGACCTTCTTGCGGACGTTCGAGCTTGCGATAGCCATCCATCAGGCGTTGTGCGACCAACGCCACATGAGGCACACTTTGCTGCTCAACCCGACGCCAAGTGAGTACGGCTTTCTCAATATCGCCGTTAGCTTGATGCACGTCGCCGGCAAGGATAGTTGCGCGTACATTGTTTCTATCTGTTGCCAGCGCTTTATCGAGCATTGCCATCGCGGCATCCGCGTTAGTGTGAACCAATTCATCTTGCGCGATTTCGCAGTAAAACTGAGCTATTTCTTTTTGACGACCACCCGCCCCCGCTTCTTGCAAAGCGTGCGCCGCTTCAATCGCACGTGCCCATTCTTTTTCACGTTGATAGATTTCCAGCAACGCGCGTCGGGCTTGCGCCTCGAAATTACTCGACAACAACACCGTAAATGCTTCTTCAGCACGGTCAAGGAGGCCAGCTTTCAGATAATCCTGTCCCAATTCAAATCTGGCCTGGGTTTTTTGTTCTACGGGTAAATCTGGACGCGCCAGCAAATTTTGGTGAACCCGAATCGCACGTTCGGTTTCGCCACGACGGCGGAACAAATTACCCAACGCAAAATGTAATTCGACCGATTCCGGGTCAAGACGAACAATCTCAATAAAAGCGTCGATCGCTTTGTCGGGCTGTTCGTTCAATAAAAAATTCAACCCTTTAAAATAACCTTTTGGCAGGCTGCGCGACTCCGATAACAACTGACGGATATCAACACGGGCAGCAATCCAGCCGAGGGTAAAAAACAAGGGGATGCCTAGCAACCACCAAATTTCAAAATCCATTTTTTCTTATTTTCTTTCAACATAGCCGACAATTTACCGGCAATTTCAGACCAGGTTAGAAACACAAAAATATGCGCTAACCCTGCCGCTATTTAAGTGTTACGAATGCTATCAGGTTGTGGTGCCTGTGTGCTGGCACGCTCAGCCTCTTCCCGTTCTTTTTCAATTTCGGCCAACGTCTTTTTATGACGATGCAGGTCTCGACGATGTCGAAATACCATTGGTACCATCGCTAAAATTCCCAACACTGCACCTGCAACAAAGAACACCAGAAGCATGATGACCAACGGCGCTTTTTGCTCATATCCGAAAAAATAACGGAGCGTCACTTCGCTATCATTCTTTAAGGCAAAACCAAAAAACAAAACGAAGAGTATAAGAGTAAGCAGTCTGGAAACATATTTCATGGACGCATCCTAAAAATGGAGAGTAGCACACCAAGTACCGCATCAAGTGCCGTACCAACATTGAGGTAATTTTGCGTAAGTCCGCCGATATTGTGAACTAATATTGTGAACTAATTGAGTAATAAAGTAGACATTGTACTGAAAAAAAACGGCATACCGGAAAAACCGATATACCGTTCTTATTTTGCGTCAATCGCAAAGTCCGACGACCCGTCTAATCATCACGTATCGGCTGCCCAACCATGGCATCGACACGTTCGCGCAATTCCTTACCTGGTTTAAAATGCGGTACCCGTTTTTCAGGAACCATCACTTTATCGCCAGACTTAGGATTACGACCTATCCTTGGTGGACGACTGTTCAGAGCGAAACTGCCGAAACCACGGATCTCAATACGCTGTCCGGTTGCCAAAGCATCGGACATTGCATCAAGGATGGTTTTGACTGCGACATCCACATCTTTAGCTACCAGCTGTGGATATCGCTCTGCCAGACGAGCTATCAGCTCCGACTTCGTCATATGTATAAGACCTAATGACTAGATTAAGCTTAGTTTTTGTTGTCGAGCTTAGCTTTCAACAACGCGCCCAGGCTTGTCGTACCAGAAGCTGCGTTAGCATCAACTGTTGTCGACATTTTTTGCATTGCTTCTTGTGTTTCAGCGCTATCTTTTGCTTTGATAGACAACTGGATACCACGTGCTTTACGGTCGATGTTCAGAACCAAAGCTTCAACGCTGTCGCCAACTTTCAGGTGTGTACCAGCATCTTCCACGCGGTCGCGGGAGATTTCTGATGCACGCAGGTAGCCTTCAACGTCGTCTGCCAATTGGATTACCGCACCTTTAGCTTCAACAGATTTCACTGTACCAACAACGATCACACCTTTGTCGTTCATTGCGCAGTAGTTGTTGAATGGGTCACCTTCCAATTGCTTAACGCCCAGGGAAACGCGCTCACGTTCAACGTCGATTGCCAGAACGATGGCTTCCAGCTCGTCACCTTTCTTGAACTTGCGAACTGCTTCTTCGCCAGCTTCGTTCCAGGACAAGTCAGACAAATGTACCAGACCGTCGATGTTGCCGGACAAGCCGATGAACACGCCGAAGTCAGTGATAGATTTGATTGCGCCACGAACTTTGTCGCCTTTCTTGTGATTGATCGCGAAATCATCCCAAGGATTAGCTTTACATTGTTTCATGCCGAGGCTGATACGACGACGTTCTTCGTCGATTTCCAGAACCATGACTTCAACTTCATCGCCCAATTGAACTACTTTGTTTGGTGCAACGTTTTTGTTTGTCCAATCCATTTCGGAAACGTGTACCAGACCTTCGATACCTTGTTCTACTTCAACGAACGCGCCGTAGTCGGTCAGGTTAGTTACTTTACCGAACAAACGTGTGTTCGCTGGGTAACGACGTGACAAACCTGTCCATGGATCGTCGCCCAATTGTTTTACGCCCAGGGAAACACGGTTTTTCTCTTGGTCGAATTTCAATACTTTTGCAGTGATTTCTTGACCAACTGTCAACACCTCGGAAGGGTGACGTACACGACGCCATGCCAAGTCGGTGATGTGCAACAAACCATCGATGCCGCCCAGATCAACGAACGCGCCGTAGTCGGTGATGTTTTTAACAACACCAGTAACCACTGTGCCTTCTTTCAGGGTTTCCATCAGTTTTTGACGCTCTTCGCCCATGGACGCTTCAACAACAGCGCGGCGGGACAGAACAACGTTGTTACGTTTGCGGTCAAGCTTGATAACTTTGAATTCCATGGTTTTGCCTTCGTAAGGAGTTGTATCCTTAACTGGGCGTGTATCAACCAAAGAACCTGGCAAGAAAGCGCGGATGCCGTTCGTCAGAACAGTCAAACCACCTTTAACTTTACCATTAACTGTACCAGTAACGATCTCGCCAGACTCCAGCGCTTTTTCCAGCGCGAGCCAGGAAGCCAGACGTTTAGCTTTGTCACGGGACAAAATTGTGTCGCCGAAACCGTTTTCCAGCGAGTCAATCGCTACGGAAACGAAATCGCCGATATTAACTTCCAGGTCGCCCTGGTCGTTTTTGAATTCTTCAACAGGGATGAAGGCTTCAGACTTCAAGCCTGCGTTCACGATCACGAAGTTGTGGTCGATACGAACGACTTCAGCAGAAATCACTTCACCGGAACGCATATCCTGACGTGACAGGGACTCTTCGAACAAAGCTGCGAAGCTGTCTGCACCGGTTGCGAAATCTTGGGACATGAATACAGTAGACATAATATTTACGAGTTAGCCGGAATAGCACAATGGCACTATTTACCGGGTTAGGTTAAACAACCCTTTAACAAGCTTGCCTCGTCAAAGGGGACGTACAACACAAGGATCTTTAAAAAATTACGCAGATTTTTGTGTTTTTGCAAACCATTCCAACACGTTTTGCACCGCTTGTTCAGCGGTAATTTCTGACGTATCGAGAATAATTGCATCTGGCGAAGGCTTGAGCGGCGCTGCGGTTCGGGCACTATCCCTTGCGTCACGTTCAATCAAATCTTTTACCAAGTTTTCCATATTAGCAGAAATTCCCTTTTCAATCAATTGCTTATATCGACGACTTGCGCGCGCCTCAGCACTTGCTGTTAAGAAAATTTTTAGTTGGGCATCCGGAAATATGACGGTACCCATATCGCGCCCGTCTGCTACCAGACCAGGTGTATTTCTGAAAGATACTTGCAAATCTACCAATGCTTTGCGCACCTCTTGCAGCACAGCAATTTTGGAGGCTACGACTCCAATCGCTTCGGCACGCACTTCGTCTGTAACATCCATATCTTCGAGCAAAACGTGGCCATGATCAAAACGACAAGGTAAGGCACGAGCCAACGCAGCGATTGCAGGCTCATCATCCAGCGCCACGCCTTTGTTTTGGGCCATTAACGCGGTCAGACGATACAAGGCACCTGAATCGAGGTAGTGATAGCCCAGATGTTTCGCAACGCGGTGCGCGACTGTTCCTTTTCCGGAAGCGGTTGGGCCATCGATCGTAATTACCGGGCTAAGTGAGCTCATAAGGGGAGTATCCGTAAAATTCATTCAATTGTCACTACAAGCACAAGAGGTATTTTTAATACAAGGGGGGAGTATCAAAAAAGCTCTGTATGGTTAATTTTAGCAAATGCTTCAAAATAATCCGGAAAGGTCTTGGCAACACATTGCGGATCATTAATACGCATCACTGCACCGCGTCTGGCTTTACCATCCAAACTTGCGAGGGAAAAACACATTGCCATACGATGATCGTCGTAAGTATCGATCGTTGCTGGCAAGATTTGCGCTGGCGGGGTGACTTTCATGTAATCAGCCCCCTCTTCCACTATCGCACCTAGCTTGCGCAGTTCTGTTGCCATGGCTGATAAGCGATCAGTTTCTTTGACGCGCCAGCTCGCAATATTACGTAAAGTGGTGGTGCCATTGGCATACAAAGCAGCAATCGCAATCGTCATTGCGGCATCAGGAATATGATTGAAATCCATATCAATCGATTGCAATATGCCATTCGATCGCACTTCTATCCAGTTATCGCCACGGGTAATGGTCGCGCCCATTTGCTCCAATGCTTCGGCAAAGCGAACGTCACCTTGAATACTGTCACGCCCTACCCCCTCAACTCGCACCGGACCACCTGCAATAGCGCCCGCTGCCAGAAAATACGAAGCTGATGACGCATCGCCTTCGACATGCACCACGCTAGGTGATTTGTAATGTTGTCCTTGCTTAATGGTGAACTCTTGCCAGCCGTCGCTTTGCACTTCGACACCAAATCGTTGCATGAGATTAAGCGTAATTTCTATATACGGCTTAGAAATCAATTCACCAACGACTTCAATCACAACATCATGCGCTTTCGCCATGAGCGGTGCCGCCATCAGCAAGGCCGTTAAAAACTGGCTGGATACATTACCCTTGACTTGCAAACGCTGAGCGTGGATATGCCCGCGGCGTATGTGCAAGGGCGGATAACCAGGATTGCCGGTGTAATCGATTTGCGCACCAGCGTGATTTAAAGCTTCGACCAGATCGCCGATCGGGCGCTCATGCATGCGCGCAACCCCATGCACCGTGTAATCGCCACCGAGCACTGCCAGTGCGGCAACCAGAGGACGTATCGCGGTACCCGCATTACCCATAAACAGATCCGCGTTATGGTGTGGGAAATTACCATTGGCACCATGCACGATGTAGTTCTGTGTTTCGCCTTCACGTTCCCAATGCACACCCAATTTTTGCAAGGCATTGAGCATCACCATCGTGTCATCAGAGGACAGCAAGTCTTTAATTTCGGTCACACCTTCAGATAAGGCGGCCAACAGCAATGTACGATTAGAAATACTTTTAGAACCCGGCAGGCGCACTGTTCCCTGAACTTGCATCACAGGTTGCAAATCGATGTAATGCGGATAATGTTTGCTGTGTTGAGTCATTCTCGTTTGATCTTTTATTTGGGTTTTATCTTTGGATAAATTAATCGCCGCGGCAATTAATCGCCACCTTCTCGCTGCTGTTTTTCGGCTGCTTCAATCGCGCTAATCCAATTATGCCGCGCCTTTTGCGCATTGCTATAAATGTCTTCAATTGCAGCACCATCCGCCTGCATCAGATGTTCGCGCAGTATCGCTAAACGTGCGGTGTAAGAATCCAACTCTTCCAGCATTGCCACGCGGTTGGCGAGCGTAATGTCGCGCCACATTTCCGGCGAAGAACCAGCGATCCGCGTAAAGTCCCGAAAACCACTGGCCGCATACTGGAACAAGGTATCTGCATGCGGCTTACGTGCCACATCATCCACCAAGGCATACGCCAGCAAGTGTGGCAAATGACTGACCGCCGCAAATACAGCGTCGTGCTGCGCCGGATTAAGTTGATGAATGATCGCGCCACATTGCTGCCATGCCCAGGCAACAGCCGCCACGTCTTCATCGGTGTTTTCTGGCAAACGCGTAATCACGACTTTTTTACCAACGTACAAATCAGTCAATGCTGCTTCCGGACCATTCAACTCACGCCCTGCAATAGGATGCGCAGGAACAAATTGTGCGATTTTGTTACCCAAAGCTGCACGTGCCGCGAGCACCACATCTGCTTTGGTACTTCCTGCATCAGTGACGACGGTTTTCGCATTCAAAAATGGCACGATCGCACGCAAGATGCTTTCAGTTTGCGCGACAGGTGCTGCAATCAGAATTAAATCACTGCCGGTCACAGCGTCTTCGACCGAGTCAGCAATCTGATCAATGATACCCAACTGCTGCGCTGTTTCCAGCGATGTACGACTACGACCAACGCCTACGATTTGCTTGACCGATCCTGATTTTTTTAAAGCTAAGGCAAATGAACCACCGATTAAACCAACACCGAAAATGGCGATACGATTAAACACTGTTTGCATCGTTCGCTCACAAAGTACAAGGGTAAGAACCTAGGACCTTAAAGAAGGCCGCCTTGTCATTCAAATCTGCCATGGCTGCTGCCACCTTGGTGTCCTGCACATGCCCTTCTACGTCAACGTAGAAGTAATATTCCCAATTGCCCGTCCGTGCCGGACGCGACTCAAAACGCGTCATTGAGACGCCATGCTTAGATAACGGCGCCAGCAAGTTATACACGGCACCCGCCTTGTTGGGCGTTGCTAAAACGATCGAGGTTTGATCCTTGCCACTTGGCGTGGTTTGCAAACGCCCGACGACCGCAAAACGAGTGCGATTATGCGGGTCATCCTGAATATGCGCACTGACGATGCCGAGATTGTATTGCTGACCTGCGATCTCGCTGGCAATCGCCGCAACGGTGAAATCACCACTCGCCATGCGCGCTGCTTCTGCATTGGAGGCAACCGCATGTCGTTCAATGTGCGGATAGTGTTGATTTAACCATGCCTGACATTGCGCCAGAGCCTGAGAATGGGCGCAGATACGGCTCACACCTTCCATATTGCCGGATTTACTCATCAAACTATGTTGGACTGGAATCGCCAATTCGCCACTAATGATCAGGCTAGTTTGCAACAACAAGTCGAGGGTGCGGTTAATCGCACCTTCAGAAGAATTCTCAATTGGCACGACACCAAAATCTGCCGTACCGGCTTCGGTTGCGCGAAACACTTCGTCGATCGAAACGCAAGGCAAAGCCTGAATTGCGTGTCCAAATTGCTTATAAACTGCTTGCTCGCTAAACGTGCCGACTGGTCCTAAAAACGCCACAACAACGCGACGTTCCAGCGCACGGCAGGCCGACATAATTTCACGGAAAATCAGTTGAATATCGTCACTCAATAAAGGGCCAGGATTGCGCTCTGCTACGCTGCGCAACACCTGCGCTTCGCGCTCAGGCCGAAACACTGGTGCATTAGTTTCTGCTTTGACGTGACCGACTTCTTCGGCAACCCGTGCGCGTTGATTTAACAGATCTAAAATCTGCGCATCGATGGCATCTATTTTTTGGCGTAAAGGGAGTAATTTATTATCGCTCATGCTGTACCTAAAAACCGTGTTTGATCGTTGTGTAGGCAGCTCGCACTCGCGGCGAGCTGCGTGATATTTCGTGTACTTATACCAGACTTGTGGTCCGGTCCGGCAGCACTACGGTTTCCAGGTGATGGCGGATACCATGCTCAGAAAGCGCTACCGATCAAGTGTTTACATCTCAGGATTTTTTTGATCGCTGATTTGATTGCTTATTTAATTCTTTTCGTCGCTGATGCGACAACAAGCCATATTACCGCAAGTCTACTTGTGGGAAGCTTGCGCAAATTCCTGCATAAAATGAACTAAAGCCTGCACGCCTTCAAATGGCATTGCGTTATAGATCGAAGCACGCATACCACCGACCGATTTATGCCCTTTTAACTGCAGCAATCCACGCTCTTTGGCTGCTGCAAGGAAGCTGGCATTCAAGGTTTCATCTTTCAGATAAAACGGTACGTTCATGCGGGAGCGATAGGCCTTCTCAACACGATTTTCGTAAAAATCCGTCGAGTCCAGATAATCGTAAAGCAAGGTCGCTTTGGCGATATTTTTTTGCTCCATCGCTGCGACGCCGCCCTGACGTTTCAGCCATTGGAATACCAAACCTGCAATATAAATCGCGTAGGTTGGCGGGGTGTTGTACATGGATCCATTGTCGGCAACGATTTTCCAATCGAATGCTGAAGGGCAGCATGGCAAGGCATGACCTAATAAATCTTCACGCACGATGGCAATGGTTAAACCAGCGGGACCAATATTCTTTTGCGCACCGCCAAAGATGACGCCATAGCGACTCACATCGATTTCACGCGACAAAATATGTGAAGACATATCTGCAACGATAGGTGCGCCGTTAGTATCAGCCGCCACATCGGGCACGAAATGGTACTCAACGCCATCAATCGTTTCATTGGTACACAGATGCACGTAGGCTGCATTTGGCGTCAGCTTCCAGCTTTCGCGCGTGGGCACTGTGGTGAAACCGGTCTCAGCAGAGGAAGCAGCAATATTCACTTTACCGTATTTCTGTGCCTCTTTGATGGACTTGCCACTCCAGGAGCCAGTATGCACAAAGTCGATTGTCGCATCCGGACGCAACCCCATTAAGTTCATGGGAACAATCGCGTTCTCACCTAAACCACCACCCTGTAAAAACAGGATTTTGTAATTTGCCGGGATCGCCAGCAAATCACGCAAATCTTGTTGCGCGGCATCCATGATAGACATGAATTCCGCGCCCCTGTGACTCATCTCCATGACAGACATACCACTGCCATGCCAATCTAACATCTCGGCAGCGGCTTGCTGCAAAACCTCTTTAGGCAAGACCGCCGGACCGGCTGAAAAATTGTAGATGACCGTCATTCAATTACTCCGCTACATCAGCATCTGGACTGGCATCCGAAGCGCTTGCATCAACCTCCCCAACATCGGCAGAATCAATCGCCTCTGGGTCTGCATCCGTTTCAACGATACGCTGCAAGCCAGACAACTTCGTGCCGTCTTCAACGGCGATCAGTGTCACGCCCTGTGTTGCACGACCCATTTCGCGAATTTCAGAAACGCGGGTACGGATCAACACACCACCCGTTGTAATCAGCATGATTTCATCAGTTGCTTCAACCAGGGTTGCAGCGACGACTTTACCGTTACGCTCAGACGTCTGGATTGCGATCATCCCTTTGGTACCACGACCGTGACGTGTGTATTCCGTGATCGGTGTACGTTTGCCGAAGCCATTTTCCGTCGCTGTCAAGACTGATTGCTGCTCATTTTCAGCCACCAGCAAAGCGATCACTTGTTGTGACTCATCCAGATTCATACCGCGCACACCACGTGCGGTTCGGCCCATAGGACGCACATCGTTTTCATCAAAGCGCACTGCTTTACCAGCGTCGGAGAACAACATCACATCGTGTTTACCATCGGTCAGAGCAGCACCGATCAGGAAATCGCCTTCATCCAAATCGACCGCAATAATGCCGGCTTTACGTGGGTTACTGAAATCCGTCAGCGGTGTTTTCTTCACAGTACCGAGGCTGGTCGCCATGAAGACATAGTGGTCTTCAGGGAAACTGCGGTTATCGCCTGACAACGGCAGAATAACTGTGATTTTTTCACCATCTTGCAGCGGGAACATATTCACAATAGGCTTACCACGTGAAGTGCGAGAACCTTGTGGCACTTCCCAGACTTTCAACCAGTACAAGCGACCACGGTTACTGAAGCACAGGATGTAGTCATGGGTATTGGCGACGAATAATTGTTCGATCCAGTCATCATCTTTGGTCGCTGTCGCTTGCTTCCCGCGACCACCGCGTTTTTGCGCGCGGTATTCAGACAGCGGTTGCGATTTCATGTAGCCGGTGTGTGACAAGGTCACGACCATATCTTGCGGCGTAATTAAATCTTCAGTTTCCAGATCAGTAGCGTTATGCGTGATTTCTGAACGGCGAACATCTTTATTGCCTTCGCCATATTCGTTTTTCGCTAATGTCAATTCATCAGTGATGATGGTTGTCACGCGCTCTGGCTTAGACAAAATATCGAGCAAATCAGCGATTTCAGCCATCACATCTTTGTATTCGTTGACAATCTTGTCTTGTTCCAGACCAGTCAAACGTTGCAAACGCATTTGCAGAATTTCTTGCGCCTGATCATCCGACAGTTTGTATAAACCGTCATTTTGAATACCATAATGCGCCGGAAGATTCTCTGGGCGGAAAGCAGCGATACCACCTGGATTGTCAGCCGCAGTACGTGTCAACATTTCACGTACCATGGAGCTATCCCAGGCGCGGGTCATCAATTCTTGTTTCGCGATTGGCGGTGTTGGCGCCGCTTTAATGATCGCGATGAAATCATCGATATTTGCCAGAGCAACAGCCAGACCTTCGAGCACATGACCGCGCTCGCGGGCTTTACGTAATTCAAATACGGTACGGCGTGTCACAACCTCACGGCGATGCGACAAGAAGCATTCCAGCATTTGCTTTAAATTCAGCAATTTTGGCTGACCATTGACCAGCGCCACCATGTTCATACCAAACGTATCTTGCAATTGCGTTTGTTTGTACAGGTTATTGAGAACGACGTCGGGCACTTCGCCGCGCTTTAATTCGATCACAACGCGCATACCGGATTTATCTGATTCATCGCGAATATCAGAAATACCTTCGAGCTTTTTGTCGCGCACTAATTCAGCGATACGTTCGAGCAAAGATTTCTTATTGACCTGATATGGCAGCTCATCGACGATCAGTGCAGTGCGATTATCTTTGCCGAATTCTTCAAAATGCGTCTTAGCGCGCATCACAACGCGGCCACGGCCAGTGCGATAACCATCGCGTACGCCAGAAACGCCATAAATAATACCGGCGGTCGGGAAATCTGGCGCCGGGATAATTTCGATCAGCTCATCAATTGTGCAATCTGCATTGCGCAGCACGTGCAACGCACCGTTAATGACTTCAGTAATATTATGTGGCGGAATATTCGTCGCCATACCCACCGCGATCCCGGAAGCGCCGTTGATCAGCAAGTTAGGAATACGGGTCGGCAATACGGATGGTTCTTTTTCTTTACCATCGTAGTTAGGTACAAAATCGACGGTTTCTTTTTCGATATCGGCCAGAATTTCATTGGCGATTTTATCGAGACGACATTCGGTATAACGCATCGCCGCGGCGTTATCGCCGTCGACGGAACCGAAGTTACCCTGACCATCAACGAGGGTATAACGCAAAGAGAAATCCTGCGCCATACGTACCAAAGTGTCGTAAATAGAAGCGTCGCCATGCGGGTGATACTTACCCATGACTTCACCGACCACACGTGCACATTTCACGAAAGGACGGTTATAGACGTTGTTCATTTCATGCATCGCGAACAATACGCGACGATGCACTGGCTTTAAGCCATCACGCACGTCCGGCAAGGCTCGACCAACGATCACGCTCATGGCGTAATCGAGGTAACTCTTGCGCATTTCTTCTTCAAGGGAAATCGGGAGTGTTTCTTTTGCGAATTGATCCATTGGCAGGCCGGCAAATTAGAGCTTGGTTAATTGACGACGCTATATATACTGATGTAAATCTCGTGATGCGATTCTAGTGATGTAAGCTTGCTCAAAATCTGTACGCGTTTTTATCAACGATAACCGCCCGACTTCGCGTACAAAAATAATATGCATCCAGAACCTGAGTTAAGGACGATTGCACAAGATCCATCAATTTACATAGCGTTTAACTCTTGATTCTAACATGCCTCACGCACCTAAAGCGGCATAAATAGCATTTATGCACAGATCTGCGACGCTGAGTGGGTTCAATGATGTGCGCATATTAAAAAGTCTCAAAAAATACCCAGACAATTTTGAATAAACTGCTGCGTTGCAACATTCAAACACCAAAAAAGGGCCAAAATTTTCAATCTAGGGGCGAATAAAACCCGCTTTTTCAACAAAAAAATAGCCTTTTATCCTTAAATTTTGATCTTTAAACGACAAAAAAAGCACACTTACCAGTACTAATTTGAGCTAAAAACAAAGATTTACAATTCAACAATACCAATGAAAATCCGCTTAAAATTGGTCTAATTTCATCAAACTCCTTATATTTCGTTGCCAATACACGACATATTTGCCTCTTTCTCAGTTTTCCGAATTAACAAGAATGCCAATGACTTACGCATCTATGGCAAAATGGCGACGAATGGTAAAAGTCTGCTTGAAGAAATAGTATTGTCATCAAGCACATGGTATCATCCGGTTTTATGCAGCATTTTGCGCAGTTTATCTGCGGTAATTCAATCTCACCCGAGAGGAGAAATATGAAAATTTTAGTTAAGCTCGTTATCGCAGCGTCCGCAGTGGCTTCTTTTTCTGCATTCGCACAACAACAAGACATCAAAGCAAGCACACCTAACAGCGCATACGTTCAAGACGGCCGCGGTGTAGTTGCTATGGATCCATTTGGTCTGTGCTGGCGCACTGGCTACTGGACACCAGCTGATGCGGTTCCAGGTTGCGATGCACCATTGGTAAAAGAAGCTGCTCCTGCACCTGCACCAGCTCCTGCACCAGTAGTTGTACCAGCACCAGCACCAAAACCAGCTCCAGTTCCAACTTCCGAAAAAGTTACTTTCGCTGCTAGCGCATTGTTTGACTTCGACAAAGCTGTATTGAAACCAGAAGGCAAAAAACAACTGGACGACATGGCTGCTAAGTTGAAAGAAATCAACCTGGAAGTAGTAGTTGCTGTTGGTCACACTGACTCCGTTGGTACAGACGCATACAATCAAAAATTGTCTGTTCGTCGTGCTGAAGCAGTTAAAGCTTACTTGGTAACTAAAGGTATCGAAGCTAACCGTGTTTACACTGAAGGCAAAGGCAAAAAACAACCAGTTGCTGACAACAAAACAGCAGAAGGCCGTGCTAAAAACCGTCGTGTAGAGATCGAAGTTGTTGGTACTCACACAGTAACTAAATAATTAAACTCCGGTTTATTTATTGAAAAACCCCGCTTCGCGGGGTTTTTTATTTTTTACTGCATTTTTTCTCTTCGCGTCTCCCCTTCTTCCATCCAACATCAACACCATAGCAAATAACATAACAACTCAATCTTTCATGAATTGTTGTCGGCTAATGCGATAAGTCTCTGAATCGCCTACAATACGTTCTTTGCCATTCGCACCTCGCGTGCCTCAGCGATTACATCATGTCTACCATCAATGCCGACCCAGCAGAAATTCAAAAATTCAGTGAACTTGCCCATCGCTGGTGGGACCCAACCTCAGAATTCCGTCCACTCCATGAAATCAACCCTCTACGCCTGGAATGGATTAATCAGCGCATTCCGCTGGCAGGTAAAAATGTCATCGACGTCGGTTGTGGTGGCGGCATCCTGGCGGAGTCCATGGCAAAAAAAGGGGCCACGGTCACTGGCATCGACTTATCTGACAAAGCCTTAAAGGTTGCGGATTTGCATAGCCTGGAATCTGGCGTATCAGTGCGCTATAAAAAAATTCCCGCCGAAGAAATGGCAGAAATGGAAGCAGGTCAATTTGATGTGGTCACTTGCATGGAAATGTTAGAACACGTTCCAGACCCCGCATCGATTATTCGCGCCTGCACCAGAATGGTCAAACCGGGTGGGCACGTTTTCTTTTCAACCTTGAATCGCAACGTCAAATCGTATCTGTTTGCGATCATCGGTGCTGAATATGTGCTGCAATTGCTACCAAAAGGCACGCATGACTATGCCAAATTTATTACTCCAGCAGAACTGACTCAGGATGTACGCAATGCCGGCCTGGAATTACATGCAATGAGAGGCCTGAGCTACAACCCGCTGACAAAAATGTATTCACTTAATAACGACACGAGTGTTAATTACATGATTGCTTGTACAAAGCCAGCTTAATATAAAGCACAGGGCAGCGCCAACGTATTCCGGAGGGGATCAGATTCAATATTTGATCCCCTTCTTTTGATTTCAATCACATACCATGCAAATTCCAAAAGCCATTTTATTTGATCTTGACGGCACCCTCGCCGATACCGCTCCAGACCTGGCAGCCGCGATCAACGTCATGCGCCGCAACCGGGATTTACCTCCCACACCTTATGAACATTTGCGCCCTTATGCGTCCGCCGGCGCGCGCGGCCTGATCGGCGCTGGTTTTAATATCAGACCGGAAGATCCGGAATACGAAGCGATGCGTATTGAATTTTTAAATCATTACGCATCAGCAATTGCTGATCAAAGCACACTTTTTGACGACGTACCACATCTACTCAACGGACTTGATGCCTTGCAATTACCGTGGGGCATCGTCACCAACAAAGCCATGCGCTTTACCGATGCACTGGTGCCCTTGCTCGACTTAAAACAAGCCCGTTGCATCATCTCTGGTGATACCACGCCGCACGCCAAACCACATCCTGCACCATTATTCGAAGCGGCAAAACAGCTGGCAATAGCGGCAGAACATTGCTGGTACGTTGGCGATGATTTGCGCGATATTCAAGCTGCCAAAGCGGCTGGCATGTATAGCATTGCCGCAGCATGGGGCTATTGTGGTGCGACTGAACCTACTCATTGGAATGCTGACCTGGTGCTTCATAGTCCATTAGAATTGCTGGAAATCTTACGTAGCAAACATTTAGCGTAACGCAGCTATTGAATACCCTGTCCTTCACCCCCGATTTTGAGGTATACTAGCAAGGCTTAGGGGTCGACCAGGTTTCGACAGGGGTTGCAAAGCAGCGCAGGGCATACCGAGGCCAGACTACCTCGTAAATACAATCTGAAATTTATAACTGCAAACGATAACTCGTACGCATTAGCCGCTTAATACCGGCTAACCTTACACTACCTCGTCCATAGGGTGGGCTGGCAACAGCAGTAAGGACATTCATATGGAATCGTCTTGAGTCGGGTTACTTGGCTCAGGATTAAATAATAGGTAACTCGTCTTGCCGCAGCGTGTGCGTCCGCGTCGTCAAGATTAAATCAAATGGCAGCACTAAGTATGTAGAACTGTCTGTAGAGTGCTTCTGGACGCGGGTTCGATTCCCGCCGACTCCACCAGAATATAATTTAAAATCAAAAATTTACGATTTTAAAATAATCATTAATCGTGGTTATTTCTGGTCGCTTTGACACCAGAATGTCAACAAAATCACAGCAAGAAAAAGCTCGCAATTGCGGGCTTTTTTTATTATCAATCCAGCTTATTTCACTGAGGCTGAAACCCGACTTCAGTCATTCCGTAAATTTCGCCACCAATCACCGAACAATCAACAAGAACGCACAAATCCTCAATAACATATCAATCTCCCCTCTCGATCGCCTCTCGCGTAACCCACCGCTTTGAGACAAGTGACATTCATTACCAAAGTCACATTTCGTAAATTGCCCCCCCTTTGCTGCGGTTTAAATTTACGTTGAAACATACAATTGTTCCAAGCCTGTCTTGGATAAGTGCTCACCTTGACCGACTTTGTCAGCCAATTTTGAGGACAGATTTTCACGCAAAAACGCACACACTTCCTGGTGGAAATTTTCTTCCCCAGCGGTAAAATTCAAATCCTTCTGGTCTTACCTCAATAAATTTCAAACAAGCCGGCGGCACCCATACCACCCGCAATACACATCGTAACGACCGCATATTTAATACCCCGCCGACGACCTTCGATCAGTACATGACCAGCCAGACGTGCCCCCGTCATGCCAAATGGATGACCAATGGAGATCGCGCCGCCATTCACATTCAGACGTTCATCTGGAATGTCCAGACGCTGTTGACAATAAATACTCTGAGACGCAAACGCTTCGTTGAGTTCCCACAAACCGATGTCATCCATTTTTAAGCCATGGCGAGCGAGTAATTTTGGAACTGCAAAAACAGGCCCGATACCCATTTCATCGGGCTCACAACCAGCGACGACCATGCCACGAAACGCGCCCAATGGCGTAAGGTTGGCACGACTCGCTTCTTTGGCTTCCATTAACACGCAGGCTGACGCACCATCTGATAACTGAGAAGAGTTTCCCGCCGTAATGAAGTGCTCGGCACCGCGCACCGGCGCAAGTCTTGCCAGCCCCGCTAAATTGGTGTCGAGACGATTGCATGTATCCGCATCCACCGTCACAGCGCGTTGCGATACGGTGCCAGTGGCCTTATCGGTGACTGCCATAACAGTACTGCAGGCGACGATCTCGTCACGGTAGCGTCCAGCCGCTTGGGCTTCAGCAGTTTTGCGCTGGCTTTGTTCGGAAAAAATATCTTGCGCTTCGCGGCTGATGCCGTAACGTGCGGCGACAATATCTGCGGTTTCTATCATGGATAAATACAGATCTGGTTTGTGTTCCATTATCCACGAATCAAGGCTGGAAGCGCCGTCTTCACGGGTACGTATTTGAGAAATGCTTTCGACGCCGCCGGCGATCATTGCGGGCACACCGTCGACCACGATGCGGCCAGCGGCCACGGCAATGGCTTGCAAGCCAGACGCACAAAAGCGATTGATCGTCGTGCCCGCAATGCTGATCGGCAGTCCAGCGCGGATGATGGTTTGACGTGCGATGTTACGACCGGTTGTACCTTCAGGGTAGCCACAACCAATAATCGCATCTTCGATCAACGCAGGATCAATCCCTGCGCGCTGTACTGCTGCACCGACGGCAAACGCGGCGAGTGCCGGACCTGACGTAATATTGAATTCACCTCGATGTGCTTTCGTGAGCGGGGTACGGGCTGTTGAAACGATGACGGCTTCGCGCATGATGTTGGTCTCCTGAAATCTGAATTTTGAATTTTGATTTTTGAATTTTTTATTAACCAGGAATTACGCAAGATAGTTGAGTGCAACATCTTGTGAAGTGTTTTCAATCGGTGTTATATCCTGGACTATCAATTCGTTTGACATGATTCGATTATCCATTGGCATAGCAGCCAAGTTAACTTAGTGTTGAAGTATCTAGATTGTCATCAGAACGGTAAGAGCTGACCATCCCTTCATTTCTTGACATGGACACTGATATTAGTGCGTTTCTTGGGGATAGACAATCTATCTGTATTACCTTCTTTGCTTTGATAAATGTCTCGAATAAGAAAGCAGATGCCTTTTTATATTTCGATGGTGTTGAATAATAGCGCCCCATGTAAATAAAAAGCGATACAAAAATAAAAAACCCGGATTGCAAGCCCGGGTGGTGGTTCAATCAATCAATTTTCCATCATCTCCAAAAAATGGAAATGGTCCCGGGTAATTTCCTATCAGCGCGGTGTGGCTGATTAAATGTCCGTCGTTCCACCAGTGCAGCAAATATCCTGGTGGTTCCATGCAGAAGTAACTTGGGGCTGAAGGGTTAATGTCTAACTCAATCTGATGCGCGGGACTGGGACTTGTCATCGCCGGACGACCACCAACCTGAGCGTGAATAGTGCGATGCAAGTGACCGAATAAAATCGCGCGAACCTGTGGGTGGCGAGACATAATTTCAGCGAATTCTTCACGGCCTTTTAAACCGATATCATCCATGTGACCAATACCGGTTAAAAATGGCGGATGGTGCATCATGATCAGGGTAGGTACATCAGGCTGTTGTTGTAAAGTCTGGTCTAACCACGCAAGCCTTTCCTGGCACAATTCGCCTCCGCCGGAGAAAGGGATCAGAGTATCGAGTCCAATAAGTCGAAACGGATATTCATCATTGATCGCAAAATGTAAAAATCCGCTCGCTGGCAAATAGCTCGCATCTTTAAAAGCACGACGCATTGCATCACGTTCGTCGTGGTTACCGGGAATAACGATGATACGCTGCCTGATCGGGGCAAGTATGCTACGTAGATAGTCGTATTCTTCATCACGCCCCAGATCAACCAGATCCCCTGTCAGTAAAATAAGATCTGGTTGAATTTTTAACTGCATGATGTGGGCAACGCAGTCACGTAGCATTTGAGCGGTATCGACGATGTTATACGCCACCTTTCCAGGCATTTTGATGTGGGTGTCGCTGATTTGTGCGATTAACATAGAGGCTCCTATAAGGCGATAATGCCACGCGTATCAATGTGCAATCCGACCATATCGCCAGCCTTGAAATCATAGCGGCTATGACTATCAATCACCAGTGGTTGCGGCTCGCCGACGTCGACCAGAATACGCGTACGGTCGCCCATGAACACAGCTGTGTTGACGGTACCGCGTAAGCTAGTATTCTCATGCGCTTCGGCGATTTTAATGTCTTCAGGGCGGAACAAAATCGAGTGCTCGGCTGTATCTGGCTGCTGCCATGCCAACTGCCCTGCTTTACAAGAAAATATTCCGTCACGGATCTTGCCATTTAAACGATTCATGATGCCAATGAAATCCGCAACAAAGGTATTCGCAGGTTGCTGATAAATTTCACGCGGTGTACCGATTTGCGCAATGCGGCCATGCTCCATGACGACGATGCGATCACCCAAAGCCATTGCTTCAGTCTGGTCATGTGTGACATAGACCGAGGTGATTTTTAACTGACGTAATAAGCCGTTGATTTCGAGACGCAGACTATCACGTAGTTTGGCATCCAGTGCCGTTAAGGGTTCATCCAGCAATAAGGCACGCGGCCGTACCGCAATCGCCCGCGCCAGTGCGACGCGCTGACACTGACCACCCGACAATTGCGTAATACGGCGATCTGCCAGACGTTCAATTTGCATCATCGCCAGCATTTCAGCGACACGCGCCTTGCTTTCTGCTGATGGCATTTTGCGGATTTTTAAACCATAACCAATGTTTTCGGCAACAGTCATATTCGGGAATAAGGCATATGATTGGAACACCATGCCAACGTTTCTTTTTTCTATCGGCAATGCAGTAACATCGACGCCGTCAAACAATACTTTACCACCGTGATCTGGCTGTTCCTGACCTGCGATCATACGCAACGTCGTGGTTTTGCCGCAGCCCGATGGGCCGAGTAATACCAGGGTTTCGCCAGCATGAATGTCGAGATTAATCGGCTCCAGTGCTCGAGTACCATCGGCAAACGTTTTACTGCATTGTTGCAGCGAAATAGAGAGAGAAGATTGCGTTTCCATTATTTGCTTTCTGTCGCGAGTTCTTCAGGTACAAAGCGCACAACACGTGCTTTGCCGATAGCCTGTATCGCCAATAACAAAGGAGTAATCAGTAAAAAGAAAATCAAGGTGTAGGCACTACCGATTTCAAAACGTAAAGAGGCATAAGCATCCGCCAGACCAACCGGTAAAGTTTTGGTCAGTGGCGTATGCAACAACCAGGTCATATTAAATTCACCAACGGATAAGGTGACGACCATTAGAGAACCAGCAAGGATGCCAGCACGGCAGTTAGGCAACACGATATCGACAAAGCGCTGTGCAAAGTTTGCTCCCAACGAAGCAGCGCCCTCTTCCAAGGTTTTTAAGTCGGTAGCATGCATCACAGCAAGTACGGAACGCACCATAAATGGCAAGGTGAACAAAACGTGACCAACCAGAATAAATAACCAGGAAGTCCGAAAACCAGGCACACCACCAAAGGTGACAATCAATGCCAATGCGGTTGCCAGACCAGGAATCGCAATCGGCAAGACCAGCAATTCTTCGATAATTCGACTCAGGCGATTTTGTGTACGCACTAATACATAGGCAGTCGGAATACCGAGAATCAAGGTGACGATCAAACACACAACCGATAGGCCCAGTGAGGCGAATAAAGTATCGCGATAACCATCCCAGACTTCCATCACCCAACGCAAAGTCAGACCACTTTCCAGTCCTACCTGATAATTTGTAGTGACGCCCGCCAGCATAGACATGCCAACTGGCACGATCAAAAATACGCAAACCAACAGCGTAAATAGCAACTGCAAAACGAATAAAACTCTATTTCTTGTCATCACTTTTTCCTTGTATGCCTTATGCCGCAGCAGCGACTGTTGCGCTACTGGCGCTACGTGCCAATGCGAGGACTATCCACGTGACTACGCCCAATACAAAGCTCAGTGCAGACGCCATCGCAAAATTGGCAGACATTGTAAATTCGGTATAGATCACCATCGGCAAAACATCGATACTTGAGGCCAAAGTAAATGCCGTACCAAACGCACCAACGGCGGTCGCAAAGCAAATGGCACCGGCAGAAATCATCGCAGGCTTCAGCCCCGGAATAATTACGTCAACCAAAACGCGCCATGGTGATGCGCCTAGTGAGCGAGCTGCCTCTTCTAAACGTGGATCAAGTTTTTCAGCGGCCGCCATGACGGTCAAAATCGTACGTGGCACCGAGAAATAAACATAGCCCATGAACAAACCAGATAAAGAGTAAGCAAATACTAAATGATCGTGACCCAGAGCTTCACTCAGATCGCCGATAATGCCCTGACGCCCGGCCAGCATGATGACCATGAAGCCAATTACGACACCAGGAAACGCTAAAGGTAACGTCAGCAAACTCACTAACAAGGCATTACCTGGGAATTTATGACGTTGCAAAAAGACACCACTAATCCCGCTGATGATGAGCGTAACGATCGTGGTAGCAAGGCCAACTCCTAATGTCGCCAATAAAGAATTCAGATAATTGTTGTCAGTCAGAATGGCGGTATATGCTGACCAGCCTTTGACCCCACCACCACCAATCATAAATAGCTTGGCCATCGGTAGCAAAAAGAACGCGGAAAAGAATATTCCTGTCGGAAGTAATAATAATGTCAGGCGACGGGTTTCAGTAGGCATTTGCGATGAATGTAAAGAACAGGGGGCACGACATGAAGGAACAGTTGGTGATCACTTCATCTATAGCGTTGCAGTTCATGCTCCAAAACGCCAACATAAGGCGCTTTGGAGCATTGATATGATCCGAATACTTCCTTATTTCGCTTCGTTCTTATAACGTTCAATGATCATATTTTGTGCTGCTGCCAGCTTCTTCAAATCAACAGGTTTTGCACGTTCATATTCACTGTCAGGCAAAAATTTTGCCTTAGCTGCGGCTGACAACTTATCCGCAAATACCGGACGCAAATACGCATTGCCCCACATTTGCTGGCTTTCGTCAGACAATACAAAGTCTAATACTTTTTTACCGTTTTCCTGGTTAGGACTATTTTTTACCAATGCCATGACGTAAGGGAAAACTACGGTGCCTTCTTTCGGAATCACGAATACGACTGGTGCTTTATCGGTATATTGACCGCGATACGCATTGAAATCGTAATCAATCAGAATAGGAATTTCGCCGCTAATTACGCGAGAATAAGAAGTTTGCTTAGGAACGATGGCCTGATTTTTGACCAACGCCTTAAAGAAATTAATACCTGGGGTGATGTTTTCATAAGTGCCGCCCAATGCGAGATTGACTGCCATCACACCTACTTGACCAACAGACGCAGAAGTTGGATCAAGGTAACCGACGAGACCCTTGTATTCTGGCTTAAGCAGATCCGACCAGCTTTGTGGAACAGGCTTTTTACCTAAGGCGGCTTTGTTAATGAATAAACCCAAAGTGCCTGAGTGAATGGTGAACCAGTTACCTTGTGGATCTTTTAAATCGGCGGGAATTTTGTCCCAGTTTTTTGGTTTATATGGCGTGATGATCCCGGCTTCACGCGCCTGATCAGAAGCAATACCACCGAGATAAACAACGTCAGCAACGGGATTTGCTTTTTCCGCAATCATTGCAGTAATGGATTGGCCAGAATTCTTATTATCAGGTGGTATTTGTATGCCCAAACGCGTTTGTATCGTTTTTAATTGGGTACCCCAATCTGCCCATTCTGGCGGACAGTTATAGCAAATTGCGCGGTTTTGCGCCTGTACACTGCCACTCAATGCGATCAAGCCCAAAGCAAACGAGGCGACAACATGCTTCATCTTGAATAATTTCATAAACCACTTCTCCTGAAGTTACGGGGTAAAACGGGGTCGGAACAAATAATTAAGCGAACACCAGCCTGGTGCAATTGATTTTCCAGTTCACTGGAAATCGGTTTGTCGGTAAAGACGGCTGTCGCATCCGTAATGTGGCCACCACGGACAGTCGCACTGCGTCCAAACTTACTGTGATCAAGAACTAAGAATCGCTGACGACAGTGTGTACTCAATTCAGTCCGCATATGGACTTCGTCACTGCTGAAGTCCAATAATGTGCCATCTTCAGCGACGCCAGCGACACCGTAAATACCTATATCGACGGAAAAACGGCCAAAAAAATTGTGAGCTTCACTGGAGACCATATCTTGATCGAGATTGCGGATACGACCACCAGCAAGAGTAATTTCGCACTGAGGATTAGGTGATAAGGCGACAGCCACATTAATATTGTTAGTCATGACGCGCAGATGCGTATGTTCAACCAATGCGTGTGCACATTGCTCTGGCGTTGTACCTATACCAAAAAACAAAGAGGCATCTTCAGGGACTTCCTTCGCAACCCGACGGGCAATCGCTCGCTTAGCATCAATGTTTAAAACCTGGCGCATCGGGTAGGCGAGATTTTCGCCGGTGCTGGGAACATCAACGCCCCCATGCCGGCGACGTAAAATGCCCAAGTCACACAAACTATTCACGTCGCGCCGTATCGTTTGCGGAGTAACATTAAAGTGCAGCGACAAATTTTCTATACGCTGAAAACCTGATCTGCGCACCAACTCGACAATTGCCTCTGCACGTTCAATAGCACTGCGAGTGGCGAGTTGTATTGAATCAGAATAGTTGGATGTAGGTATGTTCATATAGTGAATCGGTCAGCTATTCGACCACTATATGGTGTGTTTATTACGTGCCGATGACGTTCACTTTGATTTAGTTTTTAAATTATTTTCTTCAAGTGAAATTTGAGCGGCAATTCCATCTTCAAATGAACATCAAAAATCAATAGATTCATCTTCGATCTATAGCTTCTACTTATCTGCAATTGCGATAAATGAAAAAGCCACTTGTCGTATTGGCGGCTTTCTTCAATTCAAACTAGAGACGAGAATCGTAACTCACCTGATTCTGAACCGATTGAATTCCAACAATGTAGCTCGAACGGTATAGCCCTGAACTGACTGTGCCATAAACTTTCGTTTGCCAATCAATATTCAATCCACATGTTGTGACTGGAGATATATTTGAAACCCCTTGGTTATTTGGAGCCTGGCTCGCAGCATTCAACGTGGCATCAAGATCGGACGTATAAATGGCAAAACTATTATTTGTATTCGCAACATGCGAAACGGGAACCGCATTTTGCCCGCTAAAGCTAGTACCATCGGCTCTATTACATTGCATATTGACGATTGCTCCGACGTTAGCTGTCGGCGATAAGCTAAGTTGTACCAGCAATTTTCTTGCGCTCTTCCCCAAGTTAACAGTACCCATCGGCGATAGCATCGCAAATGGTGACGGCAATGTCACTGTGCTTGGGTACATGGACGTACCACGCAGGAAATTCACCGCAACGACTGGTTGCAAACTAGCATCAGGCACCATTGCTGTATAAGGTGTCCCAGTATCAGGTGTCGACTGAAATGTGGCCGCTTGCCCATCAACTGTCGCTGTCAAACTATCCCCGCCAGTAATTGCTACCGCTGTTAATAAATTGGCGGTCTGTCCGATCGAAGCTGTGATGGTTACCTGTCCATTTTTTTGAGTTACCACGTAGCTAGTTCGAATATCACTGACAACATCAGCATTAGAATTTGTACAATTAGAAATGATACAGACGGTGTTAAAGTTAACTGAACCTGGGTCATTTACGATAGCGTTAGTGGCGTCATTTGCAAGAAAACAGCCACTTAACAAGAGCGACAAAAACCCGCCGACAAATATGCGTAATGTAATCATTTTATGTGCCACACCATTAATCATCTGGTTACTCGAAAAAGTTAAATAAAATACAAATAAATATGAAATTTATATTTTATTATATCTATGTCTATATTTTTTATGCAACTTATTCTTAAAGATATTTTTTAAATTATTAAGATTAAATAAGTCTTAAATGGGAAAATTGATGCTTATAGGGATCTATTTTCGAGAAAATAGTGATCAGATGTCCCTCAATTTAATTCAGAATAGCTGCATTTAATATTTTAATATTTATCCGTGTTTGAAATTGCTTACCCGTGGAAATAACTATATTGCTCGGACTAAATGAAATAAAAAGTCATTAAAATTTTTGACTCATCCGAGATCAATAGCAATAAGCCCCAGAGAAGATCTAAGCACTGTTTCGCGCATCGGATTCAGGCAGGAACGTAAATCAATGTGATTGATGAATTAACTAATAGATTAATTTAGGAAATGATTTGGGAATAGGTTTTGATGATCGCCCCGGGAGATCGGAGAATCATTTCTGAATCACAAAAGCAAAACCCCTCACTGTTTTCACAGAGAGGGGTAGCATTGGGGAGCCTGACGATAACCTACTTTCACACTGGTTGCAGCACTATCATTGGCGC
>NZ_JBMPOQ010000021.1:25976-58723 GCF_049340505.1 Undibacterium sp. Dicai25W | reverse complement strand
CTTCCACTATTTTTGTCTCCATGGGCTTTTGGATGATCTGAACGATCTTGTTCCCCAAGCCATTGAGCAGCGCATACAACAGCACTACGTGAAATGCTAATACCAGCCCCATGCCAAGGAACTTCTTGCCCGGCTCTTGCTGGCGATCTGAAAAATCCATTCCGACTGTCTCCTCAATCTAAGAATACGAAGGCGCTAATAATAACCGCTGTTGAGCGAAAATTTTCGCCTTATGGCTGAAAAGTTTTCATATTTTTTGTAGCAAACACAGGTAATTTTCGAATAAGCGTTCTTTTACCTGATTAAATAAATGTTAAATTATCATCTTTCTTTATTAGGTGGCTTATAGGGGCACTAGTTTTTCTGGTTTCCTTCCATGTGGCTATGATTAAATTGTCTCAAAGTGGTATTTATTTAACTTGTTTTTTATCTGAAGGGCTGGATAAAAATGCCATTTCACCTATTTTTTGCAGCGCTAACCGGACTATATTGAATAAACTGTATCTCGGTACAAGTTTTACGGGTATCACGATGAAATGATATTGTTTATCCTAATTTTTCTCGACAAATACCACCACACTTCGGGCCGGAATCATGAAGCCGTCTTGACCTGAGTATTTCGCTTCTTTTTTAATGCGTTGATCTGCTGCTTGCGGATCGAGATGCACAGGGTGTAATTGAAACTGGCGGCGTTGCAGTTCGCTTATTTCTATGTGTTGTTCTGTCTGGCTGACATTGATCAGATAAATGATTGATTTCCAATTCGCTGCCGGTAAATGGTCTCCGTCCAGCAAACCAATAATGAGCAATGAATTTTGGTTTGGTCCAACGTTATAGAAGTGCAATCGTTTTTTAATATCTGTATTTTGGGTGAGATGAAATAAACTTGAGCTGCTGCGTATTTTTAGCAGATCACGGAAGGCGTCACGGGTAAACGCAATATCTTGTGGCCTCGGTTTAATGTCAGCATTGACTAACAACGGGCGCATTAAAGGGTAGAGTGCCTGATTGTCTTGTTTTGGCGGCAAGCCGGTTCCAAAATAATTATCCTGGTAGGTCCAGTCCAGACGGTTAAACCAATCTCCGGAGTTGTAACTATTTCCATCCAGGGATTTTGAGCGCAGGATGTCTGAACCAGCATGAAAGTACGCGATTCCCTGACTAAACGCCGTTAAGGCCAAGCCAAGAACTTGCACGCGCGCCCGGTCTTCGTGGCTGGTGGTAACAGGCAAGCGAAATGCATTGATATCAAATAAGGTCTGATTATCATGGTTTTCTACGTAATTAACCACTTCATCAGGCTCACTGGCATAGCCCGCAGGTTGCCCGTTATAGTTGATGTCTTTGAGCTTCTGAGGCTGACCTTGCGCAGTTTCCATTTCAAAGTCACTGAGGGTGCCAGCAAGCCCGACTCGGATCATGTCTGCCGCACGCAAGGTTTGCTCGACTTGTTGTGGTGTCGTCCCGTCCGCCAGGCCATTGATGTAACCTTTATTGTTGACAATGCTGTTGATATCATCATCCCGGCCCGCGCCGCGTATGGCATCACGGGCGCGGTCGCTAAATGTACCTATGCCGCTTCCATTGAGTGATAGCTGGGCTGCCTGTACAAAGCGCGTATTGTTGGCGACTTCGCCGAAATTCCAGCCCTCGCCAATCAAAAAAATCGGGCGTCCATTGTCGCTGGCTAAACTGGCTTTCAATTTTTCCATCACCGATCGTGGTTGATGTCCCATCAGGTCAAAGCGAAACGAATCAATTTTGTATTCGCGCGCCCATAAGCTTACCGAATCGCTCATTAATTTTGCCATCATATTGTTTTCGGTAGCGGTATTGCCGCAGGTCTGGCAAGTCGATTCTTCGACTTTTCCATTGGCGCTCAGTCGCTGGTAGTAGCCTGGCACGATACGATCCAAAACGGATTTTTCATGCTGTCCGGCATACGCAGTGTGGTTGTAGACGACATCCATGCCTACGCGCAGGTTGGCTTGATGTAGGGCCATCACCATTTTTCTGAATTCCAGAATGCGTGTCGCCCCATCGGTGGCATTGGTGGCATAGCTGCCTTCCGGCGCATTGTAATGAAATGGGTCATAACCCCAGTTGAAGCAATCTGTTGTAGCGTGAGCATTAACGATCGCTTGTTGCTGTTCGCTATCGGGTGCGCCGCTGATCTTGGGATTGCTGCAATTCGTCTCAGGAATAGTGGCAATATCAAACACTGGTAACAGATGAATATCCGTAATACCCGCTTTGCTGAGCGCCGTTAAGTGTTTCATGCCGTTTGATTGGTACTCTGTGAACGCCAAATACTTGCCGCGATAATCGGGTCTGACAGTTAAATCGTTGGCGGAAAAATCACGTACATGCAATTCATACACTGACATGTCGGTAGCATGCTGTACGCGACTTGGAATGCTGTGTTCATCCCAGCCCTTCGGTTTGAGTGCTTTGCTATTTAAGTTGGCGATAAAACTGCGTTTAGAATCCGTCGTCAGGCTCACCGAATACGGGTCGGTCACTGCATTGCGTACCCAGCCAGTACCGGGAATGAAGACATCCAACAGATATTTATAGTACTGACCGGATAAGTCTTGATTAGCGAGTGCCTCCCAGATGCCTGTGTTCGATTCAAACGTCATCGTCTTGATGGCATTGGCCTTGCTGTCGCCGCTGTTGTAGGTGCAAACAGCAATCTGGCGCGCAGTTGGAGCCCATAGCTTGAACTTACTATAAATAGGCGGCTTTTTGATATGCCTCCTGCCTTCAGATGCATTCAGACTTACCTTGACGCCTAAATCCTCGACGGTATTCGCTGCGAGATATAAATCGTCTAACACTCCTGGTATTTGGATATAGGTAAAGTCGATAACATCGCCCTGCTCATTTTCCTGCACCAATACGACCTGTTGCTTTAATAAATGACTCAGTGTGGCAGTTGGGAGCGTGTATCGAAGTTCGATACCTTTTCCGGTAAATGCAAAGCGAGTCTGTACATCTGACTGAGTTGCTCTGATTCCCGTGCCAATTTGTAGATCGATGTGTTGTGTGGCGCCTTTTACCTTGGCACCGTTGCGTATGTTGAGTAGTCCTTTATCGGAAGCATACAAATGGAAGCTGCCGGCTGTGTACTTACCTGGCCAGCGTATTGTGTCGCTGCTCAGCCAATAAGCTCGTGCTGCGCTGGCGTTAAGGGTTGCTTTACTTAAGACGGTTTGATATTGATCTTGATTGCAATCGCTAAGGCTTGGTGCTGAAAGCTTGGCGGCATCAGCGTTATGTGTCGCAAATAGCAGATTAAGCGCCGTAAAAAGCAGACCTGATAGCAAGTACTTGTTGGTAAGCGTCGTCGGTGGTTCGCGGAAATGTGAAGCGGGTACAACAACGCCAGTTGAATTGCTAAAAGTCACTACCGCCTCCTAAATTAAGTAGTTCAACTACATTAATTAATTGTCTGTTTTACTGCTTAATGGCAGAAATTTTATTATTATTCTTCATATTTTTGTGAATTTTAACTCATAAATCTACAAAATGTTAGACTTTGGATTTAATCTATGTAGTAATATTACATAAAATATGGCTGCGCAATAATCCAACTTCATTCTTGCATTGCCATAACCATAGACATAACAGAGACATCACATTGATGGTGAAAATCCAGTGCACGATTTAACAACACATCATTCCTATGCACCGCGCTTGCTGGCAGATATAGGCGGTACCAATGCGCGCTTTGCGTTAGAGTTTGAGCCACATCATTTTGTCGCCGTGTCGGTACTGGCATGTGCAGCCTATCCTGATCCCCAATTGGCAATTAATGATTATTTGTCCAGTGCCGAAGTAAAAAGCGCCTGGTCTGGCAGTATTGACCATGCGGCGATCGCAATTGCTAATCCGGTAGACGGTGACGTGGTCAGCATGACTAATAATCACTGGACGTTTTCTATCAGTGCTTTAAAGCAATCCTTGCAATTGCAAACCCTGGTGGTCGTGAATGACTTTACCGCATTAGCAATAGCGCTGCCGCATTTGGAGCCTGATGAACGGGTGCAAGTGGGTGGCGGTGTAGCACAAAAAGACAGGGTCATCGGGCTGATAGGACCAGGAACAGGTTTAGGTGTATCCGGTATTATTCCAAATGGGAATCAATGGATACCTTTAAGTAGTGAAGGCGGGCACGTCAGTTTTTCTCCTGCGAATAAAGTAGAAACGGACCTTCTTGAAGTGATTTGGCAAGAGTTTCCCCATGTGTCGGCGGAGCGTTTGATTTCTGGCATGGGACTGGAATTGTTGTATCGCAGTTTGCAGAAGGTCCAAGGAATGGCGCCAGTTAATAACTTATCTGCCGCAGAAATCAGTCGTCAGGCCATTGATGGATCCTGCATTTTATGCGTGCAAGCGGTAGAACATTTTTGTGCTATGTTGGGAACGGTTGCAGGCAATTTGGCATTGACTCTGGGTGCCACAGGCGGCGTTTATATTGGCGGTGGTATCGTGCCTAAGCTCGGTTCGTTGTTTTTTGAGTCGGCATTCCGCCAGCGTTTTGAAGCAAAAGGACGCTTTTCAGATTATCTCGCGCAAATTCCTACGTATTTAATTACTGCCGAGTATCCTGCTTTTCTTGGCGTATCAGCGATGCTCACGGAAAAGTTATTAGCCGCTGGCACTGACAGCACAAATTGAAATTTGAAATTTTTTCCGGATAATAATGTCGACTACTTTGACTACTCAAACAGCATTAAAACCTGCGTCACAATGGTGGCGCGAGGCAGTAATTTATCAGGTTTATCCACGTAGCTTTTCTGATAGTAATGGTGATGGTATAGGTGACTTACCAGGCATAACTGCTAAGCTTGATTACATTGCCTCATTGGGTGTCGATATCGTTTGGATTTCACCGTTTTTCAAATCGCCAATGAAAGATTTTGGCTACGACGTATCCGATTACTGCGATGTCGATCCACTATTTGGCACGCTGGCAGACTTCGATCAGCTACTCGAGCGCGCGCATGCGCTTGGCTTGAAAATTATGATAGATCAGGTGCTGTCGCATTGTTCCGAGCAACATCCATGGTTTGTAGAAAGCCGTCAGAGTCGTGATAATCCTAAAGCCGATTGGTATGTCTGGGCTGATCCACGAGCTGACGGCACACCTCCAAACAATTGGTTGTCAGTGTTTGGTGGTTCGGCCTGGCAATGGGATGCGCGTCGACGTCAGTACTACATGCATAATTTTTTAGTCAGTCAGCCCGATTTAAACTTCCATCATCCGGAAGTGCAGCAAGCACATCTGGATAGTATGCGTTTCTGGTTAGAACGCGGTGTGGATGGTTTCCGTTTGGATGCGTGCAATTTCCATTTTCATGACAGGCAGTTGCGTAATAATCCAGCAGCAACCAATCGTGATACCAAGACCGTACAAGATACCAATCCTTACGGTATGCAAGCACATATCTACGATAAAACGCAGCCAGAAAATTTACCGTTCTTAGAAAAAATCCGTGGATTGTTGAATGAATATGGCGCTATCGCTATTGGCGAAGTCGGGGCAGATGATTCCCTGGGTGTCATGGCAGAATATACGGCGGATGATAATAAGTTGCACATGGCGTATAGCTTTAATTTGCTGGTGGCAGACATTTCTGCACAATACATCCGCGCTCAGGTTGAAGACTTTGAAGCCCGTGTCAAAGGTGGTTGGGTATCGTGGTCGGTGGGTAATCATGACGTCGTGCGCGTCATGTCGCGCTGGGGTGGAAAAAATCCTACCCCAGTATTTGCCAAGATGATCTTAGCCCTGCAATTAGCATTGAAAGGCACACCTTGTTTGTATCAGGGTGATGAACTGGCGCTGACAGAAGCGAACATCGCTTACGAGGACATTCAAGATCCGTATGGCATCACCTTCTGGCCGGAATTTAAAGGGCGTGATGGTTGTCGTACGCCGATGCCATGGAGTGACTCTGAACCATATGCAGGATTCAGCAGTGCCAAACCGTGGTTACCGGTGCCGCCAGAACACGCATTGAATGCTGCCAATGTACAGGATCAACAAGCTGATTCTGCTTTGAATTACGCACGTCACATCCTGCACTGGCGCAAGCATTATCCTCAGTTAAGTCTGGGTGATATTTTCTTTTACGATGCGCCGGAACCTGTCCTAGCGGTACGACGTGATCTGGCTGGGCACAAAAGTATCGTTGCGGCGTTTAATCTGAGCGCTCAGACTGTGGCATTTGATTGGCCTGAAGTTGAAGGTGCAACACATTTGGACGCAGTCGGTTTACCCGGAAGTTTAAACGGTACGCAATTAAGCTTACCTCCATTTGGTGCGTGGTTCGCTGAACTTAGCTAACGAAGTGTTTGCATGATTTGAGCTTATAAAAACGCGCCGTCGTTACGGCGCGTTTTTTATTTTCCACGCAAATAAATCTGGTCATCAAAGGTGAAGACCCATGCCGGTTTATACACCGCAAAAATAGTAATCAGAAAACCAACCAGAAATGCCTCACCCCACGCTAACAATAGCATGTAAGCATACGCATCGTTTGATGTGGGAGGGGAGGGCAATAAAAGACTATGCGCAGTGATTGCAAATAATCCTGTCGCTGCGTTGACAAAAAATGCACCGAAGAAGCCATTTCCAAACAAATAGACAAACATGTGTTGCGGTAAATACCGTTGGGTTTTTCTGAGTATTAAATCGCTGAGAAAGCACGGGAAAATTGCCAGCATTATGATATTGGTGCCGACGTTAAGCCATAGCCCGTCGTATTCACCGGTATAAGCGATCACCGCTAAGGCAGCCCCAAAAGACGCCAATGCGCGTCCAAACATCAATGCCAGAATAGCGACGCCGAGTAAGTGCAAATGCAAATCTGCCTGCACATGAACCCGCATACGCCAAACTAACGTCAACACAATCAGGCTAGCGCACCACGCCGAAAATACGCCGGGTTCTCGCCATAGTTTCCAGGGGATATGTTTAATTTCTCGGAACAGCACAACAACTGACAACAAAATCATCAGCAGATCAAAGGCAGCATCAATTGGTGTGTAAAAAATGCCCATGCGTTGTTAGTCAAAGCGACTTATTAAAATTTGCACGATGATATACCCGATTTGGTTGTAGGTTTCTGTTCCATATCAGCGAAAGGTTTTGTGTTGCAAATAATTTCTTGGCAAAATCTGCTGTTATGATAATAGCGCTAAAAGATTTTACGTATCATTGCTCTTATTGAATCTATGGAGTCAGTCTATGTCTTTTGTTACTGAAGTTGCTGCTGCTGATAGTGTGACCGCATTGGCGCATTTTTCTGCATTACTCGAATTTGAAACCGATTGCTGGGACGTTCATGATGCGCTGACCAGCGACAATCAAGATTTCGTGTTACTCGATGTACGCAGTCCTGGTATGTATGCAAAAGGGCATATTGCTGGGGCGATTAACCTGCCGCACGGCAAAATTGTTACTTCGAAACTCGTTGAATATCCAGAAGACACATTGTTCGTCACTTATTGCGCCGGCCCCCACTGCAATGGTGCAATCCGAGGTGCGATCAGACTGGCGAAGCTAGGCAGAGCAGTTAAAACGATGCCTGGTGGAATTACCGGTTGGCTTGATGAAGGTTTTACACTGGAAAGCTTGGTATAAACAGAATTTTTTACAGGCGCTAATCCAGAGATTTCGAAATAAAATTTGTAGTTAAATGGGATACTTTGCAAGTCGTCGGTATCAATCTTGATCGTTGATGTTGGCCGTCAAAATTTGCAAAGAAAGATCCAATGGAATGAACCCAGATTACCAAGCTATATTGCAAACCATTTATGCCGAAGTGCAGCCGCTCCTGTCTCAAGGTCGGGTAGCATCGTATATTCCGCAGTTATCGACCATTGATCCGCAGCAATTCGGCATGGCGATTTATTGCCTTGATGGCACTACTTACGCCATTGGCGATGCCGAAAAGAAGTTTTCATTGCAAAGTATTACCAAGCTGTTTGCACTGGCGCTGGCATTTTCACGCGAGGGCGATAGCATCTGGGCGCGTGTCGGGCGAGAACCATCAGGTAATCCGTTTAATTCTTTGGTGCAAATTGAGTATGAAAAAGGGAAGCCCAGAAATCCCTTTATCAATGCTGGTGCCTTGGTAATCAGTGACATTTTGTCTTCCCGGTTTGTGCAATCAGATATCGCTGTGTTGCAATTTGCCCGGATGATCTCAGGGCAGGCAAACGTTGATTTTGACCCAGCTGTCGCAGAGTCAGAACGCGCCACAGCGCACCGTAACTATGCGATAGCGCATCTGATGAAGGATTTTGGAAACTTACATAATCCGGTCGATCTGGTTATCGATAGCTATTGCCGCCAATGTTCTATCACCATGACATGTGCCGAACTGGCTCAAGCTGGCAGTTTTCTGGCACAACACGGCACGATTCCGTGGAACGATACTTCCATTCTTGATCCAAGTTCAGCTAAACGCCTCAATGCTTTGATGCTGACTTGCGGCACCTACGATGCCGCGGGAGATTTCGCCTACCGTGTTGGCTTGCCTGCAAAAAGTGGCGTGGGCGGTGGAATTCTTGCCTTGGTACCAGGAGAATTGGCGGTTGCCGTGTGGTCGCCAGGATTGGATGCGACTGGCAATTCTTTAGCCGGGACATATGCTTTAGAACGTTTTACGACCTTAACGGCACGCTCGATTTTTTGATCGTCTTTGCTGCTGTTTAGTCGTGATCACATCGCTGATATATGTAGTAGTTGTCGGTGGCCGCAACCTGCGCCGCACCTAGTTTTGGCAGAAATTGGCGGGTTGCACCTGCCCACATAATTGCCAGCGAATAGAAATGCTTACTTGATCCTGATCAAGATCAAGTAAGGCAAGACCACAAATGGACTGTTGTCCGGTTGTCACTGATACAGTAGGGTAGTAAGATGATTGCTCTTAAGATAGTTTGACATCCATCACGCCAAGGTATCGAAAGGCATGCAGGATCTATCAGTCTGTTGTCTGGCAAGCTATCTGTGCAGGAAGCGAATTTCCCTACGATAAACAGAAAAAAATCGGCTTTTACATTGGCCAGCACCTGTTTTGCCCGATTTAATTGATTTTTTGTTTATGATAGTGGCTCGTCACCATTCTATGCTTCAAGGAAACGGAATCCATCATGTCTTCAGCTTCACCCGAAGAGCAGCAAGCTGCGTCACCTGAATTATCGAAGGTAGATACTTTGATGCAAACCGTGCAGATGAAAGCTGCACGGTTTTATATTGCCCTCAATGCCAAGGGCTTGGGATTGATCGCCGCTTTAATCGGCGTGGCATGGATATTTTCAGGTATCTACAAAGTTCAACCGGAAGAGCAAGGGGTGGTTCTGCGTTTTGGCAAATGGATAGATACCACCGAATCTGGCCTGCATTACCATTTGCCGTATCCGTTTGATACCGTACTTTTTCCGAAAGTGACACAGGTCAATGAATTAAAGTTGGGACGTACACGCGCAAGTTCTGCCGATAGTTCCAATTCGCATGACGATCAGATGTTGACTGGCGATGAAAATATCGTCGAAGCCGATTGCGTGGTTTTTTGGAAAGTCAAAGATGCTGGGCGCTATTTATTCCAGATCAAAAATCCCGAACAAGCGATAAAGATTGCTGCCGAAAGCGCTTTGCGTGAGGTGATTGGACGTACCCCGATTCAGGCAGCAATGTCTGACAAGCGTCAGCAAATTGCAGATGAAACCAAACAGCTATTGCAGGTTCTGCTTGATAACGAGCTCTCTGGTATTTACGTCACGCAGGTGCAATTGCAAAGAGTCGATCCACCCGTTGCGGTCATCGATGCATTCAACGATGTGCAACGTGCACGCGCCGATCAGGAGCGCGCGCGTAATGAAGCTGAAGCCTATCACAATGACATTTTGCCGCGCGCACGTGGTGAGGCTTCTCATATCATTCAGGATGCCGAAGCCTATAAAACACAGGCTGTCAATTTAGCCGAAGGTGAAGCTAAAAGCTTCTTGTCGGTTTATCAGAGTTACGCGCAAGCCAAAGACGTTACCGCCTGGCGCTTATATCTTCAAAGTGTTGATGCGGTATTGAAAAAATCTGGCAAGGTGATCATTGATTCTTCCGGTAAAGGTGTTTCTGGCGTTGTGCCTTACATGTCAGTGTCTGAAAAAAATGCGAACAGCACGACGAATGCAAACAATACTGCAACCAGTGGCGAGACTAAAAAATGAATAAAAATACGCTCAGACTCGGTATTGCTTTCTCGGTATTGCTCGGCTTGTCATTGTTATCTTCGGCGTTTTATACCGTCGGTGAAGATCAGCAAGCGTTGGTTGTTCGGCTCGGTGCACCTTTGGGCGCCGTCAGTGAGCCGGGGTTGAAAACTAAGATTCCTATGCTTGATACGGTGATCTACTATGATCGTCGTTTGCAGACGCTGACGCCGCGTTCTGAACAAGTTATTTTGGGCGACCAAAAACGGATCGAAGTCGAAACCTATACCCATTTCCGTATTGTGAATCCGCTGCGTTTTTATCAGTCGGTACGTACTTTTGATCAGGCCGGTACGCAATTATCTCAATTGGTGAGCTCGTCGCTACGTCGCGAATTGGGGCAGGTCGTGCTGCCCTCATTGCTCTCAAAAGAACGTCCTAAGATCGTTGAACGTATCCAAAAAGAAGTCATAGAAAAAGCTAAACCCCTGGGTATAGAAGTGACGGAAGTACGTTTTCATCGCGCCGATTTGCCTTTGGAAACGAGTCAGGCGATTTATGACCGGATGAAATCTGAACGTGAACGTGAAGCCAAAGAATTGCGTGCGCAGGGTTTTGAATGGGCGCAACAAATTCAGGCATCCGCCGATCGTGAGCGGGCGATTATTTTGTCGGAAGCGCAACGTCAAAGTAATATCACACGTGGTGAAGCCGATGCACAGGCGAATCAGATTTTTGCGGCCGCCTTCGGTAAAGATCCTAAGTTTTATAAACTCTATCGTTCTTTGCAAACCTACCGCACGTCATTGGCTGACTCTGCGCCAACATTGGTGTTGTCGCCAGATGCGGAATTCTTACGCAATTTCAAAACTGGCCCGGTAGAGGCGCCGAATGCGAAGCGTTAATCAATAGCTGGACATTAAAGTTTTTTATTTTTCCGGCTTTCCCTTTTTAACAGGTCAGATGTCAACGCAAGCTAGTCTCAGCAAACGCTTTTTACGCATCGCCATGACGGTCGGCCCCGGCTTGGTGGTGATGTTCGCTGACGCCGATGCCGGTAGCTTGATTACCGCTGCGCAAAGCGGAGCTGAGTGGGGTTATCGTTTGCTATTGATGCAAGTGATACTGATTCCTCTGCTTTATATTGCGCAAGAATTATCGATCAGGTTGGCATTGGGAACGGGTAAAGGCTACGGCGAGCTAATTCGTCAACGCTTTGGACGTGGAATGGCTTTTCTGTCTTTGTCGACGCTGATCATTAGTTGTTTTGGTGCTTTGTTGACGCAGATGAGTGGGTTGGCTGGGGCAGGACAGTTATTAAACGTTCCGATCTGGCAAACCATTTCTATCGTGGTGGTGTTGATCTTTACGATGATGTGGACGGGCTCGTACCGCTCCGTTGAAAAAATTGCTATTTTGTTTGGTTTGTTTGGGTTGGCATTTTTGTTGGTGGCGTGGAAAGCCCATCCGGATATGACGTTACTGGTACAGCAAATGCAAGAAATGCCGATGCGAGATAACCGTTTTTTGTATTTAATGGCGGCCAATCTGGGGACTAGCATCATGCCTTGGACCTTGATTTATCAGCAATCTGCGCTGCTTGATAAGGGCTTGTCATTATCGCATTTAAAAATTGCCAGAACGGAAACGGCAATCGGGGCAACCTTGTGCCAATTAGTGCAGGCTGCGGTACTGGTGGCCGCCGCCGCTTCTTTTGGTCAACATGGCGTGACATTGGAAACCGTGCCGCAAATTGCCGACGCTTTTACGGCAGTCCTGGGACACACGGTCGGGCATATTGTATTTGTGATTGGCATGACTGGCAGCGCTATGGTCGCTACCATTGTTGTGTGCCTGACGGCTGCATGGTCGGTCGGTGAAGTGATTGGTGTCCGTCACTCTTTGGAACAACATCCTCGGGAGGCACCATGGTTTTACGTGGCATTTTCTGTCATGTTAGTCGCTGGCGGCTTACTGGTTTGTTCTGGCATTAATTTGATTCATTTATCGATTGCGACAGGTGTGATTAATGCACTCTTGTTGCCGATCGTACTAGGATTTTTGTATTCTCTGGCCCGTACAGAGCTGCCGCAAGCGTTGCGCTTACAAGGGTTTTACGCAAAACTGGTGGCGGTACTTTTTCTCTTGACTGCAGGTTTTGGGCTCTATGCCGGGATAGCAGGAATTTTTACATGAGACATGTTTTGATGATGGCAATCCAAAGGAGAAGTGATGGGATTTGATGGCATCATGCACGCGATAGCAATGACGCTACAGGTGTTCTTTCTCGATCTGGTATTGAGCGGTGATAATGCTGTGTTGATTGCACTCGCGTGTCGCCGCTTGCCGCAAAAGCAAATGCGTCAGGTGATTCTGCTGGGAACTGGGTTTGCGTTTTTCTTGCGAGTGGTTCTGACCACGGTCGTCAGCTTCTTGTTACAGGTGCCTTCTTTACGCCTGATCGGTGGCGTCGCGCTGGTGTATATCGCGCTCAAGTTGCTGGTGGATGACGAGCAAAATCGCCTAGATGGTGAAACCTTCAATCATGAATCTGAACAGGATGCGACAAACCGTTTATGGTCTACGGTTGGCATTGTGGTGGTTGCTGATCTGGTGATGAGCATGGATAACGTGGTCGCGCTGGCTGCGGTCGCACAAGATAATGTCTCATTTTTAGTGTTCGGTTTGTTGTTGAGTATCCCCTTATTGATGTATGGCAGCCTGTTTGTTACTGGTTTATTGAACCGTTACCCGATTTTGGTTCCAGCTGTGGCTGCTTTATTAGGTTGGATCGCAGGGGATATTGCGGTTGCTGATCCATTGATTGCAGATTGGATCAATACCCAATCGCCAGGACTGACGATCGTTATGCCTTTGCTGTGCGCTATATTTGTTTTGATGCAAAGCCGCATCGTAAAAGAGTTGAGGCAGGCGTGGGGCATCAATTTGGACAGCCATAAAAAAGCAGATATGTCGGCGCGAATTTTAGCGATGACGCAAACGCCAGTTGCAGTCAACTACCCAGAGACTGTGGAGCCCGTAGCTGAATCTGAAGTCAGTGAAGAAGAACAAACCAGGAACCATGAAACGTCAATAGAATTGCCCACTGTTGCCTTAAATGCGGTTGCAGCAGAACATAGTGTGATTAGTTTGAATGCTGAAAAAACACAAGGTCAAGTGTTCCCTACACCAGCAATTTCCGCAAAGACAGACGTTGATGAAATCAACGAAGATGAGTCAGAAGAAGATGAATATGAAGACGGTGACGAATCTATCGAGGAACAATCGGAAGCTTCAGGTCTAATCCGCAAATTGCGTGAAAATGGCCTGCTCATCGGCGGCTTATGTCTAACAGGTTTAATGATTTTTGTGTTCACGCATTTTGGTAAGAGTTTTATTCCGGCACCAGCACCGATGACGCAATTTGAATGTCCAGGTTATACCGGAAAATTTTCTCTCTACTATAAACACGGCGGAGAAAAAATTCAGATCCGTACCGCGGGGCGGGTGATCAATGGCACCGTCAACTATGGCAAACTACAATGGGAAAACTATGCTGACATCAGCACGAGTATAGGCTTTAGTTTGCCCGTAGAAATCGTCTCCGATTCTGGTCGTTCAGTGCAAATCAATGGCGGCAGCTTCCGGCAAATTAGCTGTTCACGAATTGATTAACTGTAGCATTGTCAGCGGCCTCTGCCACGTCCCCGTTCTTCATGGTCGAATGCTGGATCGGGGCCGTTCTCTAATTTTCTGACGATACCGTTACTGTCAAAATACACCGCCATCAGAGAATTCCATGCGCCGTCTTGCTTGAACGGATAAGACCAGGCTTCTAGTCCGGTTCTGGAGTAGAAATTAGTCAGACTAGGTGCGCCAATGAGTCTTAATACGGCGTCTTTATTGGATACATCAACGGTAATCTTCGAAAAATTTTCCATCGTTAAAACCTGTTGGTAAGAGATGAGCTTACCATCTGTACCAAAGATCGCCATATGGGTCGCCTGGCCCATTCTGCCGCGCATGTATTCCAGTGTGAGTTGGTCGCCATGACGGTAAATATGCGTGGGTTGTCCTAATTGCGCAATCACTTCGGCTTCAGTTTGTCCGGGTTTAACAGCGCCGACTCCCCAGCTTTGGCATGCACATAAGCTAGACAGAAGTACCGCAATCGCCCCCAATTGATAAAGTTTTTTGCCCAACATAGAATTCTCCTACGTGAAAGTGGCAATATAGACGCAATATAGACGAAATATTGCCACCAAACTACTATAAAGGCTTCATTTGTCCTTTGTTTTGATCTATTCCAGACGCCTGAAATTCGTTGCGTGATCTGATTTTTGTGGTGCACATAGACGCGTAAAAAGAAATGTTTCCCCAATGATATAAGCGTGATTATAATATTGTTAATTTCATGCCATCTTTTGCTTTTCTCGTTCCATCACCTATTTATTATTAACTATCATGGCTAACAATTTCTATCGCTCAGCGATTATCGTGCTCTCGACCTCTGCTGCCTTATTACTCAGTGCTTGCGAGAGCATGAGCCCTGAACAATGCAAGGTGGCAGATTGGGCGCGTACAGGACGAGAAGATGGTTCTAAGGGCGAGTCCAGATCCAATCTGGCGGATTACACCAAAGATTGCGCTAAAGTGGGCGTAACGCCTAGTCCTAGTGCCTATTACTATGGATGGGATCAGGGTATAGCGACTTTCTGCACGCCACAACGTGGTTGGCGTGAAGGTATGGATGGCAACGGTTTTAAGCGTGATGCCTGCGCTGGACAAGCTGGTGAACCTGGCTTTGTGATGGCGTTTGACCGTGCGTACCAGATCTACAATATCAACCAACAATTGACTAATATTGCCTCGACTTCCCGTGATCTTGAGAGAAGATTATCCGAAGCCAAAACCGACGACGAACGTAACAGTTTGCGTCGACAATTGCGCGACCAGGATAAAGCCGCAGAAAATTTGCGCTTTAACTTGCAATTGATGAATACCGTTCAACCTTAATTCTTTCTTCACCATCAACTGAGCGCGTTTGCGCTCAGTTCGTTTCGCTGTTGCTTCCGCCTTAAAAGTTGTTCGCTCGCATTTGCTGTTTCTTTCGCTGTTTGTGCTGTCCAAGATATTGATCAGTACTTCGCTCAAAAAAAGGAGAATCGCATGCATCACCGTTTATTCCGGTTTGCTTTATTGTCGTTAGTTGTATTGAGTAGTGAAGCCTTTGCTATCAGCAATTCGGTCGGTATTTCGCGTCAGCAGTATGGTGAGTCAATCGCTTACGACATGAATGCGTCCGGTCAGATTGCTGCTGTTATCAAAGAAAAAAATGGTACGCCGCATGCTGTTTTCTATGACAAAGGTCAGTTGATCAAGCTAGAGCTTCCTGGAGAAACAGAAAGCGAAGCCAAGCACATCAACGACCGCGGTGAGGTAATTGGTTATTCAAAAATCGGTAACATCGCCAGCGCATTTATCCGTGATCGTAACCATCATCAGCAAGAGATCGGCACATTAGGCGGCCCAAACAGCTACGGTGTTGCTATTAATAACGAGGGTATTGCCACCGGTTTTGCTGACACAGTCGATGGTGATTGGCACGCTTTTTTGTATACACCGGGAGAGGCTTTAAAAGATCTGGGCACCCTGGGTGGTAAAGTGAGCTATGCAGGTGGAATCAATAATCAGGGGCAGGTAGCTGGTACAGCAACGACTGAAGATGGATCACGCCATGCGTTTTTATACGACAAAACGACCGGGATGAAAGACCTTGGAACACTGGGTGGCCGTTATAGTTCAGCCACCGCAGTCAATGATCAGGGCGTCGTCGTTGGAACAGCAGAAACCAAGGATCGTCGTTGGCATGCGTTTGTTCACGACGGCAAACAGATGATCGACCTTGGCGAAAAAATTGGCTATGGCGATAGTTTTGCCACTGGCATCAATAAAGAAGGTCATGTGGTTGGTATTGTTGATCTTGCCGATATACGTTACACCTTTGTCTGGCGTGACAACAAAATTACTATGCATCCTAGTGGTAAAAGTCTTTACCTGACCAATGCGATTAATAATGCTGGTCAAGTGATTGGTGCCAGTTATGATCATGGCCTCAATGCCGCGACCATGCCTTCCAACGCGATTCCCTTTGTTGATCTTGGCGGTAGCAAAATTCTCGGCTTCAACCTGCTTGTTGTATTGATGGCGCTGCTGATGGCGATTTATCGCAAGCGTTTGAAAGGATTATTTTTTCAGGATCGACCATTTTTTGGAGCATGATCCGTATCAATAAGAGAGTTAAAAAGCCCGGCGCTCAATAAGTAGCGCTGGGCTTTTTTAATGTGTTCCGCGTTTTAAAGCAAACGTCAGGATTTAAATATTACTTGTCACTGCCGATAAATTTGTAGATCAATCCACCAAGCACTGCGCCAATGATAGGTGCAACCCAGAACATCCATAATTGCGAAACAGCCCAGTCACCCACATACAACGCGACTGCGGTGCTGCGTGCAGGATTGACGGAAGTGTTTGTTACCGGGATGCTGATCAAGTGAATCAAGGTCAGACCCAAACCGATTGCCAGCGGTGCAAAACCCGCTGGCGCACGCTTATCTGTCGCGCCAAGAATGATGAACAAGAACATCATGGTCATCACCACTTCGCAGATAAAGCCCGCAACCATCGTGTATTGACCCGGGGAGTGCTCACCAAAACCATTTGATGCAAAACCGCCAGCCACATCAAAACCAGCTTTACCGCTGGCGATTAAGTACAGAACGCCGCCTGCCGCCAGACCACCTAACACTTGAGCCACAATGTATGGAATGACCTGTTTGGCCGGAAAACGACCGCCTACCCAAAGTCCAACGGATACCGCCGGATTCAAATGGCAACCAGATATGTGGCCAATCGCATATGCCATCGTCAATACCGTGAGACCAAACGCCAACGATACGCCGACAAAACCAATGCCCAAACCAGGAAAGCCAGCCGCCAGAACAGCGCTGCCGCAACCGCCTAGCACTAACCAAAAGGTCCCAATAAATTCTGCTCCGTATGCTTTCATATTGTTTGCCTTAAATTCAAATTTGAAAAATGTGAAATTTCATTCATTGTCATCGAGACAATGGTCGGCAGTATATATCAGATTTTTTTGTAAAATAAATTTCAATCAATGATTTAACAATGTTTGATCGTGAGAGAAATATTTGTGTAATAACAACCACAGACAGGATCGCCACCTGTGGTTTTTTGAAAAGATAGACGGCTATTTATCAGATCTTTTCTCATCAGAGCTTTTCTATCTGCTGCTTCGCATAGGTCGCAGAGGGGGAATTGGGGTTTAATTCCAGATAGGTCTGATACGCTTTTTTCGCTTTGGCGTTGTCCCCCACATGGAAGTAGGAATCGCCCAAATTCAGATACGCAATCGCACGCGACGGATCAATTTTGACGGTATTTTCAAACCAGCGTGCCGCCTCGGCGTATTTTTCGCGTTTATAGTAAACAAAGCCCAGATTGTTGGCGGCAAGCGCAAAGTCAGGGCGCAGTTTTAATGCTTCCGTAAATTGTGCTTCGGCTTCATCGTAGTGCTTTTCTTTGTAAAACTGCAGCCCACGATCATTCGCATGCTGTGCCATTTGCCGGGCAGAGACGGGGATGGGAACAGGTGTGACGATGGTTTGTACCGTACCCTGTAAATCTTTAATCTTGACGACTGGCGCTGATTTCGCACCAGTGTTTTTGCTGTCAGGAATGGCTTCTGGTCTGCTTGAATCGAGTTTGCTATTGAGTGCAATCGCGTCATTGGACAGTTGTGCCGTAGAGGTATTGAGGTATTCCGTTTCAACCGGTAATTCAAATACAAAATCCCCACCTTCAGATCCTGGCAAGCTACCAAAAGCGGGCGTTTGCTTTGATACCGCCGCTACGGCTGGCGCCACGTAAGCGGCAAGCTCGGTTGCCGTGATAATGCCGTCACCATTCAAATCGGCTTTACCAGACAATCCTTGCATCAAGGTCCAGGTAAATACCGAATGACCATTGGGCCCGCCGTCTGCTACCATTTGATCGGTGCCACCTGCTGTCAACATCTGGCGACCGATACGCTTGGCGTTATCACGCAGGTAGTTAGAAGCCCCACCACGGGTTAATCCCAGCCCGCTGTAACACGCATCCATCACAAAGAGCACGTGCTTCGAGGTCAGGCTTTCTGAGATATTTTGAATCTCCGTCATCGGAATCGCATCAGCGGCAAATTCATTCGGATCAGAATCCACCGGAACGATGTAGCCCAGATCGCGTCCAGAACTTAACTTACGAGTTGCCCCATGACCCGCAAAAAAGACAAAAATCCGGTCATTTTTTTGAATGCTAGAATTTGCCAGCCGATCATGGAAGGCCGCCAAAATTCCGTTACGTGTCGCCTCGCCATTTTGGAGCGAGAACACATGATCGGCAGGGAAGCCAAGTTTCTCAATCAGAATCTGACGCACACCCTGCGCATCTTGTACCGCATATTGCAGCTTAGGCCATTTCGAGTAGTCATTAATGCCAATCACCATCGCCCAAGAGTTGCTATAACCTGCGCTGACAGAGACTTTTTCTGGGGCTGCTTTATCGCTTTTAGCGACCGTAAATGTGCTGCCATCCCAGCCAGCAAACTTATAGCCATCAGCGACCAATTTGTCCATAATCACAGGCAGCGCCTTGACTGCGCGGTCATGAATATCGTGGAACAGAATGATGCCGTGGCCTTGTTTCTCCACTGCTTTTAAAACACGATCCGCAATCGAACTAGGAATGGGATCAGCCCAGTCCAGCGAATCAATATTCCACATCACCGATTGCAGATGCGCTTTTTCCAGGGCTTGCAGACCTTCCTGATTGTGTGCGCCATACGGGAAGCGGAAGAGCGGCGAGCGATTTGCATCCATGCTCTTCAACAAGGCATCCGTATTAAAAATTTCTTTGTTCAGCGAGTCGCCGCTTAATTTGGATAACTGCGCATGAGAGAAACTATGATTGCCAATGACAAAGCCTGCATCACGTAGCTTCTGACTGATCTTGGCTGTTGCTGCCAGCGTCGCGGTGCCATCCGCATTGACCGTGCCCAGATTTTGACCAACATTAAAGAAGACTGCTGGCGCTTCATATTGTTTGAGAATCGCAGCGATTTCTTCGGTGTATTGTTTGTGCGGGCCATCATCAAAAGTCAGTGCGATCGTTTTTGGTGGCAGCTTGTCGCCGAAGATTTCACGTTCAGCCTTTTTGCTGTCAGCGTCAGTAGGGTCGTCTTTTATAGGGGCAGGGAGTACCGTGCCGTAATCTTTGAGGATTTTCTCAAGCGAATATTGCTCCTTCAGATGCGCAACATAAGCGTCCCATTTTTCACGTTTTAGAACGATCCCGCGCTGATCAAAATGGCCGAAAATCTGTCCCAATTCTTTTTCGTAATTGCGCTCGATTTCATTTAACGCGTCCAGATCCTCAGAAATGCGCTTATGCATCTTGATCGCCGTCAGCGAGCTATCTTTAGTCACCGAGCTTTGCAGCGAAGTCAGCACTTCTTTAAACGCAAGGCGATCAGCGTCAAACAAGCTGCTGTCAGATTCAACGTAATCCAGCAAACGATTGATGGTCTCAAAACGCTTGGCATCAGCGGACGTAAAGAGCTTATCCAGCGCGTTTTTCAGGACAGTTATTTTGTCCTGATTCTCATGAAACACTTGCTGACCGACGCTGACACTCGCTGCCAATTCCGGCTTAGACATCTTATCCTCGTCCGCCACCAGAACAATGATCTTGCGGTAATTGGCGAGGACCTCTTTCAATTGATTCTCAAGTACCACATCATTCGACGACGCAACGACGGAACCCTCAGGCACGTTTGCTGTCTTGCCCCGATTATAAAACACCGCTCCGGCGGCAATCGAAATCAAGACCAGAGTTATTGCACTTATTTTAATAATTTTCACGATGGAGCCAGGAGATGAGATGGGATATGGAACCGAAGATATGGAACCGAGATTTATCAGTTCTGAATAGACGCAATTTTATCGTGAAATTATAAAATACTAATAAATGCCTTCATGTTCGCCTCATCTTGCAACCAGAATGCAACAAAGTGAAAAGGCACAGTACATTAAACATCTATGTGAGTCATAGCTTTATCAAGTAAAGACATGGATCATTACTTATTGCATTTGATGGTGATAACGAAGATGCATGTTTGATGCGTTTTTTTTAGATAATGATTAATAATATATTTTGGGGAACTAATAGATGACGGAAATTAATAAAAATCTAAACGAGCTATTGGATATCTCTAAGAATTCAAAAAGTGTTGGCGCTGATTCCCCCGCCTATCTGTTTTGACGGTATGACAAGATACCGTCAAATATACCGTCAAAAGTTGCGGATTTCAACGAACGTTAAAATACCGTAGAGAACAAAAAACCCGCTGTAGCCTAAGCTAGAAGCGGGTTCTTTGTACGTTACTGAACTAGTCAGAACGCGAATCTGGTGGTGATAGGTGGACTTGAACCACCGACCCCAGCATTATGAGTGCTGTGCTCTAACCAACTGAGCTATATCACCAAGAAGCCTGAGATTATGGCAGGATGCGCTTATCGTGTCAATACTGGGGGCAATCTTTTTGCTGAAAACGCCTGCGAATATTTAAAAAGACAAGCTTTATCTCTGATTTATTTCGTTGCTGGCAGATCAAGTTGCTGTTGCGCTAATTGCAGAATCTGTGCTGGTGGATTGGGGCTCAGGCAGTCGATGACGATGCGTTCTGGCATGGAACGTAGCCAGGTGAGCTGACGTTTGGCCAGTTGGCGGGTGGCGATGATGCCGCGTTCGCGCATGTCGTCGTAGCTGATCAGTTGGTCGAGGTAATCCCAGGCCTGGCGATAACCGACGCAGCGTATGGATGGCAAATTGGCGTGTAGCTCTGGCCGTTGCTTGAGCATTTTCACTTCATCGATAAAGCCGTTTTGAAGCATCAGATCAAAGCGTAGCGCGATACGCTGGTGTAAGACGCTGCGATCAGAAGGTTCTAAGGATACGGCGAGCATATCGAAGGCGGGGCCTGCTTTGGTTTGGCGGGCGAACAAGCTCGACATGGTTTCGCCGGAGATGGCATAGATTTCTAAGGCGCGTTGTATGCGCTGGCTATCGTTGGGTTTTAAGCGTGCCGCGGTGTCGGGATCGATTTCTGCAAGGCGGGCATGCAGGCCGGGTACGCCTATACGTTCGGCTTCGGCATCGAGTTCGGCGCGGATTGCCGGGTCGGCTCCGGGTAAGTCGTCCAGGCCATTTTTTAAGGCATTGAAATACATCATCGTGCCGCCGACTAAGATGGGCAACTTGCCACGGGATTGTATGTCCTGGACTAAGCGTTCGGTATCTTTACGAAATTGCGCGACGGAATACGATTCTGCAGGATCGATGATGTCGATCAAATGATGTGGTGCGCTGGCCAGTTCTTCGGCACTGGGTTTGGCGGTGCCTATATTCATATCGCGATACACCAATGCCGAATCCACCGAGATAATTTCGGATGGAATATGCTTGGCGATTTCTAAGGCGGCAGCGGTTTTACCCGATGCGGTAGGGCCCATGATGGCGATGACTTTGGCCTTGTTCATGATGCGGACTTTCTGTATGAAACTGCCACCCTGCATTAACGGTGCAGGGCGGCGTGAAGGTGCTAACGTGGTGATTTACTGCCCACGTAAAAACATTTTATCGAGGTCATTCATACCCAATTGCACCCAGGTTGGGCGACCGTGATTGCATTGGTCGGCGCGTTCGGTGTGTTCCATCTGGCGCAACAGGGCGTTCATTTCTGGCACGGTGAGGCTGCGATTGGCGCGCACGGCGGTATGGCAGGCGAGGGTGCCAAGCAATTCATTGCGGCGGTCAATCAACACCCGCGAGCCACCAAACTCACGTACTTCACGCAGGACATCGCGTGCCAGTGATTGGGCGTCGGCGTTTTTGAGTAAAGCGGGTACGGCACGCACTGCCAATGTGGTGGGCGAAATGGCGCTCATATCAAAGCCCAGAGTTTTGAGGGTCTCCTGATGCTCTTCAACGGTGCCAACTTCAACGGCATCGGCATAAAACGTGACGGGAATCAGCATGGGTTGAACGGGCATGGCGTTCTCATCGAGCGCGTTTTTGAGTTGCTCGTACAAGATACGCTCATGTGCCGCATGCATGTCCACCAACACCAAGCCTTTGCTGTTTTGTGCCAGCACATAGACGCCATGCAACTGTGCCAGTGCAAAGCCGAGTGGATGATCATCTTCTGGCAAAGTACTGGTTGGCGCTGATGGCACTGAAGGGGGGGCATCAAAGGCGTTATTGGTGTTGTCACTCTTGAAAAACGCACCATAGCTTTGCAAGCTTTGGGCGACGCCATGTTCATTCTTGCTGCCAAAATTATTGTAGTTTTGACTGCCACCAAAGCCGGATCCATTATTGCCCGCATACGGTGAAGGTGTCGCAAATTGGCTGGCGAATGTGGTCTGCTCACCAGCAATCCACGGCGTTTTACCTGACAGGACGGCAGTTGCAGATGCCGCCGTGGCTGGCGCAGGTACTGTACCAAATGCCGTGGCCGAGGTTTGCGCTAATGCACGGCTGACGGCATGAAATACAAACTGATGCACGGCGCGGCTATCGCGAAAACGTACTTCAATTTTAGAGGGGTGCACATTGACGTCCACCAATGCCGGATCTAAATCGAGCGCCAATACATAGGATGGGTAGCGGTCGCCATGCAGCACATCCTGATAAGCAGCGCGCACGGCGTGGGTCAACAATTTATCGCGGACAAAACGGCCATTGACATAAAAAAACTGGGCATCGGCGCGCCCACGTGAGGCCGTCGGTAAGCCGACAAAGCCATGTACACGTAAAGGGCCGGCGCTTTCATCAAGTGGCAGGCGGGCGCTGGAAAACGCATCGCCCAGAATCTGCGCGCTACGCTTATCAATCGCGCTGACATTCCAGTGGTCAACAGCTTTGCCATTGTGGGTCAATGAAAACGAGACGTCTGGTCGTGCTAAGGCAATACGGCGCACAACTTCGGCACAATGACCAAATTCAGTTTGTTCTGATTTTAAAAATTTACGTCGTGCCGGGGTGTTGTAGTACAGGTCTTGCACATCAACGGTGGTGCCAATAGCACCAGATGCAGGCGAAATTTTACCGGCTTCGATTTGCCACGCATGCGGCGCATCGGCGGTGCGCGTCGTCAGTGTGAGCAGCGACACCGAGGCGATCGACGCCAACGCCTCACCACGAAAACCCAAGGTGGCGACATTTTCTAATTCAGTCAGCGACGATATTTTGGAGGTGGCATGACGCGCTACTGCCAATGGCAATTGCTCTGGCGGTATGCCGCGTCCGTTGTCGCAAATGGCGATGCGTTTGACACCGCCTTCTTCCAGGCGAATCGTGATATTGGTCGCACCGGCATCCAAGGCGTTTTCTAATACTTCTTTGACCACGGCAGACGGGCGTTCTACCACTTCGCCTGCGGCGATTTGGGAAATCAGGTTGTCGGGCAGGGCCTGGATAGGCCGGTAAGCAGGTAAATTCGTATTCATTCCCCGATTATACCTGTCTGTGCTTGCGCGTAATACGCCATAGTGTATGATTGCGTCGGCTTCATTGACTAGGATGATAATGGATTTAATGCAATTATTTGACATGATCTTGCATGTCGACAAAATGCTGGATGCGGTAATCAAGCAATATGGGACATTGGTCTATTTTGTCTTATTTGTAATTATTTTTTGCGAAACGGCGTTTGTTATTTTTCCGTTTTTACCTGGTGATTCTTTATTGTTCATCGCCGGCACGTTCAGTGCTACAGGTTCTTTGAACGTCTGGGGCATCATTGTTTTATTCTTACTTGCGTCAATTTTGGGCAATACCGTCAATTATTGGATAGGTAGTCTGATTGGCCATAAAATTCTGGAAAAGAATTATAGTTGGCTAGATAAAAACGCACTGATGAAGACGCATGAATTCTATGAAAAGCATGGCGGTAAAACCGTAGTGCTGGCGCGTTTTATTCCTATCGTCAGAACGTTTGCGCCGTTTGTTGCCGGCATTTCTGATATGACGCACAAAACTTTCCAGACATTCAATGTGCTTGGCGCTTTGTTGTGGATTTTTTCTTTGGTCTTGTGCGGCTATTTCTTTGGCAATATCCCAATGATTCGTGATCATTTGAATACCATCGTGTTATTTGGTGTCGGTGTCGCTATTATCCCAGTGGTATTGGGTACGCTGTGGAAGTTGTTGACGGGTTTTCGTCGTACATCCTGATTTTGTAGGGTGGGTGTCACCCTTCCGAAGTATCGACATCAACGTATCGACATTGCTATCAGGTCAATCTTGAAAAACACGACGACTTCTTCCAAGCTGATCTGGCTGCACCACGATGCACCAGTCAAGCCTGAAGTTGGGCAGCCTTGCAATGGCTGTGGCGTCTGTTGCGCTGCCGAACCTTGTCCGGTGGCGCTATTTTTTTTGTGGCAACGTGTAGGTAGTTGTCAGGCTTTGGTGTGGGACGATGGCCAAAAAATGTATCGTTGCGGTATGTCGACTCAGCCAGCACGGTATCTGGTGTGGCTGCCGTTACGTTGGCAGAGTTGGTTTGCGCGGCGGGTCAGACGTTGGATTTCAGCAGGTGTGGCTTGCGATTCATCTGCTACGATTGAATAAAAAAGCCCGGGTTTGCAGTTCACAAGCCGGGCTTTTTTTTCTATGATCAGCGACGAAGATCAGGTAAATCGACTCTTCGCCAGCGGCGGATTACGCGAGAAATATTTTTTGACCCCTTTCAATATCGCCTCAGCCATTTGATCCTGATAGGCGTCATCTGTCAGTTTAGCTTCTTCTTCCGGATTCGAAATAAACGCGGTTTCGATCAGAATACTTGGAATGTCGGGTGCCTTTAATACTGCAAATCCGGCTTGTTCTACGGAACCTTTATGCAGTTTATTGATGCCACTGATTTCTGACAGAACGACTTTGCCAAGTTTTAAACTGTCATTAATCTGCGCAGTGGTGGACAGATCGAGTAAGACGCTGGCGAGTTGTTTGTCATGGCTCTTGATATTGACGCCACCAATCAGATCGGCAGCATTTTCATTGTCGGCTAGCCAGCGTGCGGCGGCAGAGCTGGCGCCTTTGTCAGACAAGACAAAAACCGACGAGCCTTGTGCGGAAGAATTCACAAATGCATCAGCGTGGACGGACATAAACAAATCGGCCTGCACCGCACGTGCTTTTTGCACCCTGACATTCAACGGCACAAAAAAATCTGCATCGCGGGTCAACATGACGCGCATATTTGGTTGTTGTTCAATTTTGGCTTTTAAACGTTTAGCGATCGACAGCACCACGTCTTTTTCCCGATTGCCACCGCGGCCGGTCGCACCCGGGTCTTCGCCACCGTGACCCGGGTCAATCGCTATGGTAATCATGCGGCCATTAGATACTGATTTCTCCTTGGGAGGGAAATCGGCTTTGGGTTCGGGTTTCGGCTCAAATTTGGGGTCAAGCTTTGCTTCTGCTTTGGTATCGTTCCTGGCAATCGTTGTCGATGTATCTGGCTTAGGAACATTGGCGAGCGGCGGATTGACGTTCGGGATCGTTGGAGCCACTTGAGTTGGCTTGTTGTCGCTTTGCCATTCGCCTTTTTCTATCATTGCCATAATTGGATCTGGTGCCGATGCCGGATACAGATCAAATACCAGGCGATGCTTGTAAGTACCTACAGGTTGTAGCGTAAATACCTGCGGGCTGACTTCTTCTTTCAGGTCGAATACCAGACGAACCACATTCGGTTTATTTTGACCGACTCTGACTTGTTTGATATACGGGTCATTCGGTTGAATTTTGGCGACCAGCTCTTTTAAGGTTGGATTAAGTTCCAGACCTTCGATATCGACCACCAGACGCTCTGGATTTTTGACCGTAAAATAATTGGTCACCAGCTCACTGTCATTTTCCAAAGTAACACGCGTGTAGTCTTCGGCTGGCCAGACGCGCACTGCGAGGATTTTTGCGGCTTGTGACACTTGCGGAACAAAGACTGAGAGCAGTAAAGTGCCACCCGCTTTGATGAAAGTACGGCGTGTTTTTGCCAGGCGCGTGGCGCAGGCTGCGGTGGCCTCAGGATTAAATTCTGTGCTTACAGATTCGGGGCAAATTGGAGTGATGCGAGACATGCGGTACCTTTGACTGACAACGCCCGCAATTCTACCTCACGACCGTCGCCTTTGACGCTTAAAAATACATGCAAATCGGGTTCGGGTAGCAGACCATCGGCTTTTTCAGGCCATTCAACGATGCAAATATTTTTTTCGTTAAACTCTTCTCTGAAGCCTGCTTCGGTAAATTCTTCTGCACTGATCATCCGGTATAGGTCAAAATGCATGATAGTGCTTGCCTGACCTTTGATTTGTACAGCATATGGCTCTGCCAGCGTATAAGTTGGACTTTTGACAGTACCTGTATAACCAGCAGCGTGAATCAAAGAGCGGGTCAGTGAAGTTTTGCCAGCACCCAGATCACCGTGCAAAAAAATGCTCATGCCAGGACTTAGGTGATGCGCAAGACACTTACCTAATGCCTGAGTTGCAGCTTCATCGTGCAGTGTAGTTTTATAATGTGACATTTCCAGCCTGACTTCTATCCATGAATTCGCTAAACATAGCATATTGCCCAGCCCTTGTGTATCCGCCGGAGTGTAAAGCGTGAACTTGAATGAACAAGCATTAGCTGATTTATCGATGCAAATCAAGCGTTGGGGTAAGGAGTTCGGCTTTGCAGAAATTCGTATCGCTGATGTTGATTTAAGTCATGCGGAAGCCGAATTACAGCAATGGCTGGACGCAGGTTACCATGGCGAGATGGCGTATATGGCATCCCATGGTACCAAGCGCAGCCGTCCTGACGAATTAGTGCCAGGCACGGTACGCGTGATTTCGGCACGCATGAATTATTTGCCTTCGGCTGAACAATGGCGGGAAGCGGAAAAAAAGCATACCCCCGACACCGCAGTCATCTCTGTGTATGCGCGTGGGCGTGACTACCACAAAGTCCTGCGAACCCGGTTGCAACAACTCGCCGATAAAATCAAAGCAGAGGTAGGCGAATTTGGCTATCGGGTGTTTACCGATTCCGCACCGGTGATGGAAGTGGCGCTGGCTGAAAAATCTGGCCTGGGCTGGCGTGGTAAGCATAGCTTGCTATTAAGTCGTGAAGCGGGCTCGATGTTTTTTTTAGGCGAAATACTGATTGATATTCCGCTGCCAGTGGATCCTCCGGTAGCTGACCATTGCGGTCAATGCCAATCATGTATGGATGTTTGCCCGACCAAGGCAATTGTGGCACCGTATCAGGTTGATGCACGACGTTGCGTTTCGTACCTGACGATAGAATTGCATGGCAGTATTCCCCTTGAATTGCGTCCCCTGATCGGTAATCGCGTCTATGGTTGTGACGATTGTCAATTATTCTGCCCTTGGAATAAGTTTGCGCAAGAGGCGGCGGTTGACGATTTCGAGGTAAGACATGGTCTTGATCATGCGCGGATGGTACATTTATTGCAATGGACAGAAGAACAGTTTCTGCGAATGATGGAGGGCAGTCCCATCCGCCGTATCGGGCACGAGCGCTGGCTACGCAATATCGCGGTCGGTCTTGGCAATGCGGCAAGCACAATGCGTGGTGATGCGGAGATCGTTGCTGCTTTGACTGCCAGACTTTCTCATCCCTCGGAGATAGTACAAGAGCATGTGCGATGGGCACTGGATCAGCACATACCTGTAAATTAGTTGAACCGCAATTTTTTGAAAGACAATGTCGCATTCCAGTTGCTTGTAGTGCGCGCATCAACGAAAGACCTTAAAAATAGGTCGTTGATCAGCATCCTAAGGAAATTTACCGCTATGATTGCGGTTATGGTGTAACACAAATGAAATACTTCAGGCATCAAGCCAGTCAGCCTTAGGTTGGATTGACTGAATTTTTGTCGGTTCTATGACATTGTTACGTATATTCTGCGTTCGTAAGTGGTACATAGTATGAATGAAAGCGCCTCTTAAAACGCACATTCATTTATTCACCTGAACTTGAACATCAGCATTGAACATAAGAACAAGGATAGATCTTGAGACAACCATCATTTTTACAGCAATTAACGCGCACCAAGGCGGTTGAAGCACATGACATTATTTCTGAAGATCAACAGCAAAACAGTCTGCACCGGTCCTTAGGCATATTTTCCCTGACGATGATAGGTGTCGGAGCCACGATAGGTACCGGTATTTTCTTTACCATGGTTGAAGCGGTCCCCAAAGCAGGGCCTTCTGTCATTTTGTCATTTTTAATTGCCGCCATGACTGCCGGTTTGACTGCTTTATGTTATTCCGAACTGGCAGCACGGATACCGGCATCCGGTTCTTCTTATTCATTTGCATATGCGACAGTGGGTGAGTTTGCGGCGTTTGTGGTGGCCGCTTGCTTGCTGCTTGAATATGGTCTGGCTGCGAGTGCGACTGCGATCGGCTGGTCGGCTTATCTGAATAATTTTTTGCAGAATGCGATTGGTTGGCAAATTCCGGAAATGTTACGTTCGCCTATGGTTGTTTCAGGCCCCCATGGTGTTGAAATACATCCCGGACAATTTAATCTTCCCCCGGTCGCCTTGGTCGCCATTTGTTGTGTTTTGCTTTTGCGTGGAGCCAAAGAGTCGGCAACCGTGAATGCGATTATGGTGATGATTAAACTGGTTATATTGATCTTTTTTTCAGTGATTGCTTTCTCGGGTTTTAATATTGAGCATTTCACGCCGTTTTTTAATACGGATAACAGCAAGGGCATGGCGGGCATGGCTGGTGTGACTGCCGCTGCTGGTACTGTGTTTTTCTCATTTATTGGTCTCGATACGGTGGCCACTGCAGGTGCTGAGGTCAAGGATCCTAAGCGTAACGTGCCGCTCGGCATTATGGCTGCGCTGATTGTAGTGACGGTGTTTTACATGCTAGTTGCTGTTGCTGCAGTTGGTGCACAGCCAGCAAATTTATTTGAAGGCCAGGAAGCCGGTCTGGCAGTAATTTTGCAAAACGTCACAGGCAAAGCATGGCCTGCCCTGATTTTATCTGCGGGTGCAGTGATTTCGGTGTTCAGCGTAACGCTGGTGACTATTTACGGTCAAAGCCGGATTTTGTATGCGATCAGTAAAGATGGTTTGATTCCGTCCTCATTCCAAGTCGTCAATCCACGTACCAGAGCACCTGTTGTCAATACAGTACTGGTTTGTATTGCGGTGGCCATAGTTGCTGGTCTGGTCGATTCTACCTTCTTGTGGGACATGGTCAGTATGGGTACCCTGGTTGCATTTATCGTTGTGTCATCGGCTGTACCAGTGATCCGAAGTAAAGGTATAGGTCATGGCAGCGACGGCTTCCGCGTGCCATTTGGACCGTATCTGATTCCTGGTTTGAGTATTTTTGCTTGCTTGTATATTTTAAAAGACTTGTCCGACACCACATTCAAGGTATTCTTTATCTGGATGTCAGTGGCGGTCGCTATTTATTTTATCTATAGCAAACGACATTCCAGATTGAATAAGTAAAACGGACGAGATACCACTCCTTCATCGGAAAACAGAAAATGGTGATAAATATGAAATCAGCAGTTCAGGTTGTTACGTTGTTTGCGTCATTATTTGTTGCCAGCACCCAGTTGGTGAGCGCAGAAAATATTGGTAGTGTCGATACCGCATTTAAATTGATAGGCCCAGATCATAAAGTGGTGGTTGAGGCTTATGATGATCCTAAAGTCAACGGGATTACTTGCTACGTATCACGGGCGAAAACGGGCGGTATTTCTGGTGGTTTAGGTTTAGCCGAGGACAAGTCGGAAGCGTCAATTGCCTGCCGTCAGGTCGGCCCTATTAGTTTTACGGGACCATTGAAGCAGGAAGAAGAAGTTTTCAATCAAAGCTTATCGATCTTGTTCAAAAAATTGCGTATTGTTCGCATGGTGGATCAAAAGCGTAACGCCTTGGTTTATCTGACATACTCAGATAAACTGGTGGACGGCTCACCTAAAAATAGTGTGACTGCAGTCGCTGTTGATCACTCTACCGTCATTCCAGTTAAATAAAGTTGTGCTATTGTTCAGGGCTATGATCAAGGATGGATTAGTGATGCCAACGAAATGTTAAGCATCGTTAGCTTTCCTTGATTACGCTGGGTTTCCATTGGCAATAAATTTCTTCACAGTAATGGATACGTTAAAATGCTGCTCGCCAGAAATGACCCTTTCTTCGTTTTAACATGACACCTTCGAGCATTTCCTCCGCTGCCAATGATCAATCCGTTGATTCTTTGATCAAAACGATCCGTATTCCACCACGTCCCAGCATGTTAATTGATGTGCAAACCGAATTGGCATGTAAGGAACCCGATCCACGGCGTCTGGCAGCAACTATTGCTAACGACGTTGCATTGGCGGCCTCGCTGTTGAAGCTGACAAATTCATCGTTTTTTGGTTTGCGTTTGAAAGCGAGTTCAGTCGAACATGCCGTGAACCTGCTCGGAATGCGCCAATGTGGTTTGTTGATGACCGGCATTATTGCTCGGCAATCTGTGCAAGTAGAAAAAGTGTCATTGGTTAAGTTTTGGGATTTTTCTTCTAAAAGGGCACAAGCAATGTCGCATCTTGCCGGGCAGATGCGCATCTGTTCTGCCGATATGGCGCATACATTTGGTCTGTTTTGCGACATCGGCATTCCCTTGTTGATGGAACGTTTTCCGGAATATCAGCAAACTTTGGATATTGCCTCTCAGCAATTCGAGCATAAATTTACCGAAACAGAACAACAGCGTCATAGCACCAGCCATACTTCGATTGGGGCTTTGATGGCGCGTACCTGGGGTTTGCCTGAAGAGGTATCTACCGCTATTCTGTTGCATCATGATTACGAGGTGCTGAATGATGGCGCGACCTCAGAAACGGTCCGTTCCTTGATTGCTTTGGCATTGGTCGCTGAATACAGCATCCACAAATACCATGGTGAAGAAACACTCGCTGAATGGGAAAAAGGCGGTCAACTGGCCACAGATTTTCTGGGCCTATCTCATGACGAATTAGAGGACTGTTTTGAGGAGCTGCACGAGATTTTTAATCACGTACACTAATCATTCAAAGCTATCCTATTTTCAGCAATGCGAGTTGCTTTGTTTGTAGTGATTTGTTGTTGTGATCACTATCCTGATCACAACAAACTATTCACCATTTTTGCTGGCAAACGCACTATCGCAAGCAGTAACTCGAAGACGCCATCTACTGCTATTCCTAGTATCCGCAGAGGTAGTAGCAGCAACCATATCAATGGGTAGAGAATGATTGCCATTAGTGCGAGCGGCCAGCAAAATACAAACAACATCAGCCAGATCAAAAATGTGAGCATGATCGCTTTATCCTGCAATCACACGTAACAAATTACTCAACATGACGAGAGCAATCGTGGCGATGACTACGGCATCCATATTAGCGCTAAGGTTCATGATTTTTCCTTTCAATTTCGTGTTGGAGTGATGTCACTTTAATCCACGAAAAATGGGAGGTCGAGGCACATGAGACCAAGCGTCAATTTGCTATGACAGAATGCTTTTAAATGCGATAAGCAGGAGCGTCCAGAATTCTGGGAGGGGCAACCCGCCAATCACGATTGCTAACGGCAATTTAATGAAGCTTCACACGCCTGTATCAGCTTCCAGGCAATGAAAAATCAAATGTATAAAAGTGCTGACCCTCTTTTATTTCTATCTGCATCAATCCGCTGAGTCCAATCAATTCTTCACTGCCGGAATCTGGTACGACCTGGATTTTTAATTCAGAGGCTCCACTCTGCATGCTACCCAGATGCATGAGCACAAAGCTACCTTTCTTTCCGAATAACGTTCCTGTAACGCGCTCCATTGCGACATATCCAGCGGAACCAGGCGTAGCAGAGCGTGAGGCTAATATCTCTCCAAGGCTGTGTGCGTTAAGGTCACCTGAGAATTGCTTCGCTATACTCATACGTCCGAGTTGCGCGCTTTCTGTGCCTTCTGCGGCTGATTGGGGGGCTAGTTTTACTTCAAAAATTCCATTGATTCGAGCCATTTTTGCATCCTATTTTGATATCCAGATTGCTTTTTTGGGGGGCGATTTTACGATTCATGTGGTGATGAATGTGCCTGAACAGTACACCGCACAGTAACAAAAAAGCGCAATGTGATGACGATCGGAATAAGGTTAGTGGAATAGGTGTCTTTTACGTATTATTATAAATTACTAACGGATAAATAAATTAATTATAAAAAAGACATCAAAATAGCTTCAAAATATCCAATGCAACTTCATCGTTTTCTGCAGCACTGGCGACCGCCAACGCAAGTTTTCCTATGTCGCCACGGCTGCGCTGGTAA
>NZ_JBMPOQ010000021.1:0-25966 GCF_049340505.1 Undibacterium sp. Dicai25W | reverse complement strand
TACAATGCAAAATGTTTTGAAAAAATAATTCGGAAGTCATTGTTCAGAAATAGTAATCAGGTATAAGTATCGTAATCTTTGAAGATCGTTTTTACTCATTTGCTTCCGAGGTAATTTTTAGAAATTGAACTCACTGACTTTGAGTCTGTGTTTTTAGCTGAAGGTATGTTGCATCCCTATTTTATGGAGATTGAAAATGAATAAAAAGTTAATCGCTGCTATGACTTGTGCTGCTTTCGCAATGTCATTTGGTATGGCCCATGCATCAGACAAAGGTGCTCCTGCCCATTGGAGTTATGATGGCAAAACTGCGCCAACTAAATGGGCAGATCTGGACGAGGCAAACTCTGCTTGCAAAATCAGTAAAGAGCAATCTCCGATTGATATCGTTAAATCAAAAGTGACAAAAGCTGCCTTGCCAGCACTCGATTTTTCTTATAAATCTAGTACAGCAGAAGTCGTTAATAATGGTCATACAATCCAGATTAATTTGCCAGCAGGTAGTAGCTTGAAAGTTGGTAATGACGAAGCGGCACTGTTGCAATTCCATTTCCATACACCAAGTGAAGAAAAAATTGATGGCGTTAATTATCCAATGGTGGCGCACTTCGTTCACAAAAATGCAGATGGCAAATTATTTGTAGTTGCGGTCCTGTTTAAAGCTGGCAAAGAAAATGCGACGTTGGCTCCAATATTTTCAGCGCTTCCAGCGGAAGGTACGCCAACGAGTTTAGCAAGTTTTGATCCATCCAAAGTTTTACCAGGTAAGCTCTCTTACTACAAATTCATGGGCTCTTTAACGACACCACCTTGTAGCGATGGCGTTCGCTGGCACGTACTGAAACAGCCAGTAGAGATCTCCAAAGCACAGATCGCAGCATTCAAAAAAATGTACAAAATGAATGCGCGTCCTGTGCAACCTTTGAACGGTCGCGTTGTTGAAGTGAGTGAGTAAATTGCAATATGCTCAGAGAGACAGGAAATAGTGAATCACCTAAACCTGCTTCTATCTTCCCTCTCTTGCTAGCTTGAAAAAAGCCCGGTGACAATTCTGTCCCCGGGCTTTCTCATTTTATGGCTGTGTTTAGATTAGCAGCCGATTATGTGTCGCTTATTTACTTACTCAACAGCATTTCATTCAAACGTTTTACGAAGCTGCTTGGATCAGCCAAGGTGCCGCCTTCTGCCAGCAAAGCCTGATCAAACAAAATGTGTGACCAGTCACTGAATTTGGCTTCTTCGTATTTCAGTTTTTGCAGCAAAGGATGATCTGGGTTGACTTCCAGAATTGGTTTCGACTCTGGTGCAGCTTGACCCGCTGCTTTCAACATGCGCGCCAGATTGCCGGACAAGTCGTGTTCGTCCGCCACAAGGCATGCTGGTGAATCGGTCAAACGGAAAGTGACGCGCACATCTTTGGCCTTATCTGCCAGCGCCGTTTTCATCTTTTCGACCAGATCTTTGAACTCGGTTTCAGTTTCTGCGTGGTGTTTTTTCTCAGCTTCATCTTCCAATGTGCCCAGATCCAAACCGCCTTTCGCCACAGAAGCCAATTCTTTGCCTTCGAATTCACTCAGGAAAGACAACATCCATTCATCAACGCGATCGGTCAGTAACAAGACTTCGACGCCTTTTTTGCGGAAGATCTCTAAGTGCGGGCTATTTTTAGCTGTCGCATAGCTCTCTGCCGTGACGTAGTAGATCTTGTCCTGGCCTTCTTTGGCACGTGCCAGATAGTCAGCCAATGACACGTTTTGCACGTCGCTGTCGTTATGTGTCGAAGCAAAGCGCAACAGTTTCGCGATGCGATCTTTATTGGTCGCATCTTCACCGATGCCTTCTTTCAATACCTGACCGAATTCTTTCCAGAATGTCGCGTATTTTTCGTGTTTAGCTGCTGCTTCATCGCCTTCGGCATTCGCTAAATCTTCCAACATGCCCAGTACGCGCTTGGTAGAACCATCACGGATTGCTTTGATGTCGCGGCTTTCTTGCAGAATCTCGCGAGATACGTTCAGTGGCAGATCGTTGGAGTCAATCACACCTTTGACAAAGCGCAGATAGACAGGCATCAATTGTTCTGCATCGTCCATGATGAAAACGCGTTTAACGTACAGCTTAATGCCGCCACGCTTGTTGCGATCCCACAGATCAAATGGTGCACGCGCTGGGATGTACAGCAGTTGCGTATAGTCGCTACGACCTTCAACGCGGTTGTGCGTGTGGGTCAGTGGTGCGCTGTAATCATGGGAAACATGTTTGTAAAACTCTTCGTATTGTTCCGGTGTGATTTCGGATTTGCTACGTGCCCACAATGCGCTGGCTTGGTTCACTGTCTCAAATTCATCTTTGAGAACTTGTTCTTTTTTCTCCTCATCCCATTCCTCTTTTTGCATTTTGATAGGCAGAGAGATATGGTCGGAATAGGTGCGGATCACGGACTTGAGTTTCCATGCGGACAAGAATTCGTCTTCGCCTTCGCGCAGGTGCAAGATGATATCAGTACCGCGGCCTGCTTTAGTGATGTCTTCAACGCTGAAGTCACCCGCGCCTTCGGATTCCCAGCGCACGCCTTCAGAAGCAGATGCGCCAGCACGACGAGATTCAACAGTGATGCGATCAGCAACGATAAAGCCAGAATAGAAACCAACACCGAACTGACCAATCATGGCGGCGTCTTTTTGCTGATCACCAGACAGTTTGCCAAAGAATTCTTTGGTGCCAGATTTAGCAATCGTACCCAGATGTTCGATCGCATCGGCTTTGCTCATGCCGATACCGTTATCAGAAATAGTGATGGTACGTGCGGCCTTATCGAAGGTCACTTTGATTTGCAGCTCAGCGTCGTTTTCAAACAATGCAGCGTTATTGATCGCTTCAAAACGCAGTTTGTCGGAGGCATCCGATGCATTGGAGATTAACTCGCGCAAGAAGATTTCCTTGTTGGAGTACAAGGAGTGAATCATCAATTGCAGTAATTGTTTGACTTCGGCCTGAAAGCCCAGAGTTTGTTTTTCTGACATGTTTTTCCTCGGAAATTAGGTTAGGAAGGTCGTTTTAAATAAAATTGAATCAAATGGATTAAATGTGAATCAAAAAACTAGCTCTCCCGAGGTGGGGACGTAGCACGAGATTTCAAGTTTTTCGATGCAATAAACCTTGCTCGTTGACGTAAAAAAAACGCCGGACTTTTCAGTCGCGGCGCTTTATCGATTCGGAGCTGGCGCTGGGATTACAAACGTTTGATATTCATGCTGCCAGCTTTGTCTTCGACTTCAAATCCCAGTGCATGCAATGCGGCGCGTAAGCGATCGGCCTCTGCCCAGTTTTTAGCTGCGCGTGCTGCCTGGCGTTGCTCTGCCAGTGCTTGCACTTCGGCTGGCACTTCTAATGCTTGCGGCACCCAGTTGGCCAGACCTAAACCAAAAATTTGATCGAATTCAGCGACCGTCGCCTTTTTATCGGCATCAGAAATGTCGGCTTTCAACATTTCCCAGACCAATGCCAGTGCACGCGGCACGTTCAAGTCTTCATTCACAAAAGTCGTGAATTTTTCTTTGAATTCAGCACTCACACTACCGCCAGCTGGCCAGGCGTAGAAGGTATCGCGCAAACGTTGTAGCGCGGTTTGTGCTGCTTGCAAAGCTTCAAAGCTGAATTGCATCTGGCTGCGGTAGTGTGCAGTCAGGCACAAATAGCGATAGGCAAGCGGATCGATGTGTTGATCCAGCAAGGTTTGTAAGCGCAGGAAATCACCGCTGGATTTGGACATCTTGCCAGAATCAATTTGCAAGAAATAACCGTGCATCCAAAAGTTCGCCAGGCGCGTTCCGTGGCAAGCCTGGTTCTGGGCGATTTCATTGCTGTGATGAATAGAAATATGATCTTCGCCACCGCAATGGATATCGAACCACGGTGTCAGATATTTGGCGGACATCGCCGAGCATTCAATATGCCAGCCCGGGAAACCGCGGCCCCATGGGCTATCCCATTCCATCTGGCGCTGTTCGTTTTCCGGACTAAATTTCCATAGGGCAAAATCTGTCGCATTGCGTTTTTCGCCAAGTTCAACACGGCTACCAGCTTTGATGGCGTCGCGTTTGATACGGGCGAGGTAGCCGTAGTCATCTTGCTTGCTGGTATCAAAATAAATGCCATCACTGGTGCGATAGGTAAAGCCTTTGCTTTCGATGCAAGAAATAAAATCGATTTGCTCAGCGATGTGATCTGTTGCTTTGCACCAGATGCTTGGTTCCAGAACATTTAAACGCTGCAAGTCTTGCTTAAAGGCAATCGTAAAACGATCAGCAATTTGCCATGCCGATTCACCGGCTTTGCGGCTGCCTTTTTCCATTTTGTCTTCACCGTCATCGCCATCTGAGACCAGATGACCCACGTCAGTGATGTTAATGACGTGACGGACAGTATGGCCGTTCCATTCTAACGTGCGACGCAAGAGGTCTTCGAACAGATAGGTACGCAAATTACCGATATGCGCGTAGTCATACACGGTAGGGCCGCAGCAATACAACCCGACCCAATCATTACGCAGAGGTGTGAAAGGGCGCAGGCGGCGTTCCCAGTTATCGTAAAGAAGTATGTCCATCTTGGTTTAACAATGAAAAAGAGTAAGAAATTGAAAGAACTTGGTGCGCGCGATTAACGGACTTTCGTCACGGTGTTAATCGGCAATAGATAATGCAGCCTCAACAGCAACAACAACGCAAGTCATTGCTGAAAACAGGTGGAAAACCTGTAAAAATGTCAGCAAACTGCGATGTGAAGGGCATAATGTGCATAGTGAGCGCGTAAAAAGGTGGATGAGAATGTAGCATAGATATGTGCTTTCATCCTAAAAAACCATAATTTTCTATCTAAAATACCGAAGTGCGCCGCCAGAATATCTGTGACTTGCGAGTGAGTGCAATGAATGATGCGCATCATTGTCGAAGCAAATTTGCGGCAGATCCGATAAACATTGGGATCTGAGCTTAGGTAGTGATATAGTTTGTAATAATGTTTTTTTAATAATAAATCCTGAGTATGATAGGTATTTAAAATGCAAACGACGTATCAAGAAATTCCTGATGAACAATACCGAACCTATTTCCAGAATCAAGACAGAATCCAGGCACGCTTGGTGGTGCGGGTATTGATGTGGTCTTTGCTGCCACTCAGCTTTATCGATTTGTTGTTCCACGAATTTTCTGTGACTTCGGTAGTGTTGTTGTCGATGCGAGGTTTTGTTCTGGCCTGTTCCTGGTGGTTTTTACAGCAATTGAAGGTGCTGGGTGCGGCGCCTGTCATCGATAAATATTTACTCCGTTGGGTGGTGCTGGTCATGCTGATGCAACTGGTCAGCAACGCCTGCACGCCAAGAGATTACTTCGGACATTACCTAATCGATATCTGGGGTTGTCTGATGACCTTCATTGTGGTGCCGCTGCCTCTCAAGATGTTGCGTCTACCGGTGGTGAGTTTTGTGATTGTTTCACTACTTCTGATGGTATTCAAACATGCACCTTATTATGGATATTCGCTTGGCGTTGCTATGATGTTGCCAGCGAGTGCTGTGACTGGTCATGCCATTGCCAGTTACGTGCATCGCTATCGCCGTAAGTTGTTAAGTGCCGAGCAAGAATTGGAACGTCAGGCAAGTATTGATCCGGTAACGGGTGTGGCCAATTGGCGCGAATTTATGCGAATTGCCGAAGCTGAATTACAACGTCATGCGCGTTTGACAAAACCGATGTCAATGCTAGTGCTGGATGTTACAGATTTTAAAAAAATTAATGATGAATACGGCCCGGAAACTGCCGATATTATTCTTGTCGAGGTAACCCGTCGTATTAAGCGGGTTATGCGGTCCTACGATAATCTGGCGCGTTACGGTAGTGATGAGTTTTGTGTTTTGTTGCCTGAAGCAGCGGCAAACGATGCAGAAAAAATCGCCGGACGTACCCGCACCACTGTTGTGTCTATGCCTGTGACCGTATCCGGCAAAGAAATCAAAATTGATGCCACGATAGGTGTGGCAACGATGCGCGAAGGTGACAATGTGTCTGCTTTATTGCATCGTGCCGGCGATGCTCGTGGCAAGGGTAAAGTGTCGACTTTTATGGTTGCTTAAATTGTTCTAAATCACGCAATTTGGTTGAAAATTTTTTAGCGCAGTTCATTTTTTAAAAAGTCCCACACACCTGCATCTGACATCGCAGCGATGTTGATACGCATTTTGGTCGACGGTGCCTGGTGGGGGGAGAACAAACTACCTGGCGCAAGCAGGTATCCTTGCTCGAGGGCTTTCTCGGTGAGCTTGTTGGTATCCACACCAGTTTCTGTCCACAAAAACATCCCCGCCGGAGTGCGATAATCAACTTTGATGCCTATATGTTCGAGTCGCTTGGTGATGTCATCTCTGACGCCATCGAGCTTCACGCGGATACGATCAACATGTTTTCGATAGTGACCTTCGGAGAGAATTTTGTACACGACACGTTCGCCGATTTCCGTTGTCGTGAGTGTTGATAGCATCTTGCGATCGGATAAGCGGATAGCCAGTTCTGCTGAAGTCGCGATAAAACCAACGCGCAAATTGGCGGCCAGTGTTTTAGAAAATCCGCCCAGATAAATGACACGATTTAGTTGATCCAGCGCAGCGATGCGGGTCGCCGATTGCACGGCACTGCCGGGATGCATATCGCAGTAAATATCATCTTCCACCACAATGAAGTCATGTAACTCCGCAGTTTTCAACACTTGAAATGCTTTGGCCGCTGACAATGAAGTCGAGGTCGGATTGTGCATGACTGAGTTGATGATATACAACTTCGGTTTGTGTATTGCTGCCAGTTCTGCCAATTTAGCGACGTCGGGACCATCATGCAGGCGCGGAATACCGATCACTTTGGCACCAAGAATCGCAAACGATCCAAACATCAAAAACCACGCCGGATCATCGACAAAAATGGTATCGCCAGGACGTGTAAATTCACGGGCGACCAGATCCAATGCTTGCGTCACGCCGGTTGTCATCACGATTTGTTCTGGTGCTGCGGCGATTTCCAGCTCAGCCAGTTTGAGTTGCAATTGCTGACGCAGCGGCAGAAACCCTTGTGGCGTACCGTAATGCAGTAACAAATTTTGATTCAGACGACTGATCGCTCGTAAGCCGTTCGCGACCAATTCACCATCGAGCCAATCATGTGGTAATACGCCGGAACCCGGCATTTTTTGAGGTGGTAATTGGCGAAACATATTGCGCACCAGCCACACCACATCCATTTGCTGCGAGCCAGTTACGGCCTGCGTTGCGACGGGGGCATTACTCAGCATCGATGCTCGTTCACGGACAAAAAAACCTGCGCCGCGACGTGATTCCAGATAGCCCTTGGCGACCAACCTGTCATACGCTTCGACCACCGTGAAACGTGATACATGCTGTTCATCAGCAAATTGCCGGATCGAAGGCATACGCGCACCCGTACGCAGCAACTTGTCGTCGATACGGTTGGCAACTGCTGCCACAATTTGTTCTACCAGAGAATCCCCGGAGTCGCGCGAAATATAAAAGGTAGGCGTTTGCATGAGCTTTTCTTCGTTTCTTCGTTATTGGCAGTCTGTATTGGGGAATTGACCAGAACAGTGTGGTGATTATCGTTTTTTGTGTATTGGTACTGTATTGGTTTTTGCGTTTAGGATAGCACAAACGCTGATGAAAAAGAGTGCAGTGCCGAAGATGGTTCTGTCGCCAATGCGTATTCTGTTTCAGATTGCATTCGTACATGACAGACACCATTAGCATTGAACATCATTTAAAAACAAAACGCGCCAAATTTTCCGCCGGAAGCAGGACACCACATGCCATTTACAGAATTTATCGCCTTTTCCATCTTCGCCTGGATAGGCTCTTTTACACCCGGTCCGAATGTGGCGATTGCTGCCACTACTGGCGTCAATCACGGTTTGCGCGCGGCATTGCCGCAGGTGATGGGTGTACCGTTGGGATTTGTGCTCATGATGTGGGCGATTGGCCTTGGTGGAGCGTCAGTTTTGTCAGGTCATCCGCACTTGGTATTAGTGATGAAGATTGCCGGCAACGGCTATCTGTTGTGGCTCGCCTGGCGTTTGTGTTTTTCTGCTACCTTGTCTGACAGCAACAGCATGCAACCGTTGAGCGTCAAACAGGCCGCAGTGTTTCAAATGGTGAATCCGAAAGCCTGGATGATGTTGGTTGCCGCAACCTCAACCTATGCAATAGGACAAAGCGAATTTTTTGCTCGTATGGGGTGGATGAGTCTGGGTTTTGCTTTGCCTAGTGCGCTAAGTTTGCTTACGTGGGCATGGATGGGCGACAAATTACGTCATTGGTTGTCAGTCGGGCAGCGCCTACGTCGCTTTAACCTGTGCATGGGGATATCGCTGGCGTTGACTGCGGTCTGGATGTTTAGTCTATAAATAATTTCTAAACCTGACATCGAATTGCATTGGAAAAAATATGAGCACCCTCGCATTGAAACAACAAAAACTGGAAGTCAAAGGTATGTGGCTGGGCTTTGTGGGCGTTGCTATTTTTAGTCTGACTTTGCCTTTCACACGACTTGCCGTGGCAGAGCTTAATCCCGTGTTTGTTTCGATGGGACGCGCTGTTGTAGCGGCAATTTTGGCGGGCTTGATGATGTGGTTGCAAAAAGCACGTCTACCACAGCGATCTGAACTGAAACCATTATTTATCATAGCCTGCGGCGTCGTTTTAGGCTTTCCTTTGTTGAGTACCCTCGCAATGCATCAAGTGCCCGCTGCGCATGGCGCGATCGTGCTGGGAATTTTACCGTTGGCGACAGCACTATTTGCAGCATTACGTTTTCATGAGAGGCCTTCTTTAGGATTTTGGTTGATGGCGGTGCTGGGTAGCGGATTGGTGCTGGGGTTTGCCTTAATGCAAGGTGCAGGTCGTTTGCAATGGGCAGATTTCGCGCTGTTCGGGGCCGTCATTCTGGCAGCGATGGGCTATGCCGAAGGCGGCAGATTGGCGCAAAGTATGAGTGGTTTGCAAGTCATTTCCTGGGCGCTCATCTTGATTTTTCCTGTGACCCTGAGTCTGAGTATCTGGAGTTATTTACAGTACGGCTTGCACGCATCCACTGCGGCTTGGGGTGGGTTCGCCTATGTGTCGGTGTTTTCTATGTTTATTGGTTTTTTGTTTTGGTATAAAGGCCTGGCGACTGGCGGTATTGCAAGGGTAGGGCAGGTGCAATTATTGCAGCCGTTTATGAGCTTATTAGGTGCGGCAATGATCGTCGGCGAGTCCTTGAATCTGATCAATATGCTATTTGCCGTGGCGGTGGTCGTTACCGTCAGTCTGGGGCGACAAATGAAGATTCATCGTTAGAGTAGGGCAAAATTGCAAGCTGACCAAATAAAATCAATAAGACCACTTGAATTTGGGGGTATGAATCGGGCAATGGCAGGCATACAATAGAGAGCTATGCGTAGCATCTACGTGTGTTTCAAATTGCCTTATTGGCATTGCATTATTGCACCGTATTTGTTTTTACCACTCTGGTTGGCTGCGCCACCACTTTTTTGGAATGACCATGTCCTTTTACGAAAAACTCCAAGCACTGAATATTGAATTGCCTACCGTTGCAGCACCAGCTGCTGCTTACGTGATGTATGTACAGACTGGTAATACCGTGTTTCTGTCCGGTCATATTGCCAAAAAAGATGGTAAGGTCTGGGTTGGTCAGTTAGGTAAAAATATTACAACAGAAGAAGGTAAATTGGCTGCTCGCGCTGTCGCGATTGATTTGATGGCAACCTTGCAAGCAGCATGCGGTGGTGATCTGAATCGTGTTAAGCGTATTGTGAAACTGATGAGTCTGGTCAATTCGACGCCTGATTTTACTGAGCAGCATCTGGTGACTAATGGTGCCTCTGAATTGATCGCGGAAGTTTTTGGTGATCAAGGCAAACACGCCCGTTCCGCATTCGGCGTAGCGCAAATCCCTATGGGAGCGTGCGTAGAAATCGAAATGATCGTGGAACTTAACTGATCAGATTCGTCACATAATTAGCACTAAATATGACTGAGGCAATTCAAGATATTTGTCTTAGTTTGAACGATAACAATATTTTGCCAGACATGGCATGACTTCCAGTGAGACCAGCATGAAACTTGAAAATCCTACCCCTATCAATTGGAAATTCTCAGAACGCGCCGAGCAACTGCAAAGCTCCGTTATTCGTGAGATTTTAAAAGTGACCATGCGTCCGGAAGTCATTTCCTTTGCTGGTGGTTTGCCATCACCTGAAACTTTCCCAGTTGAACGCATGAAAGCTGCGTTTGACAAAGTGTTGTCAGAACAAGGTAAAACGGCATTGCAATATGGCCCGACCGATGGCTACGCACCTTTGCGCGAATTTATTGCAGCCTCCTTGTCCACCGCCGATTGCAAAATTTTGCCCGAGCAAATTTTAATGGTATCTGGTTCGCAACAAGGCCTGGATTTATTGGGTAAAGTATTGGTGGATGAAGGTAGTAAAATTTTGGTGGAAACACCAAGCTACCTCGGTGCTTTGCAAGCATTCTCTGTGTATCAACCACAATTTGAATCGGTTGATACGGATGAACATGGTCTGATTCCTGCATCCGTTGCCGCAAAAGGAGAGGGCGCACGTTTGATGTATGCCTTGCCTAACTTCCAAAACCCGACGGGCCGCACCTTGTCGATAGAACGTCGTATGGAGTTGGTAGAGACCTGTGCACGTATGGGTATTCCGCTGATTGAAGATAATCCTTACGGTGATTTGTGCTACAGCGGCGAGCCTTTGCCAAAAATGTTGAATATGAATCCTAACGGCGTGATTTACATGGGGTCGTTCTCTAAGGTATTAACGCCAGGTATTCGTTTGGGTTATGTGGTCGGTCCGGTTCCCCTTATTCGTAAATTAGAGCAAGCGAAACAAGCAGCTGATTTGCATACGGCACAATTGACGCAAATGGTCGTTTATGAAGTGATTAAGGATGGTTTCCTCGGTGAGCACATTCCGACGATTCGTACTTTCTATTCACGTCAGTGCGATGTCATGCTTGAGGCAATGACGAAGTTTTTCCCGCAAGGCGTCACTTGGACCCGTCCAGAAGGCGGCATGTTTATCTGGGTCACTTTGCCTAAGCACATCGACAGCAAATTGTTGTTGGATGAAGCGATTCAACAAAATATCGCTTTTGTTCCAGGTGGTCCTTTCTACGCCAACGAAGCAGAAAAAAATACGCTGCGCTTGTCCTTCGTTACTGTATCGCCAGAACGCATCAACGAAGGTATAGAAAAATTGGGCAAGTTAATTAAAGCCAAAATGTGAAGATTGCCTTATTGAATTCGGTAGAAAAAAGATAAAAACCCGCTTTGTGCGGGTTTTTATATTGGCGGATTCATTGAACAGTGCATTTTTTATTCAGAGGATGCAGAATTTTATGTCAATTCATTGAATAATCGGATTAGCTTTCATTGTATTTTTAATACAAATTTGTGCTGCGTTGATCGCTAAGCATATCAGAGTTATTGTTGCTTGAAAGAACAGTTGGTTGGAGGTGTCTTTTTTATTTGAAATTGTCATCTTGCCTCGCGACTATTCAGGCGTTAGACTGAATAAAATTCTTCTATCATAATAAGAGGTGTTGCAATGAGGCCATATTTTAGAGCAGGCAAGTTGTTATATGTGGCTAGCATCTTTTTTCTGATAAGTTTACAACTACTTGCTGCTCCCTCTCAGGCTCAGGAGGTATGTAAAAAGTTGTTAGCGACCGGGAATCCAGAATACCCCCCTTTTTTATGGCGTGATGCGCAAGATGAAAGTCATTTGATCGGTGCGAATGCAGAATTGATGCAAGCCTTATCGAAAGAAATTGGCGTGCCGATTGAGGTAAAGTATCTCGGACCTTGGGCCAGAGTACAGGAAGAAGCAAAATTGGGCCATGTCGACTTAATTGCCGGCGCGTTTTTTACCCTGCCGCGCCTTGATTACATGGATTATTTTTATCCGGCGTTTCGCGAAACCAGGACGGCTATCTGGACCAAAAAAAATAGTAAATTGGTCTACCGTAAATGGAGTGATCTGGTTGGCAAAAATGGCATCACCGTGATTAATAATAGCTTTGGCGAAGATTTTGATCGCTATGCCAAAGAGTCTCTGAAAATCGTTACCGTATCTAGTCTGGAGCAAGCCTTGGCTATGCTCAACCTATCCAGGGCGGATTATTTGATCTATGAAGAGGATCCAGGTCTGGCGTACGTTGCTAAATTGAATATGAATGATGTAAAAACATTGCCAACTGCGGTTGCCAACGAAAATTTATATTTGACGATGGCGCATAAATCTCCCTGCAATACACCAGAAATGCGAGGTCGTATTTCTAAAGCTTTATACGTATTGGACAAGCAAGGTTTGATGAATAAATTGGTGACATTCAATATCCAATTGTGGCGTAAGCAGCAGTCCAAATAATCCCAGGGTTTCCAGATTGAGGTTAATTTTGCGGAAACTTTCGTTAAGACAAATATCCATATTAGGCGTCGCACTTGGTATCTTATTGCCAGCCATGGTGTTCGGTTACTTCATGACAGTGGCGAGGTATGAGCGTGAATTACAGCTGCGCATACGCGTGCCGATGGCGCAAAATGCCGACATGTTATCTAAAGCGATGGAAGTTCCGCTTTGGAACGTCGATAAAGAAGTTAGTAAGCAATTCGTGCAAGCAGTCATGCGAAATCGTGAGGTGATCAGCCTCGTTGTGACCGACGAAGCTGGTAATGTTTTTGTTCGCAGTGATAAAGTCCGTAAGCCCGGTATTCATACCCTAAAAGAAGAACGTCCAATTTACCTCGAAACGAAAGTGATTGGTAAAGTCGTCCTGGAAATGACAACTGAATATGTCAATCGGGATTTGTTAGATGACATTTTTAAACTTGGCGCAGGTCTTGTCGCACAGGTAATTTTCTCGTTCGCATTAATATGGTTTTTATTTGACCGGCGTATCGTGCGTCCTATTCAAGCACTCCAAGCCGCTACTGCAAAGCTCGCCAGCGGCAAACTAGATGAGCCCTTAGTGTTACAACGTCAGGATGAAATCGGAAATTTAGCATCCGGTCTGAATCAAATGCGACTCAATCTTGGGCAACTGATTTCTGAAAGAGAACAGCAAAATATTATCTTGCAACAAGAACTCAAAGAGCGTTTACGCGTTGAGCAGGCCTTGCGTGACACTGAAGAAAAATTCATAGGAATTTTTCAGGCTTCGCCGGTAGCGATGAGTGTTTTGCGTAAAAATAATCAGTACCGGATCGTCGACGTTAACGATGCTTGGGTGCGGCAGTTTGCGTGGTCGGCTGAAACAATACTCAGCAATCTGGAAATACAAGAAGACCTATGGCGCAATTCCGAAGATTATGCGCAAGTCCTGCGGCTACTTGAGCGAGATGGCGAGTTGCAGGGGTTTGAGGCATGGCTACGTTGTGGCACAGAAGATAAGACGTTGTTATGTCAAATATCCGGACGTTTAATTCGCTTTGGTGACGAGCCATTTTTGATACTTGTGCAAGAAGATATCACCGAAAAACGTCAGAATGAAAAAGACATTCTCAACATGAATGTTACGCTGGAACGTCGTGTCTCAGAAAGGACGCACGAGTTGGAAGAAGCAAATAATGAACTCACAGTAGTGCTTGAGAACTTGCAACGCGCTCAGCAAGAGTTATTGCGAACCGAAAAAATGGCAGCTCTTGGATCATTGGTGGCAGGTGTTGCGCATGAACTCAATACACCAATCGGTACCAGCGTCACAGTTGCCAGTACCTTACAAGAACAAACAGATGATATTTTGCAGCAGTACAGTCACGGCTTACGTAAATCTGCATTAGAAGAGTATTTAAAAAATGCCAGAATGGGAACAGATTTGCTTCTGCGTAATTTGAGTAAAGCTTCTGAACTGGTTACTAGTTTTAAACAAGTGGCGGTTGATCGTACCAGTGCCAACCGGCGCGTTTTTGCCCTCCATGAAATGGTGAGCGAACTGATACTCACCCTCGGCCCCATGATACGTAAAACCAAACACGAAGTGGTTTCGGATATTCCAGAGAAAATGATGATGGATAGCTATCCGGGCGCGATGGGACAAGTCATGACCAATCTGATTAACAATGCATTCATTCATGCATTTGGGGGCGAAAGTAGAGGAACGGTGACGATCAGTGCACGTTTTTTTGACATTGATCGAATTGAAATTATCGTTAAAGATAACGGCAAAGGGATAATTCCAGTCAACTTAGGACGTATTTTTGATCCATTTTTTACAACTCGGCTTGGGCAAGGTGGTAGCGGATTAGGTTTAAATATTGTGTACAACCTGATTAAAGACGTACTAGGCGGGGATATTTCTGTCGATAGTATCGTGGGTAAAGGAACAAGTTTCACGATTGTGCTTCCTCGTATTGCAAAAATTGCGGATGAGCAAAACTAATGTCATTTAAATACTTATACTTGTCACTTGTATTGACTTGGAGTATTGATTTGGCTTTTGCGCGCTAGCCTTGCATGGGGCTGATCTGCTAAAGTTGCAGTATGAGTAAATTATCCTTAGATCGTATCCTGCAATCGCAGGGCTTTGGTTCACGCAAATATTGCCGTGAACTGCTATCCGACGGCGAAGTCAGTATTGCTGGCGAAGTCGTTGATGACTATAAACTGACCGTTGAGACGGAAGGCTTGGTGTTTCGTATTTTTGATGAAGACTGGGAATATCGCGAGCATATATATATTGCGCTCAACAAACCCGCGAATTTTGAATGCTCTCGCAAGCCTAGTCATCACCCCGGAGTATTGACTTTATTGCCAGAACAATTTACCTGGCGCGATGTGCAGCCAGTCGGACGATTAGACCATGATACGACTGGCATGTTATTAATGTCGGACGATGGGCCTTTTATCCACGCACAGTCTTCACCTAAACGGCACATTCCTAAAGTTTATCAAGCTACTACGGCAGAACCAGTAACTACTGAACTCGTGAATTCTCTGTTGAGTGGTGTGCAATTACATGACGAACCCGCACCGTTAGCTGCGCTGTGGTGTCGTCAATTGGATACGAATCAGATAGAAATTGTCCTGGAACAAGGTAAATATCATCAGGTCAAGCGTATGCTCGCTGCTGCAGGTAATCATTGCGCAGCCTTGCAACGTACAGCGATCGGGCAACTGAAGTTGAGTTCTCTAAATTTACAAGAAGGCGAATGGTGTTACCTCAGTGTTGAGCAAATGGCGTTATTGGTTGCCGATCAAAACTAGCAAAATATGCTGGCAATAAAATCTAGTTGCCCAATATCTGAGAAGGTAAAGTTACAAACATGCTCTCTTTGAGTCAAGCTGAATACATGTAAATATTGATATCTGATTTCAACTTGTGGGGAATGTCCGTATGCCAGTCATCGTCGTAGCAAATCCTAAAGGTGGCGTAGGTAAAAGTACGTTTGCGACCAACCTTGCAGGCTATTTCGCCTCGCAAGGGCATAAAGTGATGCTGGGCGACATTGATGCCCAGCAATCTTCCCGTACCTGGTTAGCTCTCAGACCAGAACATTTTCCTGCTATTTCGGCGTGGGAAATTGATGCCAATGCGATTGCTAAACCGCCGAAAGGTACAACACATGTGGTTTTGGACACGCCAGCTGGTCTGAAAGGAAATAAGCTCGATGCCGTATTAAAGTTGGCGGATAAAGTGGTTGTTCCATTACAGCCATCTATCTTTGATATTTTGGCAACTGAAGAGTTTTTTAAGAAACTAGCCAAGCGTGAGCAAAAATGCGAAGTCGGTATTTTGGGTATGCGAGTCAATGCCCGTAGTCGCGCAGCTGATCAACTTACGCACTATGTGCAGCAATTAGATTTACCCGTATTAGGCTATTTGCGTGATACCCAAAATTATGTCCAGCTCGCGGCTCACGGAGCCACGCTGTGGGATGTTGCGCCGTCCCGGGTGGAGAAAGACTTACTCCAGTGGGATGACATACTTAACTGGATACACAAATAATAAGCTTCTGCTAGTTTTTGCTCGTTTCTGCTGTTGCTGAAATTTCTATACGGCGATAAATTGACGTTCATCGGTAAAAAATAGTCCAGTCGTACTAAAGAAAAATTTCCCCCTTTTAAGATATCTCCCTATAATGCCGTCTCGTTCTGGAAGGGGACGAATTTCTCTTTTGATATCAAAGACTTACGGCATGCATTTAACTATTTTTGAAACCCCGTTGATTAATTCTCTGGCACGCTGGATTTCCGTCACTATGTTGCGCTTGCTGGGGTGGCGTATTGAGGGGCAAGCTCCCAGCGAGCAAAAATACGTGCTCATTGCGGCACCACATACTAGTAACTGGGATTTTCCATACACCTTGATGGTTTGTTTTGCGCTGCGCTTACGTGTTTATTGGATGGGGAAGGCAAGCCTATTTCCGCCTGTTTTCGGTCACGTAATGCATTGGCTGGGCGGGATTGCCGTTGATCGTAGCCGCTCGGGTAATCTAGTACAAAGCACAGTTGATGCATTTCATGCCAATCAACGTCTGACAGTGATTGTTCCACCGGAAGGAACCCGCGGCAAAGTCACGCACTGGAAAACCGGGTTTTACTATATCGCTTTGGGAGCTGGTGTACCAATTGCACTCGGATATCTCGATTTTTCTCTTAAAACTGCGGGTATCGGAAAAATGTTTATGCCAACCGGTGACCTGCTTGCCGACATGGAAGAAATTAAGAAGTTTTACAGTGGCATCCACGGTAAAAATCCGCAGCAATTTGATGGCGATAATATCCAAACTAAGTAACAGTTAGTGAATTAAAAACTGATGATCGATCAGTAATCGCACATAAAAAACGCCCTGGTTTCAGAAATAGAAATTTTGAAGCCAGGGCGTTTTGTCTCTTTCGCTTAACAGGTAACAAGCAAAAAAGTAAAAAGCAAAAAAGTAAAAAGCAAAAAAGTAAAAAGCGTGCTCAATTGCAGCAAAAATTATTCAGCAGCGATCGATTTCTTCGGCAGCGTTTCTGCTGGTGACGCCGCAAGTTTTTTTATGCGACCTGTTAATAATGCCGCCATTGGTTGCAAGATTATTTTTTGCGTCAGGCGTTCGCAATAGGGGTGCGCCGTCAGGTATACGATCACAGCGCTACATAACAAGGAAATTGACAGTCTGGCGGTAGGCTCCATGCGCAATATGGCAGGTAAAATCCCAGATTGTTGCAAAATGATTAAGGTCATACCGTGCCACAGAAACACATACATCGATTGCTTACCTATCCTCGATAATCCCAAGTCTTTGCGGCTCAGTAAGTAGAGTAATGCTAAGCCAAGTACGCAAGATACGGTGTATTGCAGCATCTGATATAGCGTCCCGGTTATATTTGCCATCCCGAGGCGATTCAAAGAAAAACTGCCGTACAACCAACGGTAATCGAATAGCGGCGGTAAGAAGAAAATGCTTGAGATTGCAATAGCGACGATCAGCAAGGAGATGATGATCAATCGTCTATCATTTTCTTTAGATGAGAATAATTCGGGACCAATCAATGCACCCACCAAAAAGTAAGGGAAAAATAACAAGGTACGAGAACTGCTCAACAAATACCCTGCATGTTCAGAATAACTTGTTCCCAAGGCCAGAATTAATGACAGTGCAACCGGAAACTGCATTCTCAAAAATAGCGGTAACATCAGGCGCCATGATAATAAACTCATCAGATACCACAGCATCCAATAGGGAGCGACTAAGCCGGCGTAGACACTGAATTTGCCAACTAACACATATTCCGTGCATTCGTAGATCAGTTCAAAAGCAATCAGCGGTGCAACGATATTTTTGATGAGTTGTAATGCTTGTTTTTCATCGACGATTGTTTTGGAGAATATCCCAGATACCAACGCGAACATTGGCATATGAAACGCATATACAAAGATCCAGATTGGACGTAAAAAACTATCATTGGCGATATGCAATTCGATGAAATGTCCAAATACGACCAAAAATATCAGTACCCCTTTGATATTATCTAAAGCGGAATTTCTTTCTGTTGAGGAAAAAGTAGGAAGCATTGGAGGGACTGTAGCAAATAAAAAAAACAGCACATCATAATCGAAACAGCGAAGGATATAATATCCTTAGTTTGTAACGTGCTGCGCTGCATCTAGATTCGGCCGCTTTGCAAATTCTTAGCTATTGAGCAATTGACTTATTTAAATAGACATTTCCCTTCCTTTAAAATTCATGAACTTTTTGCTATGATAAGTTTCCTTCGTGAAATTTTATTTGGGTTACAATCGCTGGTTGGATGAATTCCTGATTTCATTATGCCGAACGAAAAGAACAAAGCGAGCTTGTTGAGTGCGCAGCTAGATTTTGAAGGCGTAGCTAGTCCCCCAGCTAAATCTGAGGCACTGGATTTTTTCGACCTTGATATTGATGCCAACGCGCGCACCGATATGCTTGAGGAGTATCTTCCGTCACCTCTGCTACCCGATTCGCCTGTTTCTGAGCCTCAGATCTCTGCTAATACGGTGGGGACTCCATCTACCGTTGTCAAGGAACCCGTTGTTCCAGAATTGCTGAAACCGCAGAAGTCTGTTTCCAGATCGAATAGTTCTAATAAATCAAGCAAGAAAAAAAAGGAAGGCAAAAGCGATAATTTTGCTTTGTATGCTGCAATTGTCGCGTTATGTGGATTTTTAGCAGTTTTTGTCGCTATTTTTTACGTCAAGGTCATTGCTGACGACGGCGAGACCCCGACCTACCTGACTTTACCTGAGACCGTGGTGAACGTTGACAACAACGTGGTCAGGATAAAAATTACTTTACAAGTCGAAAAGAAAGATAGGGAGTGGCTCAACACAAATAAAGTAACTTTGATGCAGCTTTTACCGATTGTCATGACAAAAATCGATCCAAATGATCTTCATTCTGAAGAAGGCTTCGATTTAGTTCGTGAAAAATTACGCGTAGAACTTAATCAGGAAATGAAAACCGATAAAATTCAATCGGTTTTATTGGATCAATTGTTAATGAAATCTCGTGATTAATATCAGCTTCGGTAGCGTGCTAGCACAACTTGGTTTTTAAGTATGTGTTAAACCGTAGTGTATCGGAACGATTCCAGACACTAAAATAGTCTTTTTAAATCCGCGAATTACATCTCACGCAGGTAGCGCAGCAACCTGTCGAGAGCGTAAACAATTGTCTGTTCCCTAACGGCACGTCGGTCGCCAGAAAATATCCGACGTTCGGTGTGCGTTACACCGCCAACTTTCCAGCCAAAGCAGACGGTACCGACAGGTTTTCCGGGTACCGCGCCAGTAGGACCTGCGATGCCTGTTGTGGATAAGGAGACATGGGCTTCTGAGTTTGCAATGGCACTTTCAGCCATTGCTGCGGCGATTTCTTCGCTGACAGCGCCATGTTGTGCAATCAGTGCCGCAGAGATATCTAGTAACTCGGTTTTAGACGAATTGGAGTAACTGACAAAGCCACAATCAAACCATTCAGAAGAGCCAGCTACCTCAGTAACAGCGTAGGCAATCCCGCCGCCTGTGCAAGACTCAGCAACAGCCAGTAAGAGCTTTCTTGATTTGAGTTCTTCACCGACCTGTATTGCAAGTTCAATAGCATTTAGCATGATGTCTCCCCTAGCTGTTTTTTGGCTGCTTTTTGATTCTATTGCAGACTTACTTTACCACCATGTGCGCAGCATTTGAAGTCTGTTATCAATGAATAGTTTATTTGCAGCGCACATTTACTCATCGTTGCTAAAAGTGTCTCCACACTGCAAAACTAAGCAAGGTAAAAAACGCCGCTACGATGTCATCGAACATGACCCCGAAACCACCTTTAAAGCGCTGATCAAAATAACGAATAGGCGGTGGCTTCAACATGTCAAAAAAGCGAAAAATGATAAATGCGTAAAACTGTGTCTTGAGATCGGCTGGCGTGACTAACAGCAGAACCAGCCAAAACGCAATAATTTCATCCCAGACCATGCTGCCATGATCAGCCACCCCTATATTTTTTCCGGTGATCTTACACGCCCAAACGCCCACAAAAAAACCGATGGAGATAATCCAAAGCCAATGGCTAGGCGTAAAAATATCCGGCCAGCGTTGGCTAAAAAGATCGAATATCAACCACGCCAATAATGTACCGGCCGTACCTGGCATAATGCGGGAAAGGCCGCTACCAAAGCCTTGCGCCAGAATATGTGCCGGATGGCTGAACATAAATTGAGCTGTCGCTTTTTTTATTTTGCTACTTTGCGCTGGAGCTGTACTTGTCATGGCGTGGTGAAATGGTCGAAGGATTGTAAAGAGAGGCTAACCGGATTGGCATGCTGATCCAGAAAACGTAAGCCAGGTTCCGCATCGATGCGTCCGACGCGCGTAACCATAGTATTCGCTGAGGCCGCCGCAGCGACGACCTCTGCCCGCCGTTCTGCTGGTGCAGTAAAGCATAGTTCATAATCATCCCCACCCGACAACGTGAATTGGCGTCGCAATGCTGGCGGAAAATGCTGCAATATTGGTCCCGCAGGCATAGCATCAATTGCTAAGCTAGCGCCTACACGTGAAGACTCAAGAATATGGCCGAGATCGCCGACTAATCCATCTGAAATATCGAGTGCAGCATGGGCAATTCCACGTAGTGCGATACCGAGTGCAACCCGCGGTGTCGGCTGGTGCATGCGTGTTGCTGCTTGCAATTGGTCAGCCGGGCTAAGCTCCAGCTCACGCCAGTAACCAGCTAGTGCCAAACGGGCATCGCCAAGATTTCCAGAAATCCAAATATCATCACCAACTTGAGCGGCGTCACGACGCAAGGCCATCGAGAGCGGTAATTCGCCAAAAATAGTAATGCAGATATTTAGTGGACCCTTCGTTGTATCGCCACCAATCAAACGGCATTGGTGTTGATCAGCAAGCGCAAATAAACCTTTCGAAAATTTCTCCAACCATGCCGGATTGGCTTCTGGTAAAGAAAATGCGAGCGTAAAACCGACGGGCTTGGCCCCCATCGCCGCCAGATCCGATAAATTGACCGCCAGGCATTTATGACCAAGCAGGTAAGGATCTGCATCAGGGAAAAAATGACGCCCAGACACCAACATGTCGCTGGAGATCGCCATTTGCATGCCAGGTGTGATGTTTAATAATGCACAATCATCGCCTATACCTAGGGCAAGATGTTCATCGGGCTTTGTATGTCGCGCAAAGTAGCGCTTGATTAAATCGAATTCTGAGAGCATATAGGCATTGTACTCAAGGAAGTTGCGGTGTCCAGACGGAATCGTTCCTTCGTTAGAAAAACTCATTTTACGTTGAGATTGTTGATGAAATTAAAGTTGTAGATTAGACGTGCAATGTATTAAGCAATTTACAGCGAGCCGACTATCCACAATCGTTCGTCACGTCAACATCTTAAACTGCGTGTTTTTAGGATATTTAGTTTTTAATTTGATAATATCATGTATATCCTTATGCGCTAAAAGCATAGAAGTCGTACAAATACGTATAAAGTTAGAAGATTCCCTCTGATAGAATCACAGGCAAACTTCAGTTTTCCGTAAGCAAAATAGAAAAAAGGCCTACCACATGGATTCGTCAGCAGATCAAAAAGAGCAAATACGTCAACAATTGCGCCAGGCAGCACTCGAATATCACGAGCATCCGACGCCAGGAAAAATCAGCGTCACGCCAACCAAGCAGTTGACGAATCAACGTGATTTGGCACTTGCGTATTCTCCTGGTGTTGCTGCTCCTTGTGAAGAAATTGTCGCCGACCCTGCCGCTGCTTTCAAATACACAGCACGTGGCAATCTGGTTGGTGTGATCACCAACGGCACTGCTGTGTTGGGCTTGGGTAATATTGGTCCACTGGCATCAAAGCCAGTGATGGAGGGTAAGGGCGTACTGTTTAAAAAGTTTGCTGGCATCGATGTGTTCGATATCGAAATCAATGAACCTGATCCAGACAAGCTGGTCGACATCATTGCCTCTCTGGAACCTACTTTCGGCGGCATTAACCTCGAAGATATCAAAGCGCCAGAATGCTTCTACATCGAGCGTAAGCTGCGTGAACGCATGAAGATCCCCGTCTTCCATGATGATCAACATGGCACTGCGATTATCGTTGGCGCGGCAATCATGAACGGCTTAAAAGTTGTTCAAAAAGATATTAAAACAGCGAAATTGGTGGTTTCCGGTGCTGGCGCTGCTGCGTTAGCCTGCCTGGATCTGATCGTTGATCTTGGTTTTCCAATTGAAAATATTTTTGTGACTGATCTGGCTGGTGTGGTTTATAAAGGCCGTGCTGAGTTGATGGATCCGGACAAAGAACGTTTTGCGCAAGACACTACAGCGCGCAGCTTACGCGATGTGATCCCTGGCGCAGATATTTTCCTGGGCTTGTCTGCTGCAGGCGTATTGAAGCAAGACATGGTCACGCAAATGGCGCCGCGCCCTTTGATTTTGGCATTGGCGAATCCGACACCAGAAATTTTGCCGGAAGAAGTTAAAGCCGTCCGTGACGACGCTGTCATGGCGACCGGACGTTCTGACTTTCCGAATCAGGTGAATAACGTCTTGTGCTTTCCGTATATTTTCCGTGGCGCGCTCGATTGCGGTGCAACGACGATTACTCGTGAAATGGAAATCGCTGTGGTACATGCGATTGCTGAGTTGGCACAAGCAGAGCAGTCCGATATCGTAGCATCGGCCTATGGCATCAGCAATTTATCGTTTGGACCTGAATACCTGATTCCTAAACCATTTGATCCACGTCTGATGATCAAGATCGCACCGGCCGTTGCTAAAGCCGCTGAAGAGTGTGGCGTTGCTGCGCGCCCGATCAAAGACATGCAAGCCTACATAGAAAAACTGCAGCAGTTCGTCTATCACAGTGGCACTTTCATGAAACCACTGTTCCAGATCGCTAAAAAAGCGCCAATGGAACGTAAACGCATCGTCTTTGCTGAAGGTGAAGAAGAGCGTGTATTGCGTGCCGTACAAGTGATCGTCGACGAAAAATTGGCAGCGCCAATTCTGGTTGGTCGTCCGCATATTCTGGAACAACGCATAGAAAAATTCGGTTTGCGCCTGCGTCCTGACGTTGACTTCAAAGTCATTAACCCAGAGTTCGATCCACGCTACCGCGAATACTGGCAAGCTTATTACGAAATGACTTGCCGTAAAGGTGTCACAGAACAATACGCAAAATTGGAAATGCGTCGTCGCCATTCCTTAATCGGTGCCATGATGATCCATAAAGGCGATGCCGATGGCATGATTTGCGGCACCTTTGGTACTACTGGCCTGCATTTGAATTACATCAATCAGGTCCTAGGTAAGCGTGAAGGCGTGAATGTCTATGCAGCGATGAACGGTCTGGTATTGCCGGATCGTCAGTTGGTGTTGGTTGATACCCATGTGAACGAAAATCCAACTGCGGAACAAATCGCCGAAATTACGATCCTGGCAGCAGAAGAAATGCGTCGTTTTGGCTTGTTACCAAAAGCGGCTTTGCTGTCGCATTCTAATTTTGGTTCCAGCAACAGCGAGTCCGCACAAAAAATGCGTGCAGCTTTAGCGATCATTCAACGTGATGCGCCGGATCTGGAAGTTGATGGCGAAATGCATGGTGATACCGCCTTGGATGCTAGTTATCGCAAAAAAATGATGCCGGGTTCCAGTTTGAAAGGCGACGCGAATTTGTTGGTGATGCCAAATATCGATGCAGCGAATATTGCTTATAACTTGTTGAAAACAACGGCTGGTAACAATGTCGCGATTGGTCCGATCTTGCTTGGTTGTGCAAAACCAGTCCATATCCTGACGCCGTCTGCTACCGTTCGTCGTATTGTGAATATGACGGCACTGTGTGTGGTGGATGTTGTGGCGCAACGCTAAGTTTTGATGATTGTTTAAAAAGCCGGAGCGCGAACATGCTCCGGCTTTTTTATTTGAACAAATTAATTTGTTTGCGCAGGTGTTTGCTTAATCGGGACCCGCCCAGTCGGAACAACATCAGATGCTGTCAGGCAGTGACCATGTTGATCGTCAAAAAACATATGTGGCTTGAATGCGGATAAGACTGCTGATTTATTCACGCCACCCATAAAGAAAGTTTCATCTATCGCAATGTCCCATGCGCGCAAGGTGCGGATCACGCGTTCATGGGCTGGAGACGCGCGCGCCGTGACGAGTGCTGTGCGCAGTGGGAATGCTCTCCCGTCTGGTGTTTTGAAATGATTTTGCAAATACGACAGCGCTCGCAATAAACGTGCAAATGGACCATCCGGTAAAGTCTTTTTAGCGTTTTCTCGCTCGTGCGATTCAAATGCCTCTACACCTTGTTGTTGGTAGATTCGTTCGGATTCATCCGAAAAAAGTACCGCGTCACCGTCAAAGGCAATCCGGATTTGCTCCATATCCGCAGCGTTGGGAGGCATAGGGTAAAGCATCGCTGAGGCAACTCCAGAATTGATGGCAGCTTGCACATCATCTTCATGTAAGGACAAAAATAAACTGACATTAAACGCATTCAGATAGGGAGCCAGCGGTGCGCCACCTGTCAATGCAGCACGAGTAATGTCCAGTCCGTAATGTTGGATGGAATTGAAAATACGTAACGACGTTTCAGAAGAGTTGCGTGACATGACCACCACCTCCACCATTCTTTCATCGGGTAGGAGTGTATTTAACCTTAATAGTGCTTTGACTAAGGCATAACCAGCACCTGGCTTAAGGACTGTATTTTCATTCTCCAGTTGATGTTGACGAAATGCGTCGAGACCTTGGGTTTGAAAAATCGCGTCTTCCGTTTCCAGATCAAATAAGGCGCGTGAAGAAATTCCTATAACCAGCAAATTATCGAGTGAAAATGCCATGAACCTGCCTCGCGTTGTGTATTTGTTTGCAAGTATCGCATAGATGTCAGGTTTATTTTGCGCGTCTAAACGTCAGGTTAATACGTTGAGAGCCCAGTATGGCATGCGGTTGATCTTTGACGGATTTGACACAATGAAACAGCAGACGCGCAGGGCCGCCCCACACCAGAACATCACCATGTTCGAGTTTAATACTACTGAGCGGGTCGCTACGTTGTAAGCCGCCAAACACAAATATTGCAGGCATTCCTAATGAGACGGAAACAATAGGGTGATTAAAATCCAGTTCGTCTTTGTCTTGATGTAGTGATAGTTTTGTTCCGGGCAAATAGCGATTGATCAGGCAACTATCTGGGATGAACTTGTCGAATCCCGCCGCTCGAGCTGCGTCGATTGCCAAATCTTTGAACCCCTGTGGCATCGCTGGCCAAGGGGCTTGTGAGATGGGATCGAAATGAATATAGCGATAGCCGTGTGTATCCGATATCCAGCCGAACTCACCGCAGCTCGTATTCTGAACTGAAATAGTGCGACCACCAGGCGTTTTCATTTGGCGTAGCGGCGCTTGTCGAAGTATTGCATCCAATTCAGAGATCAGTGTATCCGCACGTTCAACCGCGTACCGTCTTAGTATGACTGCTCCGGGAAATAAGGCTTCAGTCCAGGGAGTGTCCAATTGTTCGTCGAATAGTAAATAGTTCATGATGCTGTTCGATCTCTAATATTTCTAATGAAAGCGTAGTAATTGATGAGTAATCAGAATAGTAGACAGAATAGTAGACCAAGTTTGAGCATTCGTTTTGATGACGGGTTCTATGTTTGCTTAGCCTTTCTTTAAGATATAAATCATTTTCCAAATTCCCCTTGCGTAACAGCACTAAACTTTGCTATAGTTCGCCTCCCGCTAAAACGGGAAGTAAGAAAGAAGCAGCAGCCAGCAACTCCGGCGGTTTGATTTGATGAAATTGACGCGAAAGCGACAACATCTGCATAA
>NZ_JBMPOQ010000020.1:0-61210 GCF_049340505.1 Undibacterium sp. Dicai25W | reverse complement strand
CATCCCGAACAGGACCGTGAAACGACTCTGCGCCAATGATAGTGCTGCAACCAGTGTGAAAGTAGGTTATCGTCAGGCTCCCCAATGCTACCCCTCTCTGTGAAAACAGTGAGGGGTTTTGCTTTTAAGTGAGAATACTAGATTTTTGTAAGTAGTATCCAGGAAATAAACGAAATTACTTACAAAGGTACTAGACAAATAGCAGTAAGCGTACTATAATATTGCTTCTGTTGATGTTGGTGACACAGCATCGTAGTAGTTATCTGACTAAGCAAGAATATGGGTGCTTAGCTCAGTTGGTAGAGCGGCGCCCTTACAAGGCGTAGGTCGGGAGTTCGAGCCTCTCAGCACCCACCACAGATAATTACAGTCAGAACAAGGTTTTCAGGTTTAGGAGTGGTAGTTCAGTTGGTTAGAATACCGGCCTGTCACGCCGGGGGTCGCGGGTTCGAGCCCCGTCCGCTCCGCCAGTAGAAGAAAAAACGAGTTGCTTAGGCAGCTCGTTTTTTTTTGCATTTTTCAAAGCGATACTCAATTCAATTCTCAACAACTGATTTTTAGGCCAATAAAAAAGACGAGTCCAACTCGTCTTTTTTATTAAACTTAAGAAAGTTTATGCCGCCTTTGCTGGTTCCAGTTCCCCATCCAAGGCGAACACGATATCATCCATCATCTTTGCTAATTCAGCAGTCATTAACATGAAGTCGGCATCAAAACGCTCTTCTTCGTTAGTACCTTTATCTTTATCTTCATCCAGAATGTCCAAAGGTTTAATGCGTTTGATGGTCAGCGTATCTGTCAGGACAAAGCTGATACGGTCGTCCCAAGTCAACGCAAGCTTGGTGCATTGTTTGCCCGCTGCGATGTGCTTTTGAATATCGTCTGGTTCTAGGGTATAGCGAACATAACGCACGGTTGCTTTGTCTTCTGTGGACGATTTCAGTTCTGTATCCTGATCGATCGTAAAGTCCTTAGGAGCTTCGTTACCAGCTAACCATGATGTCATCGCTGCTTGCGGTGAAGATTTAACGCGCAAGCCCTCCAATGGCAGTTTATCGCAGCACTTGAGCAACAGTTTAACCACTTCATCGGCGCGGGAGGGGCTGGACGCATCAATCACCAACCAGCGATTGACCGGATCAATCCAGACCGAGGTATTGCGTTTAACGCCAAATGCACGTGGCAAAAGTTCATCGGTGACTCTTTCTTTCAAGTCTTTCATTGCTTTACGGCCAGGAGCAAAACCTTGTTGCTCTTCTAATTCTAAAGCTCGGGCTTTAGTGACCTGATTGATCACACTTGATGGTAATAACTTCTTTTCAGTCGCCAACGAAATTAAAAATTGTTTATTGACGCTATGTACCAGCATCTCATTATTGCGTGGTGGCGCCCAACCCTGACTTTGCATTTCATTGGAAGCACATTGTGAGAATGCAATACGGGACAGTTGTGTATGTAACTCCTCAGCAGTGATTTGCCATGGAGAGGTAAGACGAAATATCTGTAAATTCTTGAACCACATAGCGTTTCCAAACAAAGAAAACCTGACATTCTACACGCGTCACCTGTGCAACTCACGCCGCTTACGCATCATTTGACGACTTTAATTTACGGCTCATCGCAATCTTCATGACGTGCTAAAAATGACTTGCCATACTAGCCTCACTTTCTGATTCAACCACACAAGGAGATCAACATGCTGCAAGAAATTCTGACACACACACCGTTATGGGTCTGGTTTATTCTCTTGTTTTTAGTTTCACGCGGCATGAAGGCGAGTAAGGATCGTGTGATGAGTTTTAAATCGATGGTGATATTGCCAGTCTTTATGTTGTTGTGGTCCTTGCAAGGGATTTACCAACATTTTGGCATGCAAGCGGCTGTGATTGTTTGTTGGAGCACCGGATGCTTGCTTGGATTAGGTCTGATATTTGTTTTTGGGAATAAGCAAGCGATGAGCTTGCTACCAGATGGCCAGTTACATATGCGTGGTAGCTGGAAACCGATGATATTGTTGCTGACCATGTTTTCAATCAAATATGTAGAGAACGTCATAGTGGCAATGAAGCCTGCACTAAAAACAGAAATCGGCTTTGTGAGTACTACCTGTTTGATTTATGGACTGATGAATGGTTTATTTTTAGCTAATTTACTGCGCGTGATATATCTCACCAGTATCAAGAACGCTTCAACGCCACCACAAACTGTGTGATCACAAGCATAAGCAGACGGACATGGCGCGGGGGAGACAGTATAATGACCGCTGTCCTTATTAAGATTTGTTGCGCGAAACGCAATGAACACGATGCGCTATGTTAGCTGAACAAAAACAAGAAATCCTGAATCTCCTCAAAAACGCGATTGCTCCGATATTGGAAGGCAGTGACTTAACACCTTCCATCTTGTTGGAGCGTCCTCGCGATCCAGCCCACGGTGACATTGCTTGCAATATCGCAATGCAAATCGCTAAGCCCTTGCGCAAAAATCCACGCGAAATTGCGAACACCATCGTGACCAATCTCCAGGCACTCAACAACCCGCTAATCGCAACCGTTGAAATTGCCGGACCTGGTTTTATTAATATTCGTGTCGCTACCGCTGCGAAACAGGCTGTGGTGAAAACTGTATTGCAGCAGGCCGCAAATTATGGCAAAAGCCAGCGTGGTGTTGGTCAAAAAGTGGTGGTGGAATTTGTTTCTGCCAATCCTACCGGCCCTCTGCACGTAGGTCATGGTCGTCAAGGTGCGTTAGGCGATGCCTTAGCCGCGCTGTTAGACGTACAAGGCTACGATGTCACTCGTGAATTCTATTACAACGATGCTGGCGTGCAGATTGGTAATCTGGCTTTGTCGGTGCAGGCACGTGCCAAAGGCCATGCGCCAGGCGATGCAGCCTGGCCTGAGTCCGCATATAACGGTGACTACATTGCAGAAATTGCACGTGATTTCTTAGATAAAAAAACGGTCTCCGCCAGCAATGGTTCACCTGTTACCGCCAGCGGTGATGTAGACGATATCAATTCCATTCGTGAATTCAGCGTGACTTATTTACGCCGTGAGCAAGATAGCGACCTGCAGGCATTTGGTGTTAAATTTGATCATTATTACCTCGAATCTTCTTTGTACACGGACGGTAAAGTTGAGTCTACCGTCAAAGCACTGACCGCCGCCGGTAAAACCTACGAACAAGACGGTGCACTGTGGCTGCGCACAACCGAGTATGGCGACGATAAAGATCGCGTCATGAAAAAGTCGGATGGAACGTATACTTATTTTGTCCCCGACGTTGCGTACCACGTGACTAAATGGGAGCGCGGATATCGCCAGGCGATCAATATACAAGGTAGTGATCACCACGGCACCATCGCGCGTGTTCGCGCCGGTCTGCAAGCCTTGAATGTTGGTATCCCACAAGGTTATCCAGATTACGTGTTGCATAAAATGGTTACCGTCATGAAAGACGGCGAGGAAGTTAAAATTTCTAAACGTGCTGGTTCTTACGTCACAGTCCGTGATCTGATCGACTGGTCAGGCAATGGCGATGTGGTGAAAGGCCGTGACGCCGTACGCTTCTTCCTGATTTCACGTAAAGCAGATACAGAATTCGTATTTGACGTTGACGTGGCATTGGCACAGTCTGATGAAAACCCGGTCTACTATGTGCAGTACGCCCATGCACGTATTTGTTCAGTGTTGGCGCAATATTCGACCGACGAAGCAGGCTTTGCTGGTCTGGTAAATGTTGATTTGTCACCTTTGGTCGCACCACGCGAAGCAACTCTGTTGGCAAAGCTGGCTGAATATCCAGAAGCATTAGAACGTGCACTTGATGAGCTAGGTCCACATCAGGTGGCATTCTATCTGCGCGATCTGGCAGGCGAATTGCATAGCTATTACAATGCCGAACGTGTATTGGTTGACGATGAAGCGACCAAGATGGCACGTTTGGCGCTGATGCTGGCTACACGTCAGGTCATTCGCAATGGCTTGTCTTTGATCGGTGTATCAGCGCCAAATAAAATGTAATTGTTTAATATCCTTGCATGCTTGTGTCGGCATCAAAGGCGCAGGCGTGCAGGTATTGACCTCAAATTTTCGTACTCTAGCAATGACACCAGCGTAATTATTTATTCTTCGGAGACGCATGAAATCTCATCATTCAAGCCTGCAAGGCCAACGGGGCAATACTTTAACGGGACTAATTATTGGTCTGGTCATTGGTCTTGGTATAGCGGTTGCGGTTGCACTATTAATTACCAAATCGTCGACGCCGTTTACCAACAAAGGATTGAAATCAGATAAACCGGATCAACCAGTCACGCAGTTACAGGATCCGAATAAGCCTTTGTATGGAAATAAAGAGACGACGAAAGAGGTAGCCAAGGAGTTTGTAAAAGATCCGAATGCACCTAAGTCAGCCGAAACGGCGGCTACGCCTGCTGGGACCCCACCGGTATCCACTATTTCCGCAGCTACTAAAACAGCAGTTGAAACAAAAGCAGAAACCAAACCTGCAGTGGATAAAACACTCGCAGAAAAGAACGACAAAGCTGCTGATGTTGCAAAGAATGAAGCGAATGACGACAAGTACATTTACTTCTTGCAGGCGGGTGCCTTTAAGGATCAGGCAGATGCTGAGGGCGCACGCGCTAAACTTGCATTAATTGGTTTTGAAGCGAAGGTCAGCGAAAAAAATTCTGACACAGGAACCATGTATCGCGTCCGCGTCGGGCCATTTAATAATGCAGAAAGTATGAACCGAACAAGAACTAAGTTGTCTGATAATGGCGTTGATGTTGCCGTTGTGCGAACTGTTAAGTAATTTTGTAAAGGAAGAATAATGCGTTTATTTAGTCATATTGTACGTAGTGTCATGCTGCTGGGATTGGGTTTAATTGCAACTGGTGCCGGTGCTTCACCTGCTGCGCCACAAAATGGCACTGAATATCGTGTCTTGTCCCGTCCCCAGGGAACGGACAGTGGGAAAAAAATTGAAGTCATTGAGTTCTTTGGTTACTTCTGTCCCCATTGCAATGCATTAGAGCCACATATCGAAGCCTGGGTCAAAAAGCAAGGCGATAATATCGTTTTCAAACGTATACACGTCGATTTTCATGATCTCGTTACCCAACAAAAATTGTTCTTCACTCTGGAAGCAATGGGAAAAGTGGATGAATACCAACCTAAGGTATTTGCTGCTTTCCACGTTGATCACAACAGCTTGAGAACCGATGACGACGTGATGCGCTTCGTTGCAAAATCCGGTCTCGATAAACAAAAGTTTTCAGAAATTTATAATTCTGTATTTTTTACTCAGAGTAAATTGACCCGTGCCAAACAATTGGCGGACGCATATCAAATCGATGGCGTTCCAACCATCGCCGTCGATGGACGTTTTGTGACTTCTCCTGCTCAGGCTATCAGTACCGTTGGTCGTGCTTCGGAAGACGCCCAAAATACTGCAGTACTGCAGGTGTTGGATTTCTTAGTTGCCAAGGCGCAAAAAGATAAAGGCCTGACGCCAACTGAGCCAGCGAAAAAGAAATAAGCCATAGTTACGATCGCCACTACGATCATCAGTCCGCCGTATACTTTCTATCCGGCGGACTTTTTTATTGGATCATATGAAAACTGTTTTCATTACCGGTGCGTCATCAGGCATAGGTGCTGCGTTGGCTAAGGCTTATGCACAACAAGGCGCAAGGTTGGGTCTGCTCGCCAGACGCAAAGAAAATCTCGAACAGCTACGCGCCAATTTACCGAATCCGGAGCGCCATCACATCTACGCAGTGGACGTGACCGACCACGCCGCAGTGGCGTCAGCTGCTGAGGATTTTTTGAAACAATGCGGACAAGTTCATATTGTTATTGCCAATGCCGGTATATCGGTCGGTACCTTGACCGAGCATCAAGGTGATTTGCCGGTCTTTGACCGTGTCTTTCAAACCAACGTAACTGCAACTGTCGCGACTTTTGCACCATTTATTGCTGCCATGAAAACCTATTCAAAACAAGAGAATTGTCGATTGGTTGGGATAGGCAGCGTGGCTGGCATACGTGGCTTACCTGGCGCCGAAGCATATAGCGCTTCCAAGGCCGCAGTGATTAGTTACTGCGAATCTTTGAGGGTGGAGTTGAGAAAAAATCGGATACGCGTGGTAACCATCGCCCCAGGCTATATTGATACGCCGATGACCCAGGTGAATTCCTATCCTATGCCATTTTTGATGCCTGTCGAAAGATTCGCGAACCAGGCTATTCAGACGATCGATGCTGGACGTTCTTATCGGGTTATACCCTGGCAAATGGGCTTAGTGGCAAAATTATTGCGACTATTACCTAATCCTGTCTATGATTTTTTGTTTTCCCGCGCGCCGCACAAAGCACGCGTCGAAGAAGCAGGAAAATAAAGATGCTGGCGACATCTTATTTGGTCGACGCGATAGGTCAACGACACCCATTGGCGAATAAGGCCGATACCCGCATTGTCAGTCTGGTGCCTTCGATCACTGAATTACTGTGCGATCTTGGTCTGGCTAGTTTGATTGTTGGTCGTACGGGATTTTGTATTCATCCCGTACAGATCGTACAAGCGATACCAAAAATCGGTGGCACCAAAGATGTGAATATAGAAAAAATTCGCAAGATGGCACCAACTCATCTGATCGTCAACATTGATGAGAATGAAAAGCCAACGGTAGACGCTTTAGTAGAATTTATTCCCCATGTAATTGTGACACATCCAATTACGCCCATGGATAATCTGGATCTATATCGATTATTAGGACATATCTTTCAGGTGGAAAAAGCGGCGACAAAGCTGATACGCGAATTTGAAGGAGCAAGTAAAGCTTTATTTGAAATGAATGCTTTTAAGTCTGAAAGAGTCGTGTATTGTATTTGGCAAGATACGTGGATGACGGTGTCTCAGGATACCTATATCTCAAATATGTTGCGCATGATCGCGTGGCAAACCTGGACACCAAAAGACGCTAAAAGCAGATACCCCGTTTTTCACTGGAACGATCAAATGGCACAAGAAATTGATCGCATTTTATTGTCTACTGAACCTTATCGATTTAATGAATCACATGTCGATGCCTTGGAACGACAAACCGGAAAACCAGTGCAACTGGTGGATGGCGAAATGCTATCCTGGTATGGTAGCCGCGCTATCGAGGGTCTGCAATATCTGGCTACACTCGTGAACACCTAAGCTACAAGCATTGCTTCAATAAAAAAATCCCCCAGCATTCGTTGTCGGGGGATTTCTATAAATTGCCCAAATAAACTACGTATCAGCTAAGGGTTATACCTTTGCATATAGTTTTTCTATTGCAGCCAGCAGAGCATCTTTTTGCAAAGGTTTTTCTATCGTACCTAAAAAATTCTGGCGTGCTAACTGCGCAACCAGCGAAGCAGAATACAAAACTTTTGCGCCTTGTCCAGACATCAATATCACGCCACCAGTGTAGTTGCGTTCTCCTAATTTTTTCATAAATTCGAAGCCATCAATATCCGGCATTTGTATGTCACATAAAAGTAAATCTGGCTTGGGATTGGTGTGATCAAAAATGGTGAGTCCACTTTTCCCGCCCAAGGCAGTGACGATATTTTTTATACCGCATTCTGCCAGCAAATCGGAAACAAATTCGATTTGAAAATCGTCATCATCGACAATCATCACGTGCAGATGCGCATTGTCGGAAGGAGAGAGAGAATCGTCCATAATTTCACCTATCTAAAAACCAGTTAAATTAATTTGTTTGTTGCGAATCTTGTTTAAGCTTCAGATCCCATTCTATTTTCCAATCCATAAATTCCTTCGCTGCCATTGGACGGGCGATAAAATATCCTTGTACCTCATCACAACCTGAGCCAGCGATTAAATCCCAATCTTGTTGTTTCTCTACACCTTCCGCGACTAAATTGAGCCGGAATATTTTTCCTAATTGAATACTGGAACCCAGAATAGCTCTGGCTGCTTCATCTTTGGTCGCGCCATTGACAAATGCGCGATCGACTTTGAGTTCGGTCACAGGTAATTGTTTAAGATTTTCCATCGTCGAAAAACCGGTACCAAAGTCGTCGATAGACAGGCCAAATCCCTTCAGGCGCAAGCGCGTTAAAATTTCCAGGCTCACTGTCAGATTTTCCATTAAACGACTTTCCGTTAATTCCAGTGTAATTTGATTTGGTTGTACACCTGCGTTACAGACGATACGTTCAAACTCCTCAGGCAAATCGAGTTGATCCAGATCGTCCATGGAAACGTTAACGGATAGTTTAAAGTCGTGCCCTTCTTTGAGCCATTTTCCGAGTTGTAACGAGCCCTTCTTGAGCACTTCATGGGTCAGGACATCGATCATTCCGTGTGCTTCCATGACCGGCACAAATGAAGCCGGGCCTATGATGCCGCGCTCAGGATGACGCCAGCGTGCGAGGCATTCGGCACCGACCACTTGTTTGTTAAAGACGGAGACTTTAGGCTGATAGAAAACTTCAACACAATCGTCAGCGATACCTTGCTGTAATTCCGCGATTGTCAGTACGGCTTCTTTTTTGTATTGAACACGTTCTGGCCGTGAATGCTTCTGATGTGCCAGAGCGAGTTCCAGAGAATCCTGCAACAATGGTTTTTTCAGCGCGGCCAGTAGATTCAAACCATAGGCCTTTACCAGACTTTCCGCTACTTTCAATAAGTTATGATCGACACCGCTAAGTAAGATCACCGAACCTGAATAACCGTGTTCTGCGACTAAACGCAAAAAAGTGATCCCATCCATGCCGTGTAAATGCAGATCACACAACAATAAATCAGGATTGTAGGTGCGTATCATCGTCAGTGCCTGATGCCCATCCATGCAAGACATAATGCGAGTGACACCGAGCTTGCGCAACGTCGTGCTGGCGATTTCGATGTGGTTTGCATCGTCTTCCAATACTAAAACGTGTAAATCAGAGTGAGATGCCGTACCGATCGAGTCAGTTTTTGGAATAATTAAATCCATATTGCCTTTGGATTTCAAATAAAGGCTAACAAAGGACTCAATTTTTTCAAACCATTCATGCATTTCGCTCACGATTTCAAGAGAACGATGCAGATTGGATTTATTTTTTAATTCTTCCAATTCGTGACACAGGTCGGCAAATTGATGTGCCCCGACAGTGCGTGCGCTGGATTTTAAACGATGTCCTAATGCTGAAAGAGTAATCTGATCTTTCGCATGGCAAGCCTCGTCCAGTTCTTGTAATCCTTTGCGTGCGGAGTCGACAAATTTTGACGCAAATTTTCCAATTTTTTCAGGTACCGCACCTAATTGCTTTTCTAAAACGCGTAAATCGATGCATAAATTTTTATCGAAGACAACTTGCTGCGGTGCTTCATACAACTCTGTAGTTTCATGCACTTCATTGTTATTTGACAGCCAACGTGTCAAGGTACTGTATAAGACTTCGGGCACAAATGGTTTGGCAATAAAATCATTCATGCCGACCCCCAGGCATTGCAAACGATCTTCGTTCATTGCGTTGGCGGTCATGGCGATGACTGGTAAGCGAGCGAATTTTTCTATACTGCGTAATTTGCGGGTTGCTTCCAACCCATCCATGATAGGCATCTGGATATCCATCAACACGCAATCGACAGGCTTTTTTCGTAAAATATCGATGGCTTGCTTACCGTTGCCAGCCAATAAAATGGTGAGTCCGGCAGCTTCCAGTAGTTCGGTGGCAATTTGTTGATTGAATTGGTTGTCATCGACCACCAATACTGTCAGTCCGCCGCGTTCTTTGGACAGTAACTGCAGACGTGTGTTGTTGAGTGCATCTATCTTCGCTTCTGGTATGGCGGCAACTTCTTTTGCAGCTGACAGGTGTACCGTAAACCAGAAAGTGCTGCCTTTACCCAATTCACTGTGCACGCCAACATCACCGCCCATTAATTTTGCAAGTTGCTTGCTGATTGCCAAACCTAATCCGGTTCCCCCATATTTGCGCGTTGTCGAATTATCCGCTTGTTGAAATGAGCGAAATAATTTGCTTTGTTGTGCCTGTGTCATACCGATGCCAGAGTCCTGTACTTCAAAGCGTACCAGCCAGCCATCTGCGGCATCCTGTACTTTTCGCACCCTGACGATGATCTCACCTTGCTCGGTGAATTTGATGGCGTTGTTGGTGTAGTTAATCAAAATCTGACTGAGGCGATGTGGATCTCCATGCATGTGATTTGCTAATTCTTTATCGACATCGAAATTCAAAGCAATATTACGACCAATGAGCTTATTACTCATCATGCTCGACAGATTATTCAGAATTTCCTCTAACCAGAAGTCCACCGCTTCCAGCGTCATCTTGCCTGCTTCAATTTTTGAGAAATCCAGAATGTCGTTGACGATATGCAGCAAGTGTTGACCGGATAGCTGAATCTTCTTCAGATAATCACGTTGTTTTGGATCACTGGTTGCTGCCATCGCCAGATATGTCATACCCAGAACACCATTCATGGGCGTGCGAATTTCATGGCTCATATTAGCGATGAAATTACTTTTCGCTTCATTGGCAGCTTCAGCTTGACGCCTTGCTTCCGCTAACTCAGTGGTACGACTGACCACCAACTCTTCAAGGTGGTGACGATGTTTATCTAACTCTTCACCGAGGCGTTTTTTATCGGTGATATCTTCTTGTACTGATACGTAATGACTAATCGTGCCGTCCGGCTGGCGTAGCGGAGTAATGATCGCATATTGGATAATCTCGCTGCCATTTTTGCGTTTATTATGAAACTCGCCTTTCCAGATATTTCCTTGTGAAATCGTTGGCACCAGAGATAATAAATGGTCGTCGTGATATTCATTGCAGCGGATAATTTTCGGATCTTTTCCGATAATTTCGTCGCGCGTATAACCGAAAGTTTTTAAAAACGATTCATTAACGTATTCAATGTGACGATTGACGTCCGTGATGATAATTGTCTCTGGGCTTTGCTCTACCGCCAGAGATAATTTGTGCAATTGTGTTTCGGCGATTTTGCGCTCAGTAATATCCTGAATCTGAAAGACAAAGTGGATTGCTTTTTCAGCCTTGTCTCTGACAACACTCACATTGAGTTGAGTCCAGACATCTTGCTGACGGCGATGCAGGTAGCGTTTTTCTAGCTGGTAACTTTGACGCACACCACTCACGATTTCAGAAATTAATCTTTGGTCAGATGCCAGATCCTCGATTGGTGTGAACAGGTCAAATCCCTGATTAAGAATATCGTTTTCGGACCAGCCAAGCATGTCACAAAATGCGTGATTGACTTTCAAAAAACGCAGATCGAGTCCTACTAACGCCATTCCTATTGGTGAGGCGACAAAAGTTTGCTCCAGGCGCTCTTCACTGACATGTCTCACTGCGTCGGCGAGTTTGCGTTCGGTAACGTCCTGCACAATGCCCGTCAGCCGCACGACTCTGCCGCTGGCATTCATGATGCGATTTCCGGGCATCGCCCAGATATGACGTATGCTTAAATCGGGCAAAATAATCCGGTATTCAAAAGCGGATGCCAGACTATGTTGTTTAAAGGTGTCTTTTTGGCGATTGATAATATGTTGTTGATCTTCTGGATGTACTGTATCAAAGATCATTTGCGCAATGTTGCCGCGATATTGCGTCAGGTCACGTTGCCAGATGCGTTGCATTTCATCCGACCAGGTGACTTTGTTGATATCCGGCTCCCAGACCCAATGCCCTACCTGGGCAATATGCTCTGCTTCACGCAAATCCAGCTCGCTTTGCCGTAATGCTTCTTCAGCATGTCTGCGCTCAGAAATATCACGTGTGACACCCAACATCATGATGCTGGATTTGATGGCATCGCGAATCGGTACGGCATGGGTTTCCAGCCAGCGACGGGTGCCCCTTAAACCAGTTATTTCAAACTCCAAAGTACCACTATTTCCAGATAACACGTCTTCAAACAGAGTTTGGAATGCATCCCGGTATTTCGGGTGGATGAAAGAAATTAAGCCGCGTTGCCGCACTTCGTCGATGTCCCGCACTTCTAGCATGGCAAGACCAGCGGCATTGATTTCTATGAGATTACCATCTCGATCAACGACATTTACACACTCTGGTTCTGCTTCAAAAATTGCGCGTAAACGCTGCTCGCTTAGGCGTAGTTTCTCTTCGGCACCATGTTTGTAGATGGCGAGTTCCAGACCGGCACGCAATTCACGATCGGTAAATGGTTTGATGATATAGCCAAATGCTTCGGATTCTTTGACACGATCAAGGGTGTCGTCTTCTGTTTGGGAGGTCAAAAAAACGACAGGAAGTCCTAATTCAGCGTGGATGGTATTGGCCGCTGTGATACCGTCGATTTTGCCGGCGAGCATGATGTCCATCAGGATAACGTCCGGATGTAGTTCGCGCGCGAGCTCGATTGCCTCTTCGCCGAAGGCAGTTGATGCGATGGCTTGGTAGCCAAGAATTTCCAGCTTGATCTGGATTTGCAAAGAGACTAATTCATCATCTTCGACGACCAGTACCTTAGACTTTTGTTTGGGTGAAAGCATTTCTTACTCCACGGCACAAATAGCGTAGGATTGACCACAAAAATAATCCTGTTACTAAGGACACGGGTGCATTAATTTGCAAAAACACTCCGTTATCGTTTTTATAAAATGGCTTATAACCAGGTGGGTTGCACATTGGCGGTAGGTGTATGGGAATAAATTCCTATTACGTGAACTTCCTATGTTGTCAGTTCTGGTTGAAGCTATTTTGCGTAAAGAGACTGTTGATTCTTGAAAATACAGGTAGGTCACCAACCCTGCGCTGCTTTTATTGATTGAAAATCAGAAAAAAGTAATTTCGGTTTCGTCAACAGTACTGGCTTCATTATCTTGTTGATGATGCCTATATTCATCGTTCATGGTGTAAGTCTTTTGCAGTTCCTCTAACCACTCACTGGTTGTTGGCAATTCACCATGAGCAGCAAAGGAAACGTTTTCCTGCATTTTGTTGATATCGGTACGCACGACATCCAGCATTTGTGCGATACGGTCTTGAAATTGTAAGCTAACTAACAGTTGCTCAATATTGCTGCGGATGACATTCCCATGTTCGCGCATTTGTTGGGCGGAATCCCCCATGATTTCAACGTGAGATAAGACATCTCGTACCACTGCACCAGAAATCTCTAACACCTTGCTATCTTGAACGGAGGCACGGTCGGCCGTCGCCAGCGCTGTTTTCATTACGCTAGAGACGTTTCGTACGCGCTCGCCCATGCGTTTGCCGGTTTCTGCGGACATATGCGAAAGCTTACGTACTTCACTAGCGACGACCGCAAAACCACGCCCGTGCTCTCCTACCCGTGCTGCTTCGATCGCTGCATTGATAGCGAGAAGATTGGTCTGTGCAGCAATTTGCCCCACTTCTTGCGCCATGGTGTTGAGTTCATTAGTCGATGCAGCCAAATCTCGAATACAGTGGAGCAGCTCGTCCTTGCTCTCTATCATTTTTCCCAGTGAGTCAATAACAGGAGTGAGTTCTTTTTTACACAGCTGCAATAATGTAATCGTTGCATCAGCCTCTTTCGATTTGCCAAGATCACTGACACCACCAAAACCGGCGGCGTCAAACTCATTAACCATCGATGAAAAACTTTGGATTAATTGCCCAACGGCATTTTCTGTTTGCTCTTTGACTGAAGTGACGTGGGCATTCCAGAGCGGCAGTACATGATGTAATAAATTCGGTAACTCAGACGCCGACTCGATGCCATAGAGCGATTCGGTTTGATTTGTTTCGTCAGATACACTTTGTCGGCGTCGTATCAAATCCCAGCCCATATAACCAACAGCAGCCATGATGAAGACGGCGGCGAACAGATTGGCAATGCTTATTTGATTCCATAACAGAATGACCGTGCCGGTGAAGATCAGTAGAAAAGAAATCAGCAGGTCGCTGTGTGTACGAAGAGAAAAATTCTGCATGTTACATATCCCAGATGAAATACGACATGGACTTCTAAACTTGAAAAAATAACAGCTTTGTAATTTTGGGTTAATACACAACTCTATTGTGGACTGAATCGGATGAAATGCAATCAATTTGTTAATAAAATGTGGATTTTTTTGTAATGAAGTGATTACATTTTATTGATTTTTTAATATTTGGTTACAAAGATTTCTCAACGTGAAATTAAGTTGGTGTGCATCAATAATTACCTGTTTACATGGCAATTTGATGACGGCACAAGGTTTGTGAGTTTGGTAGGACCCACATGGTTTTGTGCCGCTTAAAGGAAAGAGTAATTTAGCGGTTGGTCAGAGAGACACCGGCAATCACCAAGATGCCGCCAAAGACCATAGAGATTAAAATCGGTTCATTGAGCAACAAAGCACCCAATGTAATACCAAATACAGGCACCAAATTATTGAATACCGCGGTTCTGGCGGGGCCTATGGTTTTGACACCTTCGTAATACCATACAAAACCAATAACGGTACCGAAAGCACCCAGATACACCAACGCCGCGAGCACTTGCCACGTTAAATGGCTGGCATCAAATTGTGCCAGTTCTGTCGTTGTACCGCAGACTAGCAATACCAATCCCCACAAGGAGGCATAAGTCGTCGCAGCAATCGGCGACAAGCCCTTCAGGGCTTGTTTACCGATAATCGTGTAAGCAGCCCATGCGCAGACCGCGCACAGCATGAACAACTCACCTTTGCCGATGGACTGTGACAAATCATGCAGCGCGCCGCTCACATCGCCACGAGTGATGACAATGCTGGCACCAATAAATGCGATCACGATTCCTATCCAACGCCGCATTCCTAAACGCTCGCCAAACAGCGCCGCCAGGATTAAAGCAGTGACAATAGGATTGAGTGCCACGAACAAAGCAGTGCGTCCGGCAGGCATGCGTTCTAATGCCGAAAAAAAGCACACGTTGTACAGAAATATGCCAGTGGCACCGAGCGCAAACGTCGCGTGTAGTTGTTGCCGGTTAAGCTTAGGTAAACCACCTTCGAGTTTCCATGCCAGCGGCAAGAGCAAAGCGCACGCGACCGTAAAACGCATTGCTGCCGCCATCATGTGAGGAATTTGCGGCGCAACCAGGCGTCCAGCGATAAATGTGCCACCCCAAAACAGAGCGACGGCGACAAGTTTCAGATAGGTGGTAAGGGCGACTTTTTGCACAATGATATTAACTAAAAGAAAATTGGAAAGCCTACACTAAATGGCACGGTATTTCAGCGAGGGATTGCATTTTGCGTTCGAATTTCAATCGTCGGTAACCACGCCTGAATCTGAGAAATCACCCAATCCCCATCGTCAAATGGCAAATCATGTCCGGCCGTTGGATGAATAGTTAAAGGACAATGCCACAGATTGGCCAGAGTTTTTGAACACTGAGGGTTGACCAATTGGTCACCATCCCCGACCAGCAATAACATCGCTGAGTGAGGCGTTTGCTGAGGTGCGTGATAGCGCAGTGCAGCCAGTAATTGACGAATGATATTGCCGCGGCTAATTGGGTATTGCCGGGCATAGCTGACCCAATTTTGTACCGCCGTATGTGTCATTGAGGTCGCTTTTTGACTGCTGGTCAGGTCGAATACTAACTGCTCGCGTTGTTGCACATTCCCGAACAACATCGTGGTGAGTAAACGTGGGTAATTACCTGGCCGTAAGCGGTGATAGAAAGGATTGTGCGGGGCCAGGCTGGTATTGATCAGCACCATCCTTGCTATTTCTTGCGGATAGCCGCGTGCCCACGCGACTGCAACCATGGCGCCCAAGGAAATGGCCAATAAACGGATCGGGGATTTTGCGTTTGCACCACGAACTTGCCTACGCGCGAATTCGACCATGTTTTCAATGTTGCTGGCGCTGGTTTGCTGGTGTAATTCACCGTTGCCGGGAAAATCAATCGTAATAACCTGGTCGTTTGGGAAGGCGGCTTTAAACGCCGCTAAAAAGTCCCCCCAATGCCTTTTCTCACGCATCAGGCCGCGTAATAAGACCCAGGTCATGGGCGATACCAGCGTGCAACCGCGCGCTCTTGCAGACGCAATCGCGTAGGGCCTTGTGCCATCCACTCCTGGTGACCACACGCAGCCCGCATCAGGAAATCCAACCACGATGTATGCCGGCGTAACACCCTGTGCAGGCGGTGTTCTGCAACGGGATTGAACATACCATGACGCGAAAACAATTGGCGCGGATTTTTTTTCACCCAAATCCAAGACCCCATTTCCAGTGTTAAAGGCAGAAACGTCTTTTCTGGGCTTTCCTGCGCCTGCAGGTACAGATAATCCCAGACGTCACCATGGGTCTGGTATTGCAAGCTTTGTGGCTCAAACAGGTAATGGTGATTCGGATGTGTTTGCTGAAATAATTCTTCTAATGCCAGGATGTCTGCCAGATTTGGAATAGGGTGAATACTATGCGCATGCGGAAACCAGACCCGGTCGCGTAAGCCAAAACCTGAATGGCAGTCTATCGCCAGACTAAATTGGCGGGACAATAATTCTTCTTTGACGGTCCGGCACAAGGCGATATTTTCGGCCTCCATTTCCGCGCCCTCTGGGCCGCGATACCACGGCAAATGCGGACTGAGTCTATGTCCCCCCAACAGAAATGGGACTTTATTTTCCGCTTGCACTGGTGCATTACGCATCAGATCAACGCCGTTTGGATTACTGCGGGTTGCTCGCCACATACCACCGGGATTGATCAACGGCATAAAGACCAGTCGGACTTCTTGCAGCATGTGCTGCAAACCTTTGTCCCACGATAGGCGCGTAATCAGCCCGCGTAAAAATGACAGCAATACTTGGGTGCCGATGCGCTCAAGTCCGTGAATTCCACCAAAAAAACCGATCGCCGGTAATTGGGGATCTGGATTGCCCATGGTCAGTTTGTACACCGGAAAGCGTTTATGCTGGACGTCAATTTCACACAAGATATCGACGTCAAGATAGGGTTTTCCCAGCTTAATGATGCGTTCTAACTCTCGTAATTCAGGCAATGCTGGCATGGGAAGCTACGCTAGAAATTTAACTCGCTCATGCTATTGGAGGCAGACTAAGAAAGCAAGAACATAGGAATGTAATTTTTACGACGCGAATTTACGACAGATTTCGTGGCAATACCCTTGAACGCTCTACCATTTCTAAATTTATATGCTTTAATGCAAAAAAGCTGCCACTGATTTTGCTGATGAATACCGCGGTACGTGTGACGACGAAACAAAGGTGAGCGATGAATAATCTGAAAATAGATGAAGCGATGGCCTATGTTCGTAAAATTGCGGCAAAGAATCGTGGCGAAGTACCAGAATGGAATAAGTATCAGGAATTATTAAAAGAACACCTGAAAGATCCTTTCAACCTCAGATTTAAAATGCCGCAAGAATATTATTACGCCTACTTACGTGGCAAGAACATGAGTCATGAAGAAGCGTTGGAGCGCATGGGAATTTCCACAAAAACCAAAACCAGTCAGGAAAAGAAAAAAAGTTTTTGGAAATTCTGGTAGACCAGTTGGTCCTTCTTAGCCACCCTCTGAGTCTTAGCACTCCAGCAAACAAATAGCTGCTCCTAATTTCAGGGCGGCCATAGAGCTTAATTTTCGCAGCAAATCTGGCTCGAAGTGCGCGAGCGATAATCGGTAATAAACTCGTCAAATGTACCGATCTGAGAGGCTTCCATTGTCTCTTGTTCAGCAATAGACGCTTTGGCCAAATCTTCAAAATAAGCAATTTCTTCTGGGCTTGGTGGGCGGGCGCGGAACTGTTGCGCCAGTATGGTACTTTGTTTGAGTGCAAATTGCGTAAATGAACCATTCTCAGCCTGAATTGCCCGTAATACTTGTGCAGACGGTGTCAGATCGCTGTTCAATAATTTTTCTTTCTGTACCTGCATAGACTCTGCATGCGCTGCAGCACCATGTTGTTTATCAAGTAAAGCGGCAACCGGAGTGATTTTTTCCAATAATTCTAGGCCCCAAGTCTGTAAGGAAACTGTTTTGCCGCCGCGCTTGAGCATTAAACCAGGGCGACGACCTTCTTTCACTGCCAGTGCAAAATTTTCAGAATTTTCCTGCCCTTCAGCCTCATTGGTTAATGGACTTTCATCCAGCGCGCAGAACAGTAAAAATGCATCCAAAAAGCGTGAGGTTTCCAGATTGATGCCAAGCGGATCAAACGGATTTACGTCCATACAGCGAACTTCCACGTATTGCACGCCGCGCGCACACAAGGCTTCTATCGGACGTTCACCGGTGCGGATTACACGTTTTGGGCGTATGGTTGCGTAAAACTCGTTTTCGATTTGCAATACATTGGTGTTGATTTGTACCCATTCGCCATTGATTTTGGTACCGATTTTTTCATATGCCGGATAAGGCTTACGTACCGCGATGGATAAGCTGCGCATGTATTCCATCAAATTGTTATACGGCGGCACCAGACCATCCTGAGCGTTATTTTGATAGCCAAGATCGCTCATGCGCAAACTGGTAGCGTAGGGCAAATACAAAGTATCCGCAGATAAGGTTTCCAATTGATGCGGACGACCACGCAAAAACGATGTCGTCAAAGCAGGCGACGCACCAAACAAATACATCAGCAACCAGCTATAGCGCTTAAAGTTGCGGATCATCGCAATGTAGCTTTCGGATTGTACATACATCGCGTCACCGGGTGTATTTTCGGCTTTCTGTAAGACTTTCCAAAGGTTGTCCGAGAGTGAATAGTTGTAATGAACACCGGCAATACATTGCATGCTCTTGCCGTAACGCAACGCCAGACCGCGGCGATAAACATGCTTAATCATGCCGATATGTGAATGTCCATACCAAGCGATCGCAATCTTATCTTCTTCAGGAAGAGGGCAAGGCATGGATTGGCTCCACAACATTTCATCACCGAGCTTGGTGTACGCAAAACGGTGAACCTTGTCTAACTTCTCTAGCGCTTGTGCAATGTCGCTTTCTGCCGGCGTAATGAACTCCAGTAAGGCTTCTGCATAGTCGGTCGTAATTTGCGGATGTGTTAATGTCGAACCCAACGCTTTTGGATGTCCATGTTGCGACAAATGCCCTTGCGGATCGACCCGCAAAGTTTCGCGCTCTATGCCTCTCAAGCCTTGTCCCAGCAAGGGGCGATGCTCATTACTATCGAGTAGCGCCAGACGTTGATTTAACAAATTACTCACAGAGTTTCCTTCAAGATATGATGTCATCACATTAATGCAAGATGCAATTTTTTGAGCAAGCATAGCCGAAATTTGAATTTGACATCGGATGCCATATCAAATCATCGTCATGTTTAACAGGTTGCCAAAAAGCAATGTGTGGTAATCGCGCTTTGCGCCCTCGATCACTGACGCGAAAAACCTTTATTTTCCTTGATGCGTTGAAATTCGTTGTTTTATTGCTAGTCGTAAAGATCGATCAATCAACTGCGCCATTGGTTTTTTGGTAAGCTCTTGCTGTAGTGTAACCATGTTTCTCATTGCCTGCTGCCTGGGCAGAAGTTGAAGTGTAGGCATGATATGTTTCAGGCGTATTGTTGATGCAGGCAGACGCGACAAAAAATTTGTTTTCATTGAAGTCAACCAGGAGCCATTGCAATGAAATTTGGATACACCATTATCTATGTGCCTGACGTAGCCGCATCTCTCGGTTTTTTTGAGACTGCATTTGGACTTCAGCGGCGTTTTCTCGATGATTCGGGCATGTATGGCGAGCTGGAGACGGGCGCGACCACGTTGGCGTTTGCCGCGCATGAAATGGGTGAATTTAACTACCCTACTGGCCACGTCGCGGCACACACTTCGATTAAACCGTTAGGTTTTGAAATTGCCCTCGTCACTGAGAATGTCGCACATGCCCATGCCCGCGCCGTAGCAAGTGGCGCCAAAGAATTGGCAGCACCATCGCAAAAACCCTGGGGGCAAATTGTTTCGTATGTCCGCTGTCCGGATGGCGTGATGGTTGAATTGTGCACGCCAGTGATCGGCTGAGTCTTAGCTTTAAAAAATCCTTGAAAGAAATGGCATGTCTGATGTTGCTTTAGAGTTGCAGGGTTTAACCAAAGTCTTTGGTCGTCCAGCAGTAGATCACTTAAATTTATCAGTGAAAAAAGGCGAGTTGTACGCTTTATTGGGTCCTAATGGCGCTGGTAAGACGACGACCTTACGCATGGTAGCGGGCTTGCTTTTGTCTGATAGTGGCACGATCAGTATTTTGGGACAAGATCTGTTGAGTGATCCCGCAGCAGCCAAGCAAAAGCTGGCGTATTTACCAGATGACCCGATGCTGTATAACAAACTCAAGCCGTTTGAGTATCTGGAATTTGTCGCTGGCTTATGGGGTATAAAACCTAGTTTTGCTCAAACCAAGGCGGCCGAATTGCTTGAATGGTTGGATTTAAGTAAACATGCCGACGAATTAACCGAAGGTTTTTCACGGGGCATGAAACAAAAGCTGGCGCTGGCCGGTGCCCTGATCCATCAACCTGAATTAATCATCCTCGATGAACCGCTGACCGGCTTGGATGCCGCAGCAGCGCGTCAGGTGAAAGATTTATTGCTTGCCCATGTTGCGCAAGGTGGCACTGTCATTCTTACTACCCATATTCTCGAAGTCGCAGAGCGCATGGCGCAGCGCATAGGGATTATTCAACACGGCAAACTGATCGCCGAAGGTAGCTTAGATGAGTTACGTCATCTGGCCGATAAAACGGACTCTGGTGCAGACCAAGGCGCACAAGTCGCGACGTTGGAGCAAGTCTTTTTGCAATTAACGGAACCAGCCTGATATGCGCGGAGTTGAATTTACACCAGGTAGTTTTTTGTGGCTGTTGATGCACGAATGGCGCATGTTTTTTTATGAAATGGGTGATGCCAGTAAATTGAATGCCAACTCAAAAAAGTCGGCGCGCGGCATGCCGCTTAAAGGAAAGTTACTGCTGGCAGTGGTCTGGATACTGATGCATTATCTAGCGTGGGAGATGATGTCTGATCTCCCTGCATTGACACGTTTCCCATCTTTCTTATTGTTAGTCGGAATTAGTTTTGTGCTGTTGATTTTGATGACCTTCATGTTATCGTCCGCACTTAATCGCAGTATCAAAGCCTTGTTCGAACGGGGTGATCTCGACTTGTTATTGTCGTCACCGATTTCTACGCAAACGATTTTTAATGTCCGGCTGACCGGTATCGTTTTGGGTGTGTTGGCGATATTTGTTTTCTTCCTATCACCGGTGATTGATGCTGGGTTATTCCTGGGGCAGATTTATTGGCTTGGTGCTTACCCAGTATTAGTTGGTATGGCGATGCTGGCATCTGCTGCAGCGATGTTATTGACATTAAGTCTGGTGAAGTTCATCGGCGTGAAACGCACCCACACCGTCGCCTATTTGTTGAGTGCACTTAGTGGTGCTGCGATTTTTTTGAGCAGTCAAATTTTTTCACATGTGCAAGAAAGTACGCGTCAGAAGGTCATTGGTGGCTCGCTGTCTTACTTAGACCAACATCATTTATTGGCGGAAACTAGTCCGATTTGGTTGCCAGCCCGCGCAGTATTTGGTGACTGGCTTAGCGCTCTGATGATATTTGCTAGTGGTTTGATTATTTGTTGGCTGACGACCCGCTACATGCATCACTTTTTTGTCCGCGGTGTACAGCAAGCTGGCGGGGTCAGTCCAAAAGTCATACCGGACTCACGAGCACGTAAAGTGCGACGCTTTTATAGCGGTGTTTGGTTAGTTATATTTGTTAAAGAATGGCGTTTGATATTGCGTGACTTCGAATTGTTGGCGCAAATCTGCCTGCAATTGTTGTATATGCTTCCGTTGTTTTTTGTGGTTTTTAAAAATGGTGTGATGCTCCCGGGCGTTGTATCAGGGCTGACCTATTTGGGAATTTCCTTGGCCGGATCGCTGATCTGGGTGATTCTTTCTGCTGAAGATGCGCCGGATTTACTGCAATGCGCGCCACTTTCGATGAAACAAATCATCTATGCAAAACTTGTAACCGCAGTGTTGCCTGTATGTGCGTTAATCGCTCCAGCTGTGCTTGGCTTATCTTGGCACGATCCGCTGTCAGGGGTGTCACTGGCAATTGCCAGTTTCGGCGGTATTTTCTGTGCGTCATTGATCCACCTGTGGCTTAGTAAGCCTGCGACACGAGATCATTTTAAACGGCGCGGACAAGGAAATCTCATCCCGATGTTGTTGGAAACTTTAAATGCTTTTTCCTGGACTGGTATGGCATTTGGTTTGCAGACTGTAGGAAAATGGGCCTGGTTTGGTGCCCTTGGCGCAGTAGTTGTGTTGATTATCGCGTGGCTAATGAGGGTGAGGCGACTTTGAACTGGTGAAGCAAATCGCGATCATCACATAGAACTGACGCAAAACCGCCCCAGCGGCGTTATAGCTTCTTGCCGTACCCTTGTAATGTCGTCGTCGCCATGCCTTGCTGGAACGATTTTTCGTCAGTCCTAAAATAAAAATATGTTGTAATTGTTGCTACTTTTTTTTATATTCACAGAACTTCGACGTTTTTCTGTGCGCCTTCAAAATAAGTCATTAGAAAAAGTTTGCTCTGTCGAGAAGAAAAAATATTTTAATTAGTCCAGAAGTAATTTCAGGGGTATTCATTGTGAGTGAATCAGTTCAACAAATGATTTATTGTCGTGCCTGTGGGCAGCAAATGCATGTCAGTGCAGCTGCATGTCCGGGTTGTGGCGCGGTTCAGACGCCGGCAAACGCTTCTGATAAGCGCATATTACCCGCGATGTTATTGTGTTTCTTTTTCGGCTTTCTCGGTGTGCACCGCTTTTATGTAGGCAAAATTGGCACGGGCATACTGCAAATATTAACTCTGGGTGGTTTTGGTATATGGGCTCTGATCGATTTTATTTTGATTGTCGTCGGTGCCTTCACGGACTCTGACGGTCATAAAATTACCGAGTGGACCTAAAGCTATTTTTAAATAGTACTGTGTGATAAGTAAGTTTTTTGTTTCTGTTCAATTGGGAAAAAGTGATGAACTTTCAAGATTCAATCAAAACCTGTTTCAATAAATATGCGTCTTTTGAAGGACGAGCATCGCGCTCTGAGTATTGGTGGTTCGCGTTGTTTACATTTTTAGTTGCGTATATCGGGATGTCGCTAAGTTATACCTTGTATGTATTGATTGCTCTGGCACTTGTTGTGCCTTCTACTGCGGCCGCTACCCGTCGTCTGCATGACACGAATCGTAGTGGCTGGTGGCAATTAATTGCCCTTCTTCCTATCGTGGGCATTATTGTTCTGATCGTGTTTCTGGCGCAGGAAAGTAAACCTGAAAGCCCTGCGGCCATCAGCGCCTGATAGGTAAGAATTCAATGGGCACTGATTCGTTAATGTCGATGTGTCGGTGCCCACTATCACGTTTCTTTCAGTAAAGTAGATCTCTTTTCCCCAACTTGCCATCTCATGCATTCTGAAAGAGCATGGTCACCATCCGTGTCAATAAACGACATTCCTGATTCATCATTAGGAACTTTTTGTGTTTCCCGTCTATGCTTTGATTGATGTATAAGTACAACGCCCTTCAATTGCTTGCCAATTTAGACATGTGTAAGATACGCCGTACATGTTAATGAATTCGCGCCTTTGCAGCGATTTCAGTCTTTTGCAATATTGTCTCGCAGCTGAGTGATGGCTCTTATGCAGTGCATGAATATTTTCATCATGTATCGCCGGAACGCTGTTGTGTCAGTCCCCCGATTGAAATTAAGTGTGAAGAGGAAAACCTATGGCGTCTCCACCACCGCTCGCAACTGAAAAAATTCCCGCAGACGAGGCCAAATACATTCGTGAATTGCGTAAGCGTTTGCAAGCGAAAATTACTCAGGAATATCCCAAAGGCATCATGCGGCGCGATGCGCATCCAAAAATGCATGGGTTGGTACGGGCTTACTTTATTGTCGAGCCCGATTTACCTCCGGAGTTGCGAGTTGGTGTTTTCAAAGAAAATCGGCGCTATAAAGCATGGATACGATTCTCCAATCAAAACGGCACGATACAACCTGATATTAAAAGCGATATCCGCGGCATGGCGATCAAACTCATGGGCGTCCCGGGTAAAAAATTGCTTGAAGCAGAACAAGACGAACAAACCCACGATTTTATTCTGATCAGCACGGATGTGTTTGTGACTGCCGATGTAAAAGAATTTGCCGGATTGATTAAGGCATTCACTTCCGGCGCATTGTCGATCATATGGTTTTTTATGACGCATTGGCGGGCGGCATACAACCTATGGCATTCAATGTTGAAATTTGCCAATCCTTTGCACATCAGCTATTTCAGTACGACGCCGTATATGTTCGGCGATAAAGCGGTGAAGTATTCGGTGGTACCAACGACTCAGGTGATCGACACGTTGCCAGCGCAACCCAAGGTCAATTTTTTGCGTGATGCGATGGTCGCCCAATTATCACAAGAAGATGCCGTGTTTGACTTCCGGGTTCAGATACAAACTGATGCAGTGCAAATGCCGATAGAAGACCCGGGAAAATTATGGCCAGAAGCCCTGTCGCCTTTTCGTAAAGTGGCGACGATACGCATACCAAGGCAAAGTTTTAATAGTGAAATACAGCGCGAGTTTGGCGAAAATATGTCGTTTTCTCCTTGGCATGCTTTGCCTGAACATCGACCGCTTGGTGGCATCAATCGCGCACGAAAAATTGTCTATGATGCGATTTCTAAGTTCCGTCATGAACATAATCATGTTGAACGCAAAGAACCGACGTCATGGGAAATTCCGGGCATGGATCTGAATGAACAACAAAATCAGAACAGCCGTTTTCAGTGGGGAAATACCACGACTTTCCAGATTCACGAATAACACGAGACTGTAGACATATCGCTGTTTTTACGAAGATCGAAGATAAAAAAGCGGCTTTGCATCTATATAACGATGCAAAGCCGCTTTTTGATTTACTTCATGTTATTTTTTTGAAGACTTTTTGCTCTTATCAGCCTTCTCGCCTTTTTCAGCTTTCGCAGATTTTTCTGCGTTTCTGCCGTCTTCGCCGTTCTCTTTCAAGAAAATTTCGTAATACTCGGTCGCCATTTTGCGGATCGCCTTACCGATGTTGGCGTAGTCGTATTCATTTAGATTAGCTAATGAAACACGACCCGATGGATGAGTCGTACCGAAACCTTTACCTGGCAATAAAATGACGCCGGTTTCTTCAGCAAGCCGGAACAATGCTTCATTTGGTTTCATTTTCTTCAGTAACCATTTAGCAAACGGTTTTCCATGCATTTGTTCTGCCAGTGATTCCATATCCAGCAAATGGTAATAGCGCACAGAATTTGGATCATGCGGCATAGGCAGACCAAGTTCGCGGTACAGAGCTTGTTTGCGACGCAAAACGATGCTCTTCATCTCCGCTTTATAGTGACCCGCTTCATCCATCAGTGAAAACAGAGAGAACAAGGCCATTTGTGCCTGCACTGGTGTGGAGAGACCCGCCGTGTGATTTAAAGCTACTGTGCGGCTATCAGCGACCAGTCTGTCGATGAACTTGAGCTTGCGCGGTTCAGTGGTGATGGAGTGATAGCGGGTATCGAGTTCTTTGCGCAATGATTCTGGCAAATTCGCAATTTTTTCATCCAGAACATTGTTCTCATGCGTAGCGACCACACCCATACGCCAGCCAGTGGCACCGAAGTATTTCGAGAACGAATAAACCAGAATCGTGTTGTAGGGGCACAGTGCAAACAAGGATACGAAATTATCAGCAAAGGTCGCATAAACGTCATCGGTCAGGATAATCAGATCTGGACGTTTCTTGACGATCTCAACGATGTAAGCCAGCGTTTCATCATCAATTTTTACTGACGGCGGATTGCTAGGATTGACCAGGAAAAACGCTTTGACCTTAGGATCAAGTAATTTATCTAATTCCTTCTTAGTAAATTGCCAGTTGTTTTCTTGCGGCGCATCGATCATCAATTCGACCAGATTGTAGTCATTGAGTAATGGGATTTCGATGTACGGCGTGAAGATAGGCATGCCAAGCGCAATTGTGTCACCTTCGTTGATCAGGTGATTGGCCTTGAGGCTGGCGAACAGGTAAGTCATTGCTGCGGTGCCGCCTTCAACTGCATACATATCAAAATGACCGATGAATGGATGCTCACCAACCATTTCGCGATGGATGTATTGTGCAACCACTTTTTCACTGAGGCGCAGCATACGATCTGGCACAGGATAATTACATGCCAATATCGCTTCGCACATTTCGTAAATAAAATCACCAGCGGACAGACCAAGCTGATCGCGTACATACGATACCGCCGCTTCGATAAAGCGTACGCCAGGAACGCCTACATTGTTTTTGGCAAAAATTTCAAAACGGGCTTCGATGCCTTCGCGTTGCGGGAAGCCGCCGACGTCTTTCATGTAAATGTAAGAACGTTCTGCTTCCGTCATGGCGAACAGGCCAAATTGGAAGAAGCCGTGACGTGGCGTTGTCGCCAGAAAATTTGGGTTACCACGCCCCGCATTGAGCATCATACGATTGCTTTGTTTTGCGGTCTGGATAAGCGCGTCTTTGAGTTCGAAAGGGCTCAATAAAGCGAGTTTGTCGGGATTGCTAAAGTCCATGTTTGTTACTCCTTAATGGTAGTGTATCTATCGAATCAATTAAATCTCTTGATTCTCTTTAATCGATGAATAGATGTTGAACATAACTTCATTACCCGGTGACTGACCGGGTAATGACTGGAAACAAATTAAACCAGGGCGACGACCAGCGGCCCAAGCAAGGTCAAAAACACATTCGCGAGCGCATAGGTAATCGCAAACGGTACCGTCGGAATTGCATTTTCAGCTTTATCTAAGACTTCACCGAAAGCCGGATTGGCGCTACGCGAGCCGCTCAGAGCACCGGCAAAAATCGCCGTATTGTCATAGCGCAGTACATAACGTCCGATTAACATGGTCAGGATCAAAGGCAAGATGGTTACAACGACTCCGATCAGAAACAGCGAGATACCGTGCTCTTTAACGGTTTGTACCGCTTGCAAACCGGATGAAAGACCGACCACGGTAACAAAGCCTGCCAGGCCCAGATCTTTGAGAATTTGAACAGCACCAGCGGGCATCGCACCGAGTGACTGATGTTTGGAGCGATACCAGCCAAACAGCAGGCCTGACAATAACGCACCGCCGCCACTGCCCAGCGTGAGCGGTATTGATCCGATCTTTGCAGTCAATAAGCCAACCGCCAACCCAACGACCAGACCCGCCCCCATATAAACAAAATCCGTTTTTTCACTTGGAACAATCACATAGCCAGCGATACCAGCAACGCGTTTAACGTCTTGTTCTGAGCCATAAATGGTAATCACGTCACCCAACTGAACGATCGTATCCGCCAACATAGGCAAGACTTTTCCCATGCGACTGATTTGTACAACGTAGATACCGTGGCTGACGTCGCCAGCGGTCTGTGCACGAATTTCGCCGACTGATTTGTTATGGAATGCCTTATTCGTCAACGCGATATCCTTGCGTTGCATGGTCAGTTCCATACCTTCCACTGCATACAGTTCTTTGCCCAGTTCTGTGGCAACATCAACCATTGCTTCACGGCGTCCGACCACCAATACGATGTCGTTAGTTTCCAGGACTAATTCAGGCGTGACTTCAATGAATTGCTTGTTACGTTGTACTCTTTCTATGGTGATAGTGACTTGAGGATTTGCTTGCTCCAACGCCAACACCGTTTTGTTACCGGCTTGGGTGATTTGGTAGATGCGTCCCGTCAGATCAGGTGCTGCAAGTTGTTGGCCTGGTGCCAAAACCTGCACGCCTTGTTGCATCGCTGCTTCCGCTTTGACTGCATCTTCTTTGATACTACGACCCATCAGTCTTGGCAGTATATTGACGCAAACGATGATGGCACCGAAAGAGCCAAACACATAAGTCACCGCGTAACCAACGGCGACATTGCCTTGCAAGCGGGTGACTTCATCGGCGGCCAATCCTAATTTGGCGATGGCATCGCTGGCGGTACCAATGATAGCTGATTGCGTCAGACCACCTGCGGCAACACCGGCAGCAAGGCCTTTGTCGAGTCCGAAAATTTTCGCCATGATGACAACGGTCGCTAACGCGGTTACCGCTAACACCACCGCAAGAATAATTTCGCGTATTGATTGCTTTCCGAGAGAATTAAAAAACTGTGGTCCGCTTTCATAACCAACCGCATAAATAAACAAGGCAAACAGCACAGCCTTCACGCCAGGATCAACATGTACGCCGACCTGACTGACGAGCACCGCAACCAGCAATGAGCCAGCGACGCCGCCGAGTTGAAATTTTCCAAACTTAATTTTCCCTACATAATAGCCAATTGCCAGAGATAAAAACAAAGCGATCTCGGGTGATTTGGCAAATAAGGCATGTAGACTTTCCATATTCAGTACCTTTCATTAAAAATTATTCACAGCACATCAGGTGAGTATTGTTCGCCTGATGCGCTGTTACGCTGCATGTTGCAGCATTCCTGCTAAAGCTACGATGAGTGGCCCCAGCAATGGCAAGACGATATTTGAAACCGCATAAGTGATCGTGTAACCCAGCAAGGGAGTAGAATTACCTGCGACTGTTTGTATCGCGCTAATCGCTGGTGTGCTGCACTGTTGACCAGCAATTGCACCTAATAAAATAGGCGCTTTTAATTTCAACAAAAAGTGTCCCACGAACAAAGACACACATGCAGGGACCAAAGCGACCACAACACCGATGAGTGGCAACGACACACCGTATTGTTTTATCAGTGTGATTGCCTGCGGGCCGGATGAAAAACCAACGCAAGCAATAAACCCAGCCAGGCCCAGGTCTTTTAATAAAGCCAAAGCAGATTCGGGAATACCAGCGACTTCCATGTGCTTGTCCTGATACCAACCAAACAGTAAGCCGCTTAACAGAGCACCGCCACCCGTACCGAGTGATAATGGAATCGCGCCTAGTTTGAGACTCAGCATACCTATCGCAATGCCACTAACGATGCCCAGAGCTGCGAAGCTGATATTGCTTTTATCAGTCTTACGAATTCGCTGACCTAGCTTTTCAATTGCGACAGCAGAGTCTGTGCTGCTGAGTGTATTGCTGATACAGACTTGTAATACATCACGCAATTGCAAATGCAGATCCGGCAACGGAGGCAAACGGTGTTCACCACGTTGCACACCGATAATTTGCATACCTGTTGGCAGTTGCAGGCTGGCAAGCGTGGTCTTATCGAGATCAGAATTTTTTAGTATGACCTCAGTGCGATATAAAATCAGATGAAAGCTATCCGGATCCGCAAATTCTTCGCCTAACAGCGGCGCTTTGTTAGCCAATACCTGACGCAGTCCAAGAACCAAAATTTCATCTGAACGTAATAGCGCCAGTTCAGGAGTGATTTCCTGATACACGCCATTTCTGCGTACTTTGACTATCGTTGTTTGTGTACCCAATTGTTGTTGGAGCACACTCAGACGTTGACCATCAACTTGAATTCTGTAGCTGCGCCCTACCACGTCAGGGACTGCAGATTCAGCCTCTGCGCTGACATCGTTCCCTCCCATTTCCTGCCATAATTTTTCTGCTTCCTGACGCAAGTTAATACGTAACAACAAAGGAAAAATCTGACTGGTGACGATCACGATGGTGACTAATCCGAAAATATACGTAATCGAATAGGCAGTCACCACATTGGCTTGTAGTTGGCGGATTTGCGCTACGGGCAAGTCCAGTTTGGAGATGGCATCCGTCGCTGTTCCTACCACCGCAGACTCAGTGGCAGCACCTGCCAACATGCCAGCAGCTGTTCCTTGATCGAACTTGAACCAATAGGTCGCGAGTAGTACCAGCGTCACGACCACGATCACTTCGATGAGACATAACAGTGCCAGACGTAGCCCCTTAGCGTTCAGATTGGCAAAGAATTGTGGGCCGCCTGCATAACCGAGGGCAAAAATGAATAAAACAAAGAAGACGTTTTTGATGCCAGGATCAATCGCAACTTGTGCCTGACCCAAGAGCAGAGCCACAATCAGCGTACCGCAGACGCCGCCTAACTGAATAGAGCCAAACTTGATTTGTCCGAGTGCATAGCCAATCGCCAGCGCCAAAAAAAGCGTAATTTCTGGTTCCAGCTGTAACACGTGCACAAACGAAATTGGCATGCCTCATTTTTCCTGACTAAGTAAGATGCGGAGGTGCTGTCAAAACCCCTTTCATCTACAACTCGCAAACTGCGATTTTTGGAAAGACTTGATGCTGAAACGAAAAACTTTTTTGATCTGTGTCGAAAAATAAGATCAAAAGATAACATACCAGTTCACCTACGCAAAAGTATTTTATAGGTAGGGACAAATGAGCATCTTGACCAATATCAACTATTTGCATTGAGCAAAATTTGGCCTTGATCAAGATTTTTACTAAAGCGGCCGATTATCTTCGTGAATACTTAGAGATCAAGTTGGATCAATAACGCCACGCGCAATCATACGTAATGCGGTCAGGCTAGGGATGAAAAAATATTCGCCGCCACGTGTTTCTACAAAACGCGGAATCTTCGCCAAAATGAACGGCACCTCTTCACTTGCGGGGTCTACTTGCAACACGGCTTTACTCGAAAAATGCGGATCATGACTGTGGTTGCCGAGGATGATTTCTTTATCGTTACCAGCCTTAAAATCATTGCCATAATTGACCCACTGTTGCTGCACAAATTCAAATTGGCGATTGATGTCGGCGTTGAGCATCATGATAATAATGCCGTGATTACCATCGTCTCTGCTACGGTCTTTGACTTCACCGTACGGTAAACCACGGCGTAAAATGCGGCGTCGGTTACTTAAGGCGCCAGGCGTATCAAAGGCACCGGTAATTGTTTTGTAGGAACCAGGTATGTCACCGGGATCTCGTCCCATTTCTAAAGAAGCGCGCGGATTGATACGGCGCAAATGTGCGCTGAAGGGGCATTTGGCGCCACTCATATCATCGTCATACGTAAAGTCGCTTAACATCCGATCTTGTTCTGCGGGGCTGGCTTGCGCAAATTTTTCATCAAACTTTTTCTTGCTCCCAGCGTCTGGTGCGCTGACCAGCGGTGCGCCATTGTCACGCCAGCGACCGACAAATTTTGCTGCCAATAACTCTTCTCCGCCCGGATATTTTTGTCCCTCTTGCTTCAGATATTTGTCAAAGCTGGCGACATTTTCATGCAGCTTTCTATAGACCATATAGGTGCCGTTGCGCGCCAACAAAATGGGACGTGGCGCTGGTGGATATTCTTGCGCTTCATCGATATGACCTAATAAAAATTCGCCAGTCGCTAAAGGTGCCCAACTACCATCAGCCATTTGTTTGCCACGACCACGCACGCGTGCTTCGTCATACGGTACGCCTTCAAACACGGGGTCGCCTATGCCGTCGGTATAACCGAAATGTTCTTTGGCTGTCGGCAGACCGTTTTCCATCACGACCTTGACATCCTGATAGTCAAGCAACGCGCCATCGTCACCGCGATTGCCACCAAGAATGACCACGCCAGCTTCCGTCTTCTTCACTTCCTCAAGCAACCATGCATACGCCTGTTCCAGAAACACATCGCATTGCGTCATAGCTTGCTGTATCCCGGTTAATCCAGTTTCTGACGAGGGTGGTGCCAACGCGTTGAGGGCAATAAAAATATGAACGTCTTTGTCACGGGTTTCGCGATTATCGCGCCAGATTGGATCCCAGTGTTCCGGCGCGCTCGGACCATCGTCACCGAGTATATCTTTGCGGCGCTTCATCCCTTCGACAAACTCGGGTGAAAAACCGATCAGTGATGCGCGTGGCAATTCCAACTCTTTCAAACCCTGATATGTGAAGGCGATATTCACCGTCCATTCAGGCGGTGGTAAATCATCTGGGCCTTTGCCCCAACAAACTGCCGTTGTGACACGTTGTGTGATTGCATCCACAAAGCGACGTGCCCGACTACTATTGCGAATATTCAAAAATACATAGCGTGCTTTGGGATAACCGAAACGACCATAAGCACGTAACACATGGCCTTGAATATCTAATAGATCGAGTTGTTTGCTCATGACAGACTTTCTGAATATAGACGTTGCTTGATCGATGATTCAAAGCCGGTATTGACCTGGCTGCCAACTTGGCGTTTGCAAATCATTGAGTTGAGTTCGCAGCATAAAAGCACGGTAATTTGCGCGAATTGCGGTAGCACTTAAACCTTGATTTTCAATCGCGAATTTTGTGAATTCCTGCTTCATGTACAGCGCCTTTAATTGTTCCTCTAAGGGCTGATCAGTAGAACCATTAAAAAATAATGATGTCGTCACCTGACACTTCTTCATGTAAGTAATAAAGTCACTGGCATGGTGGACATTTTCAAAGCCATAGCAGTTATCCCAGATGTCATGAATGCGGCCATTAATTGCTTCCCACATACCACGCAAATAGGCGTCAGGTGTGCCTGCCGGGCCGGCGTAAAAATTGCAGCAAAACACCAGATAACGCGATTGCAAACGATCTTGCTTAGGCATGACATCGCGGCGCAAACTATCCGGCACGACCGGCAGAATATCCGACCAGGTATCCGGTAAGCTTCCACCGGGTAGTGATTCCGTCACCACATCATCAAGTACATAAAAGCGGCACAGATAGGTTTGTGGCACCAGTGCCATGGGGCTGTTAAATTCGCTATTCCAGGCTTGCAATTTATCGCGCACCAAATCGGCATACGCAATTTCTTTACCCGGTACACGACCGTTTTTAATCGGTGAAAGTATCGATAAGCCGTAGGCATTTCCGGCGACATTAGACATGACCTTGCTCCTGATCAAGCTGACCCGCGTGCCAGCGTTCACGTTTTTCTACCTGATAGGCAGACATACTGATAATCGGTGTTGGATGCATCGCCCCTAAATCGTGTTGTAAGCCACGAAGTACGCCGTGATAGCGCTTTAAGAACTCTTCGTCGCTTCCATCTTCGACGGTCTTATTAAAGTCACTCAATGTGTCTTTGACGGTCTTCGCTGATTTCACATCATTTGAGGTCGCCAGCGGATAGGCGTTGTAGTAATGGATGGTTTCCAGCTGGTTATACTGGATATAGTTGTGAAACGGCGTCAGCGCCACTGATTTGGAATAACGCACATTCCATTTCCAGAATAAATCCAGCCCCCCCGGAATCGCAAAGGTGAATGAATCGACATACTGATCCCAACTGCCATTGAAGTTACTAAAGAACAGCATGTAGGAATAGTTGAGATTTTCTTTTGGCTGATCCGGTGACAGATGCGGAAACTGTTTGCGTCCAATAATGACCCAGCGCGCATAGTGAATCAACGATAGGGTTTGTAAACCGCTGAGGGTGCTCGGACGCTTTAAGGCAACCCAAAAGAATAATTTATTAAGCCACGCGGTGTACCAGCGAACCGGCGTGATGACATTCATGGCATAAGCTTTGCCAGCGATATTAGACATGCACAGCCTCCCAAAAAGAATACGACGGAGATTCGACAGGTGTTTTTGTTATGATAGCGAGATGTTATTTTAGAATAACATAATGATAATTTCTGCGCAGCTATTTTTTGTGAGGCGTGATTTATTTGCAAAAAATAAGTGGCAAAATCGTACTGTCCAAACCACCATGCCAGCGCGGAAACCTTTGCATCAGCATTCTCTGTCATTGATATGATTTCTAAATAGAATCAACGGTCACACGCAATTTGCTATGATCAAAAACAGGAGGCTGTTTTGAAAACCATAGGTTTAATCGGCGGCATGAGTTGGGAATCAACGATCCCTTACTACCGCAAAATAAATGAAGTCATCAAACAAAAATTGGGTGGTTTGCATTCGGCAAAAATCATCTTGTTGAGTGTCGATTTTCATGAAATTGAACGCCTGCAACATCAAGGTGATTGGCATGCTGCCGGCGCATTGTTGGCAGAGGCCGCATCGACCCTGGAAAAAGCCGGTGCTGATTTTCTGGTGCTGTGTACCAATACCATGCATAAGGTCGCTCATGATATTGAAGCGGCGGTCAGTATCCCGTTGCTGCATATCGCTGATCCGACGGCGCATGCCATCAAACAGGCTGGTTATCAAACTGTAGGCCTGTTAGGAACCCGGTTTACGATGGAACAAGCGTTTTATCGTTCTCGTTTAATTGAACAACATGGCTTACGGGTCATCGTGCCTGGACCGATTGAAATTGATGTGGTTCATCGCGTGATATATGAAGAGCTATGCTTGGGAATTGTATCTTCTGAGTCGCGCAAGGCATATCAAAAAATCATCGGCCATCTTGCCGCACGTGGCGCAGAAGCGGTGATTTTAGGTTGTACGGAAATTTCACTGCTGGTCAGTCCGGAAGAGTCGACATTAAAGTTATTTGATACAACGGCATTGCACGCGACAGTGGCAGCTGAATTGGCGCTCGCTTAAGTTGGATTGCAGATGAGCTTCTGCAGCAGACTTACCAAAGCTTTCAGGCTGGCACCATCAGTATGCGCTGCTTACAATTTGGCGCGAGTGCTTAAGTTGTCTTACTGCGCAACGACAAAGCGCATCACGCCATCGTCCCCCAATTGACGAACCAGTACGCCATCGAACCAGAGCTTGTGCAAATGTGCGAGCGCTTCACCGATGGCGAACGTCAGTTGATGCGAATCGAGCGGACGTCGGAACATGATAGGCACGATGTCGCATGCGGATTGCGGCGTAGCGCAGGCGACGCGCACCTCTTCCAGTCGTTCAGCGTGATGCTGTTGCAGTTGCGTGATGCGCGTGTGCATGCCTTTAAACGGTTTGCCATGGGACGGCAAAATTAGTGTGTCGGCAGGTAATGGCAGATATTTTTGCAATGAATCAAGGTATTGCTGCACCGGATTCGCTTCAGGCTCAATCGCAAATACCGAGACATTGGTAGAAATACGTGGCAGCAGCATGTCGCCAGAAATCATCAAATTCAATTTCTTGCAAAACAGCGACGCATGCTCAGGAGAATGCCCAAAGCCAGTGATGATGTCCCAGCGTCGTCCCAAGATCGTCAATGGTGTACCTTCTTGCAAGCGACGATAAGCCGCCGGTACGGTTGGGACTAAACGTGTGTAGTGGGTTTTACGTTCCTGAATTTGCTCCAGCATTGCCGGGTCAGTCAGGCCATGTTTGCGGAAATGCGGGAACATCGCCGTCCCGTCTGCACCTGGCAAGCTGGCGGACATCATGCGGGCGAACGCATATTCACCAGCGGTCATCCACAAAGAGACTTTCCAGCGGCTGCATAAAAAGTCAGCCAGCCCCACATGATCCGGATGGCAATGGGTCACAATCACGCGCACGATGGGTAATCCACGTAAGTGATTGTTCACATCACCCAATAACACTTCCCATGTATCCCGCGTGGTATCGCTGGAAATCCCGCAATCCACCACGGTCCAGCCATGCACCCGCCCGGTGTCGGTTTCGATCTCGTCTTCCAATAACCATAAATTGATATGATTTAAGGCAAATGGCAATCCCATGCGTACCCACAGCACGCCAGGGGCGATTTCCATGGTTTTGCCTGCTTCGGGCAAGGTGTCGCCGAAAGGATAGTCGAGTTGCTGTTCAAGCTGATTCATGTTTGTCTCTTGGTGTGTTGCTGGTTTTGCTTATTTGGGACTGCTGCCAACGGGTTAAGTTGCTTTTCTATGGCTAGAAATTATTTTTTTTCAGTCCGATGTGCCTTGATAGGACGCTACGGCAGGAATAGCCTACAATGCGTTTTTATTTAATTGACGTTAACGTCAATTCGAGATTGTAATCAGAAAACTGATTTTTGTATCTAAAACTATGGCCACCTACACCATTACCGAATTAGCACGCGAATTCGATATCACCCCACGAGCGATCCGTTTTTATGAGGATCAGGGGCTCTTAAGCCCGACCCGCGAAGGTCCAAGTGGCCGTAACCGCGTCTATACTGCTCGTGAACGTACCCACTTAAAATTGACCTTACGGGGCAAACGTCTGGGTTTGAGTCTGTCGGATATCAAAAGCCTGGTCGATATGTATCGCTCCCCCAAGGATACAGAGACGCAGTTGCAAAGTTTTTTGGTCGTTTTGGCAAGACATCGTGCGGCATTGGAACAACAACGCGAAGATATTGAAGTCATGTTGGCGGAAATCAGTGCCCATGAAGAAGAGAGCCGTCAATTGTTGGCACAGGGGGCCAAAACGAGTCTGACCGAGTAAAAATACGGTCAAGTGCAAAAGCTGTGTAATTGACGTTTACGTTAACGTCAATTCAAAGTATCATTTTTGTTTCGAAGAATTCGATTTGCAAGCTGGTTTTCATTGTAATAATTATCATTAGCCAGAGAAACCAGACGTTTAGTTTGAAGAATTATGTTAATAGCACAATAGTTAATTAATGGTTAATTAATAGTGAATTTATTCATATTCATCGCAAAAGACTCAATTCCACCATTCCAATATTCAGTGAGGACGACATGCTCCATCTCCCAGGTTTAACTTTTGATCACGGCGAAGACATCGCCGCATTGCGCGAAGCGATTCAACAATTTGCCGCAGCAGAAATCGCACCCCGTGCCGCTGAAATCGACCGTAACGACCAATTTCCTATGGATTTATGGCGCAAAATGGGCGATCTGGGCATTCTTGGTATCACGGTCGGTGAAGAGTACGGTGGCGCAGGTATGGGGTACCTGGCGCACATCATTGCGATGGAAGAGATTTCCCGCGCTTCCGCCTCTGTTGGTTTGTCGTATGGCGCGCACTCAAATCTGTGTGTGAACCAAATTAAACGCAACGGCACTGAAGAACAAAAACAAAAATATCTGCCAAAACTGATTTCTGGTGAACACATTGGTGCATTGGCGATGTCTGAACCAAATGCTGGTTCCGATGTTGTTAGCATGAAACTGCGCGCTGATTTTAAAGGCGATCGCTGGGTGTTGAACGGCACCAAAATGTGGATCACCAATGGTCCAGACGCAGATACCTTAGTTGTCTACGCCAAAAATGATCTGGAAGCAGGTCCACGTGGCATGACCGCTTTCCTGATTGAAAAAGGTTTTAAAGGTTTCAGCATTGCGCAAAAGCTAGACAAGCTCGGCATGCGCGGCTCCCACACCGGTGAGCTGGTGTTTGAAGATTGCGAAGTCCCAGCAGAAAACGTCCTCGGTGGTTTAGGAAAAGGGGTCAATGTTTTGATGTCCGGCCTGGATTTCGAGCGTACTGTTTTGTCAGGTGGCCCGTTGGGCATTATGCAAGCGTGTATGGATTCCGTGGTGCCTTACGTGCATGACCGCAAACAATTTGGTCAGCCAATTGGTGAATTCCAATTGATGCAAGGCAAATTGGCGGATATGTATTCCACCATGATGGCATGTAAAGCTTATGTCTATGCAGTCGGTCAGGCTTGCGATCGTGCCACGACACCCGAAGCTGTCCGCGCGCTGCGTAAAGACGCTGCTGGCGCGATTCTGTACTCCGCAGAAAAAGCGACCTGGATGGCAGGTGAAGCGATCCAGACCCTCGGCGGCAACGGTTATATCAACGAATATCCGGTCGGCCGTTTGTGGCGTGATGCGAAACTGTATGAAATCGGTGCCGGTACCAGCGAAATCCGTCGTATGTTGATCGGTCGCGAACTGTTCGCAGAAACGCGCTAAAGTCTGGAGCAGTGGGTAGTTTTGCCGGTCACGCCGATGAAACTGCTCCCAATGGCTTGTTTCAGTTTTGCCGTGCAAGCATCCGAAAAACGGCTTGCACACTTCTTGACATCAGCATTCGGAAAAATCAGGTATGACACCATTACATCTGAATACCCCATTATTAGCTCATCGAGCCTTGTCTTCTGCGCTGGATAAACAAGTCTGGCTGAAGATGGACAATCTCCAGCCTTCCGGCTCGTTCAAGTTGCGTGGCATAGGGCTGATGTGTCAGCGTGCTGCGGCCAAGGGCGCACGGCATTTTGTCTGTCCATCTGGCGGTAACGCGGGTTTTTCTGCAGCAGTTGCGGGCGTTGCTTTGGGATTGCAGACCACGATAGTCGTACCAGAAACCACCTCAGAAACAGTACGCAATGCCATTCGCGCGATCGGCGTGAATCTCATCGTCGAAGGCAAAGTCTGGGATGAAGCTAATCAGCGCGCACTCGCTTTATGTGAGCAAGCGGGTACGGTGTACATTCCTCCGTTTGATCATGCCGACATTTGGGATGGCCATGCCAGTCTGATCGATGAAGTTGCAGGTCAACTTGATTTTGACGTCGTGGTTTGCTCAGTTGGTGGCGGCGGCTTGATGAGTGGTATTGTGCAGGGCTTGCAACGCAATGATTTGAAGCATGTTCCGGTTATCGCGGTGGAAACTGAAGGTGCCGCTTCTTTGCATGCAGCAATGCAAGCAGGTGAATTAGTGACTTTACCTGCTATCACGACGATCGCAAATTCGCTCGGTGCACGGCGTGTGGCACAAAAGGCACTTGATCTGACGCGTGAACACGACATCCGTAGCGTGCTTGTCAGCGATGCACAGGCGGTTGACGCTTGCCTGAAATTTGCAGATGATATGCGTGCTTTGGTTGAGCCCGCTTGCGGTGCCACGTTGGCAGTTGCTTATCAGAACTTATCTGTCTTGCATGCGTTCAAAAAACCACTATTTGTTGTTTGTGGCGGCATAGGCGTAGATTTGGATAAACTACAAGCTTGGAAAAACCAATTTCAGCTTGTCTGAGTAAAAACATGCCAAATACCCATTTCCCCAAACTGTTGTCCTCCCAAATTGCCTTCGACATCGCAAAGATGATCCTCGATGGCTTTGATAAACATTACCGCCTGTTTAGCGCGAGTAGTCAGGGAGCCAAACGACATTTTGAGACGGGTGATTGGAAAGCTGCACAAACTGCTGCACGTGAGCGTATCCAGTTCTATGACACGCGCGTACGTGAATGTGTTCAAGCGCTTGAGGACGAATATGACGAAGACGATCTGACCGATGATGTCTGGCGCGAAGTCAAACTGCACTACATGGGTCTGCTGACCGATCATTTACGGCCAGAGTTGGCAGAAACGTTTTTTAATACCGTATGCACGAAGATGCTGCATAGAAATTATTTTCATAATGATTTCATCTTCGTACGTCCCGCGACCTCGACGGAATATATTGAACGTGAAGATACGCCACCGACTTACCGTGTGTATTACCCAGCGACCGACGGATTGAACTTTACAATTAAACGTATTGTTACCAATTTCCAGTTAAACGCCGAGTTTGAAGACCTGGATCGGGATGTTGCTTTGGTGGAGGCTCGTTTACGTGAAAACTTCGGTCGCGAAAAAATCGAGCCGAACCACCAGATACAAGTTTTAGCGAGCTTGTTTTACCGGAATAAATCCGCTTACATCATCGGCAAAGGCATCAACGGCAATCGCGAATACCCTTTCGTGATACCAATTATGCACAAGCATAAAGGCTCACTGGTGCTCGATACCGTGCTGTTTGATACGATGCAAATCACGGTTTTGTTTTCTTTTACACGTGCGTATTTCATGGTCGACATGGAAGTGCCGTCAGCGTATGTTCAATTCATACGCAGCATTTTGCCGAAAAAACCGCGTAGCGAAATCTACACCATGATAGGCCTGCAAAAGCACGGTAAAAATTTGTTTTACCGCGATTTTTTGCACCACCTTAAATATTCTTCAGACCAGATTGCTGCCGCGCCTGGTATTCGTGGCTTAGTCATGTTGGTATTTGCATTGCCATCGTTTCCGTATGTCTTTAAATTGATTAAAGACAGCTTCCCGCCACCGAAAGAAACCACCAAAGCGCTGATTAAAGAAAAGTACCTTTTGGTCAAAAATCATGACCGCGTTGGCCGTATGGCTGATACGCTGGAGTACTCGGATGTGGCTTTTCCACGCTCACGTTTTTCTGATGATTTGCTCCACGAAATTAAGCAATATGCGCCGTCTTTGTTGGAAGTGAATGATGATGAAGTCGTCATTAAACATCTGTATATAGAACGTCGCATGACACCATTAAATATCTACCTGACCGAAGCAGAGCAGCGCGGTGATATGGACGCCATGGAACACGGTGTGCGTGAATATGGCAATGCGATTAAAGATTTAGTGGCAGCGAATATTTTTCCTGGCGACATGCTGTATAAAAATTTTGGTGTCACCAAACATGGTCGTGTCGTCTTTTATGACTACGACGAAATCGAATACATCACCGATTGCAAGTTTCGCAAAATTCCAACACCGCGCAATGAAGAAGATGAAATGTCTGCTGAGCCGTGGTATCCGGTTGCTAAGAACGACGTGTTCCCTGAACAGTTCGGGACTTTCTTGTTAGGCAATCAAAAAGTAAAACAATTTTTCTTGAAACATCACGCAGATTTGCTGACAGCCGACTATTGGGACGGACGCAAACAGCGCATCGTTGCAGGGAAAATTGATGATGTGTTTCCGTATCCGCAAGAGATCCGATTCTGTCATCAAACATAATTAAACGTAATAATTTTTTCGGCCATTTTTATTTTGGAGAATGTAATGAACGACCCTATCGTTATCGTTGGCGCAGCACGTACCCCTATGGGTGCTTTTCAAAGTGACTTTTCTTCTTTGACAGCGAGTCAGCTCGGTGCTGTTGCGATCAAAGCAGCGGTGGAACGTGCCGGCGTCAAACCAGAATTGGTCGAAGAAGTGTTATTCGGCAATTGCTTAATGGCCGGGCAAGGTCAGGCACCTGCACGTCAGGCATTGCTGGCAGCTGGTTTGCCGATGTCCACGGGTGCTGTGACACTGTCTAAAATGTGCGGCTCTGCCATGAAAGCCACCATGATGGCATTTGATTCCATCACCGCAGGTAGCAACGAAGTATTGGTGACCGGCGGCATGGAATCCATGACCAACGCACCATACCTGATCCCGAAAGCACGCGGCGGCTATCGTATTGGTCACGGTCAGATTTTTGATCACATGATGCTCGACGGTCTGGAAGATGCGTACGACAAAGGTCGCTCCATGGGTACCTTTGCTGAGGACTGTTCCGCTAAATATCAATTCAGCCGTGAAGACCAGGATGCATTTGCGATTGCTTCCGTTAAGCGCGCGCAAGCGGCAACCGCCGATGGCTCATTTGCGTGGGAAATCGCACCCGTGACTGTTTCTGGTCGTGGTGGCGATGTAGTGATTGATAAAGACGAAGGCCCATTGAAAGCCAAGCTCGACAAAATTCCTGCTTTAAAACCTGCATTCAAAAAAGATGGCACCATCACCGCCGCATCTTCATCATCCATCAACGACGGTGCTGCGGCTCTGGTATTGATGCGCGAATCCAAAGCCAAAGAATTAGGTTTAACACCCATCGCAAAAATTCTGGCACACACAACCCATGCGCAAGAACCAGGCTGGTTCACGACCGCACCCATTGGCGCGATTGAAAAACTGTACAAAAAAACTGGCTGGACGACTGACACAGTTGACCTGTTCGAAATCAACGAAGCCTTTGCAGCAGTGCCTATGGCAGCCATGAAAGACCTCGGTATTTCTCATGACAAGATCAACGTACACGGTGGTGCATGTGCTTTGGGTCACCCTATCGGTGCGTCTGGTGCGCGTATCATCATCACGCTGATTGGTGCATTGAAAAAGCAAGGTAAGAAGCGTGGTGTGGCATCGTTGTGTATTGGTGGTGGCGAAGGTACCGCGATGGCCATCGAACTGTTTTAATTGATGTTGTGCGCTACGCTCATTCAAACTCCGGACGCATAGCGGCGTTGCAAATGCGCGCAATACCGACGTATTGCGGTGCTTTGTAACTTGCTTTGCATCGCGGACATTGAATGAACTAGCGCACGATATAAAAGCGACACTGCAAAAAGTACTAAAAGCATAAAAACGAAGATGCACAGTGCACACAGATATAAGTTAAAGGAAGCAACATGCCGACAGCATTAATCATTGGAGCTTCGCGTGGAATTGGTCACGAGTTAGCTATGCAATACAAGGCGGCCGGATGGCGCGTGATTGCGACGGCGCGAAATGCGGATCACATTGCGGCCCTGCAGTCAGACGGTTGTGAAGCATTGCCCTTGGATGTCAATAATCTCAACGATTGTGCTGGTCTGGGCTGGCGTCTGGATGATGAAAAAATTGATGTTGCGATTTTAAATGCCGGTGTTTATGGACCGCATACCACTGGATTGACATCGCCACAGCAAGAACAGTTTGACGATGTGATGCACACCAACGTGTTAGCTGCGATGCGCATTTTGCCTATGGTTTTACCTTTAGTGGAACATGCGCATGGCAAACTTGCTGTCATTTCTTCGCATATGGGTTCGATTGCGAGTCGCTCGGCTTCACAGGGTTGGTTATATCGTGCAAGTAAAGCCGCCTTGAACTCAGTATTGAAAGACGTATCGCTCAATACCAACCAAGCAATTTGCGTCGCCTTGCATCCAGGCTGGGTGAAAACCGATATGGGTGGCGCTGGCGCTGATTTAGAAATTAGCGATAGCGCACAACGGATACGTGCACTGCTTGATGGTTTAAAAGCAGAAAGCAATGGCGGTTTTTTTAATGCAGAAGATGGCGCCAGTCTGAGCTGGTAAGACCTGAAATAAAAACGAGAAATTGGAAAGAGACTCACATGTTATTGACACCAGAACACGAAATGATACGCGACGCGATTCGCAGCTTTGCCCAGGAACGTTTAGTGCCAAATGCAGCACGCTGGGATAAAGAACATCATTTCCCTGCTGAAGAATTAAAAGAATTGGCGCAGATGGGGGCGTATGGTGTGGCGGTGCCAGAAGAGTTCGGTGGGGCAGGCATGGATTATTTGTCGCTGGCGCTGGTGTTGGAGGAAATCGCCGCGGGTGATGGCGGCACATCTACCGTGGTGTCGGTGAATAATTGCCCAGTGTGCAGTATCGCGATGATGTACGCCAACGATGCTCAAAAAAAGCAATGGTTGACGCCCTTGGCGCGTGGTGAAATGTTAGGCGCATTTTGCCTGACAGAGCCACACGCCGGCAGCGATGCCTCAGATCTAAAAACCACCGCACGTCGTGAAGGTAATGAATACGTCTTGAATGGCGTTAAACAATTCATCACCAGCGGCAAACACGCGGATGTGGCGATTGTGATGGCAGTGACGGATAAAGCAGCAGGCAAAAAAGGCATCAGCGCTTTCTGGGTGTCCACCAAAACGCCGGGTTACATCGTTGCAGGTTTAGAACATAAAATGGGTCAACACTCGTCTGACACCGCGCAAATTTTATTTGAAAACTGCCGCATCCCTGCTGAGAATCTGATTGGTGAAGAAGGCATGGGTTACAAGATTGCTTTGTCTGGTTTAGAAGGCGGCCGTATCGGTATCGCGTCGCAATCGGTCGGCATGGCGCGTGCCGCATTTGAGGCGGCGCTGGCGTATGCCAAAGACCGTAGCAGTTTTGGTAAATCGATTTATGAACATCAGGCCGTGCAGTTCAAGCTGGCTGATATGGCGACCCAGATTGAAGCAGCGCGTCAGCTGATCTGGCATGCAGCCAGTATGAAAGATGCCGGTAAGCCTTGTTTAAAAGAAGCGGCGATGGCGAAATTATTTGCTTCAGAAATGGCAGAAAAAGTGTGCTCTGATGCAATTCAGATTCATGGCGGATATGGTTACGTCAGCGATTTTCCGGTTGAACGTATTTATCGGGATGTACGTGTTTGTCAGATTTATGAAGGTACCTCAGAAATTCAGAAAATTCTGATTGGTCGCGCATTAGCAGCGGGATAAATTCCGTTAAAAATCGTTCATTTGATGGTGTAACAAGCGGCGAAAGCAAGTTAATAAAAGCGAGGAGACAGCAATGAGCAAGGCAATTGAATTCTGGTTTGATTTTGTTTCACCTTATGCGTACATCGCAAGTCAATCGATTGAAGCTTTAGCCGCAAAATACGGTCGCACTGTTGAGTGGAAACCGATCTTACTTGGCCAGGTATTTAAATCGACGGGTTCAGGTCCTCTGACAATGCGCCCGCCGATGATGACAAACTATTATAAAAACGATTTTGTGCGCTCTGCGCGTTACGCAGGCGTTCCATTTGTGCTGCCGGAAGTATTCCCGATTGGTACGCAAAATACAGCGCGTGTTTGTTTGTGGCTGCAAGAGACGGCGCCAGAGCGAGTGGGTGATTTTGTGCGTGGTGTGATGCGTGCGTATTTCTCAGGACCTGCTGCCATTAATGATCCGGCCTGGCTGTCGAATTTTGTTGGCAGCTTAGGACTCGATGGTACACAAGTAGCTGATGCGTGTAGTGATGCCGACCGCAAAGAGCGATTGAAACAAGCCTGTGAAGCAGCTGTAAAACAGGGTATTTTTGGTGCACCATGGATCGTGGTCGATGGTGAATCCTTCTGGGGTAACGACCGCTTACCGCAAGTAGAAAAATGGTTAGCGACTGGCGGATTTTGATCAAGCGAACGTTCATATACTGGAGCTAAAAAATGAAAAAAGGCTACAAGCAATTAGTCGACGAAGCAAATGCACAGATCAAAACGTATAGCGTTGCCGAAGCACAGGCAAAGTTAGGTGACCCAGGGGTGCAATTTGTCGATGTTCGCGATATTCGTGAATTGGAGCGCGAAGGTATTGTCCCCGGTGCATTTCATGCACCACGCGGCATGATAGAGTTTTGGGTTGATCCGGATTCACCGTATTTCAAACCTGTTTTTGGTGAAGCCAAAGAATTTATTTTATTTTGCGCAGCAGGTTGGCGCAGCGCGCTGACCACCAAAACCGTGCAAGACATGGGCCTGGAAAACGTGGCGCATATAGACGGTGGTTTCGGTGCCTGGAAGGCAGCTGGAGCACCAGTAGCAGTGAAAGAAAGTAAAAAGTAAGTATGCGTCGTAAAGACAGTAAAAACATGGTTGATAAAGCACACAGCGATGCCTGTCCATGTGGTTCAGAGAAGCAGTTTGCAGATTGCTGTGGACTGTATTTGGGTGGCAGTGCCGTGGCGCCAACCGCAGAAGCATTGATGCGTTCTCGTTACACCGCATACACCTTGAATGATGAAGCGTATTTGCGTGCAACCTGGGATGAAAGAACTTGTCCTCAGGAGTGCATCACACACGATGATCCGACGAAATGGTTGGGTCTGGAAGTGAAGCAGCACACGCACGACGGCGATGCGGCAACAGTAGAGTTTGTCGCAAGATACAAGATCGGCGGGAGAGCGCACAAGCTACATGAAGTCAGTCGCTTTGTGCGCTACGACGGTAAATGGTTTTATGTGAATGGCGTAGTGAGTTGAAACGAAGTCATTCAACGGATTTCACATTCCGTTTCATATTAACGGCAAGCATTTTTTGTCAGCAGTACTAAAAATAGATTTTTGGATAAACATCATATGACAACTTTAGATTCCAAATTGAATCCTCGTTCTGAAGAATTCAAAGCCAATGCTGCTGCGATGCAAGTCGTGGTCGATGACCTTAAGGCCAAAATAGAAAAAATCGCTTTGGGTGGTGGTGACGATGCACGTAAAAAACATCTGGCGCGTGGAAAATTATTGCCACGGGATCGGGTGCAAATGTTATTGGATGCGGGTACGCCATTCATGGAATTTTCGCAGCTCGCCGCCTATGACATGTACCACAATGCAGCCCCATCTGCTGGCGTGATTACCGGCATTGGTCGTGTGGCTGGTCAGGAATGCGTGATCGTCTGTAATGATGCCACCGTCAAGGGCGGAACCTACTATCCAATGACGGTCAAAAAGCATTTGCGTGCGCAAGAAATTGCAGAGCAAAATAATTTGCCATGTATTTATTTGGTTGATAGCGGTGGTGCTAACTTACCGAATCAGGATGACGTATTTCCGGATCGTGATCACTTCGGTCGTATTTTCTACAATCAGGCGAACATGTCCGCCAAAGGCATCCCGCAAATCGCCGTGGTCATGGGCTCTTGTACCGCTGGTGGTGCGTATGTGCCTGCGATGAGCGATGAATCGATTATTGTTAAAAATCAGGGCACGATTTTTCTCGGTGGCCCGCCATTGGTGAAAGCAGCAACTGGTGAAGTAGTCACTGCCGAAGACCTCGGTGGTGGCGATGTGCATACGCGCTTATCTGGCGTGGTTGATCATCTGGCACAAAACGATACGCACGCCTTGTCACTGGCACGCACTATCGTCTCGAATCTGAACCGTCAAAAACCACAAACTGTGGTCATGAAAGACGTCGAAGAACCAAAATTCCCTGCCAGCGAATTGTATGGTGTGATTCCGGTGGATACGCGTAAACCTTTTGATGTGCGTGAAGTGATTGCACGTGTTGTAGATGGCAGTCATTTTGATGAATTCAAAGCACGCTATGGCACGACCTTAGTGTGTGGCTTTGCCCATATTTACGGTATGCCTGTCGGCATCATTGCCAATAACGGCATTCTGTTTTCAGAGTCTGCATTAAAAGGCGCGCACTTTATTGAGCTGTGCTGCCAACGCAAAATCCCGCTGGTCTTTTTGCAAAATATCACCGGTTTTATGGTGGGACGAAAATACGAAAACGAAGGCATCGCCCGCAATGGCGCTAAGATGGTGACCGCTGTTGCCACCGCGAACGTACCGAAATTTACGGTGATTATCGGCGGTAGTTTTGGTGCTGGTAACTACGGCATGTGCGGTCGCGCTTATTCTCCGCGTTTTATGTGGATGTGGCCAAATGCGCGTATCTCCGTGATGGGTGGCGAGCAAGCCGCAAGTGTATTGGCGACAGTTAAACGTGATGGTATTGAAGGCAAAGGCGGTACCTGGAGCGCCGAAGAAGAAGCCGCGTTCAAACAACCGATCAAAGATCAATACGAACATCAAGGTCATCCATACTACGCTTCTGCCCGCTTGTGGGATGACGGCGTGATTGATCCGGCGGATACGCGTATGGTTCTTGGGCTTGGTTTGTCGGCGGCATTGAACGCGCCGATTCCGGATGTGAAATTTGGTGTGTTCCGGATGTAATGATGACGATGCGGCTTTCAATCAGATATGTTTTTTTTACCGCTATTGGTGTGGCGTTGGCAATGTCTTCTTCCGCCATGGCACAAGAGTCGAATACCAATGCGACTGCACCCATAGCGATGGCGGCTGACTTATTTGAATCTGTGGTGAATATTGATGTTTCGGTGAAAGACCTGTTGGGACGTCAAGTGACAGGGAAGGTCGTCATTACGCAGTTTAAACCGAATGGTGATGGACCATTTCCAATGATGATTTTAAATCATGGGCGTAGTGGAACTAATCGCGATCAGCCAGCGCGATTTCGCTATACCGCGCAAGCAAGATATTTCGTAAAGCGTGGTTTTGCTGTATTTGTACCCACGCGCATTGGTTATGGTGAGTTGGGTACAACGCCTGATCCGGAAGATAGTGGTTCTTGCAGGAATAAAAACTATGCCTCGTCAGCAGAGGCTGCATCAACTGAAGTCATTGCTGTACTCGATTATGCAAAGCAACTGCCCTATGTCGATCCTAAAAAAGTATTGATTGTAGGGCAGTCGGTCGGCGGCTATACGACAGTTGCAACTGCCGCCAAGAATCCGCCTGGCTTACTTGCGGCGATTAATTTTGCTGGTGGCGCAGGTGGTGACCCTGACACACATCCGGGTGAGCCTTGCGAGGCTTATAAGTTAGAACAAATGTATGAAAAATTTGGCAGTACCAGCAAAGTACCTATGCTTTGGGTGTACACCGAGAACGATTTGTATTTTGCACCGAAATATAGCCAGGCTTGGTTTAATGCTTTTACCAAAGCGGGCGGCATAGCTGAATTTCAACTGATGCCAGCATTTGAAAAAAACGGTCACAGCTTGTTTGCGAAAGGCATCAAGCTCTGGACACCCTTAGTTGACTGTTTTCTGGATGAACACGGCTTTGATGCCAACAATAAAAAAACGCAATGAGGAAAACATGTTTCACACTCTGAATCTGACGACGGAAGCACAGATGGCGACGGTAACTCTAAATCGTCCCGATGTCCGCAACGCGTTCAATGAAACCACGATCGCAGAAATTACGCAGGTGTTTCAGCAACTCGACGCCGATACTTCGGTGCGCGCCGTTGTGCTGGCTGCGAACGGTCCGGCATTTTGCGCCGGTGCAGATTTGAACTGGATGAAAAAGATGGCCGACTATACGCATGCCGAAAATCTGGCTGATGCAGGTCAGTTGGCAGCAATGCTGGCAGCGATCTATCGTTGTAGCAAACCAGTCGTTGCTAAAGTACAGGGTGATTGCTATGCCGGTGGTATGGGCTTGGTGGCTGCTTGCGATATCGCGGTCAGTGTCGATACTGCAAATTATTGTCTGAGTGAAGTCAAATTAGGTTTAATTCCAGCGACCATTTCACCGTATGTGATTAAAGCCATGGGTGAAAGTGCGGCGCGTCGCTACTTCATTACGGCAGAACGGTTTTCTGCAGCAGAAGCACAGCGTATCGGATTTGTGCATGAAGTTGTGAATGCAGAAGCACTCGATAGCAAAGTGGCGGAGATCGTCAAAGCGTTGGTGTCAAATAGCCCGAATGCCGTAAAGCAAGCCAAAAAATTGGTGCAAGATGTCGCTAGCCGCGAAATCACGCCGGGCTTGGTCGCCGCGACAGTCGAAGGGATTGCCCAGATTCGCGCATCGGAAGAGGGGCGAGAAGGCGTACGCTCGTTTCTAGAGAAGCGCAAACCATCGTGGTTGCTTTAAAGTAAAGATAAGTAAAGATCAGCAGAAATAAGCAAAAACCCTTAATTAACGGAGCAATTAGCCATGAAAACGGGTGCTGCCGGAAAAGTCGCATAAAATACGCGTCTTCTTTAACCAGACCTGCGGTACTCAATGTTGTTGATTTATACATTGAACGGGTCTGTCTTGTAGTTTGGAGTCATTTTGGAAACACAAAATAACTGGGTCGCACGTAGCTTGCAGCATGTCTGGCATCCGTGTACCCAGATGCAGCATCATGAAACCGTGCCGCTGATTCCGGTCAGCCATGGACGCGGGATCTGGCTGTACGACATGGATGGCAAACGCTACCTCGATGCGATCAGCTCGTGGTGGGTGAATCTGTTTGGCCACGCTAATCCACGGATTAATGCGGCGCTCAAAGATCAGTTGGATAAGTTGGAACATGCAATGCTGGCAGGGTTCACCCATGCACCAGTGATTGAATTGTCTGAAAAATTATCGGCTCTGACGGGAAATGCCTTAGGGCATAGCTTTTATGCCTCGGATGGTGCCTCGGCAGTCGAAATTGCATTGAAGATGAGTTTTCATGCATGGCGCAATGGTGGTCAGACTGAGAAGCAAGAATTTATCTGCATCCAAGGTAGCTATCATGGTGAAACCGTTGGTGCTTTGGCGGTCACCGATGTAAGTCTGTTCCGCGAAGCCTACGGCCCGATGTTGCAACGTGCGCATGTGGTGGCGTCACCCGATGCTCGCTTAGCACAAGACGGCGAAACCGCTACAGATGTGGCATTGCGCGCCGCTGCGGATTTGGAGCGCGTCTTACAGCAACGCCAGGGTAAAGTTGCGGCGGTGATTATTGAACCGCTGGTGCAATGTGCAACTGGCATGGCGATGCATGATCCTATTTATTTGCGGCGGTTGCGTGAATTGTGCGATCAATATCAGGTGCATTTGATTGCTGATGAAATTGCGGTGGGTTGTGGTCGCACAGGTAGCTTCTTTGCGTGTGAATCGGCGCAGATCTGGCCAGACTTTTTGTGTCTGTCTAAAGGAATCAGCGGTGGCTATTTGCCGTTAAGTCTGGTGATGACAACCGATGCCGTGTATCAGGCTTTTTATGATGCCGATGTGCGTCGGGGCTTTTTGCACTCGCATTCCTACACGGGCAATCCTTTGGCATGTCGCGCTGCACTGGCAACGCTGGCGATTTTTGAAGATGAGAATGTGATCGCGGCGAATCGTCAGAAGTCACAAATGATCGCCTCTGCATTTGCTGGCCTGAAAGACGATGCACGCGTCAAGCATGTGCGTCAGCAAGGCATGATCTTCGCGTTTGATGCGGTGGTCGATGACGCGGAGCGCGCAAGTACTTTTTCGCGGCGTTTTTTCAGCGCCGCTTTGCAACAAGAATTATTAATGCGTCCGATAGGTCGCAGTGTTTATCTGATGCCGCCGTATATCCTGAGCGAAGAAGAAATTGCTCTGCTGGCACAGAAAACCATGAACGTATTTGAAGAGGTAATGGCATGAGTGGCAACCGTAGTAACCTGCATGTAGCAGCGGCCAGAATGCCTTTGTTGCAGGCTTTGCAGGACGAATTAGCAGAATTAGAACAGCAACATCTGATCCGCCGTCGTCGTACTGTGGATAGTGCGCAGGGCGCGACGTTGCAGGCAGAGGGCAAAGAATTACTGGCGTTTTGTAGTAATGATTATCTGGGTCTGGCAACGCACCCGCTGGTGGTACAAGCTTTGCAACAAGGCGCGAGTTTGTACGGCGCAGGCAGCGGTGCTTCACATTTGATCAGCGGTCATAGCCGGGCGCATATGGCCTTGGAAGAACGCCTCGCCGAGTTTATGGCACCCAATGTCGAGCAAGCGCGTGCCTTGTATTTCTGTACAGGTTACATGGCAAACCAAGCCATTATTACCGCACTGGCGGGAAAAGATGCGGCAGTTTTTTCAGAAGAGTTAAATCATGCGTCGCTGATTGATGGCGTGCGTTTGTCACGTGCAGCGACCAAGGTATTTCCGCATAAAGATTATGCGGCGCTGGAGAAAATGCTCAAAGCATGTACCGCCAAAAAACGCGTCGTCGTTACTGATAGCGTATTTAGCATGGATGGCAATATTGCTGACCTGCCACCTTTGCTGGCGCTGTGTGAGCAATATGATGCGTGGCTGATCGTGGATGATGCACATGGCTTTGGCGTATTAGGCGAAAATGGTCGTGGGGTTTTAGAACATTTCAATCTGAAGTCACCCAATCTGGTCTACATGGGCACGCTCGGCAAAGCCGCAGGTGTTGGTGGTGCCTTCGTCGCGGCGCATGAAACAGTGATTGAATGGCTGATTCAAAAAGCCCGTGCTTATATCTATACGACGGCGGCAGCACCAGCATTGGCACATGCTCTGCTGACTAGCCTGGACATTATTTCTGGTGCTGAGGGTAACGAGCGTCGCGCGCATCTGAACAAGCTCATTCAAATGTTTAGTCTTGGTCTGAACCTGCAGCAATGGAAGCTCATGCCGTCGCTGACGGCTGTGCAACCTGTCGTCATTGGTGATAATGCGGCAATGTTGACGATTGCGGGTAATCTATTAGAACAAGGCTATTGGGTCGGCGCGATACGCCCACCGACTGTGCCAGTCGGCACCGCACGCCTGCGCGTGACCTTGTCAGCCGCGCACACAGAATTGCAAGTGCACCAATTGGCGCAAGCGATCAATCGTCTTGATCAAATGAGCTATGTCGCACAATGTTTTGCTGAGGTTGCCTGATGAATAATAAGCGTTCTTACGATTTTTTTGTGACTGGTACGGATACCGAGATCGGTAAAACGTTCAGCAGCAGTGCCTTGTTGCAAGCGCTCGCACTAGGCGGTACAAGCAGCGTCGGCATGAAACCCATCGCGTCGGGTGCAGAATTGCGCGACGGTGTCTGGCATAACGAGGATGTGGATAGCCTGATTGCAGCTTCCAGCGTAAAGGCCGATACCGCGTTGGTGTGCCCGTACCTGATGCAGACCCCGGCAGCACCGCATATCGTGGCAAAACAAGAAAATGTCGATATCTCTGTGCCGCATATACTGGCGAGTTATCAACAACTGATACACGCCGCTGATGCGGTGATCGTCGAAGGCGTCGGCGGATTTTGCGTGCCACTGAACGACACAGTTGATACCGCAGATCTGGCGCAGCAATTGGATTTGCCAGTGATTTTGGTGGTTGGTCTGCGGCTTGGTTGTATCAACCATGCGCTGCTGACAGCACAAGCGATCCGTGCCCGTGGCTTACGGCTGGCCGCATGGATTGCGAATACCGTTGATCAAGATATGCTGTATCTGGCAGAGAACATCGCTGCGATACAGCAGCGGATAGGTGCTCCCTTGTTAGGCCATATTCCACGACTGTCAGGTAATCCGACAGACAAGATGAAGAACGCAGCGACATATCTTGATCTCGATATCCTGAAATAATTGAGTAGTAAACTTTGAAGTGAAGGAAGACATATGCAAGCGAATGACATCCCGCAACAAGCCGTACAGTTTCAAGCACCGGTAAAAAAGATAGAAGCAGAAACCTGGCCGGTTGACGATGTGCTGGCACTGTTCGATCTGCCATTTAACGATCTGATGTTCAAGGCACAAAGCGCCCATCGCGCTAACTTTCCCGATGGTGATGTGGAATTGGCGACTTTGTTGTCGATCAAAACTGGGGGCTGCGAAGAAGACTGCGGCTACTGCCCACAAGCGGCACGCTATGACACCGGTGTCGAAGCCAAAAAAATGCTGGATGTGCGTGAAGTCTTAGATGCCGCGAAAGCTGCTCGGGAAAACGGTGCCACCCGTTTCTGCATGGGTGCAGCATGGCGTTCACCAAAAGACCGCGATATGGAAAAAGTCGAAACCATGGTGCGCGAAGTGAAAGCCATGGGCTTAGAAACTTGCGCCACTTTAGGCATGCTCAAAGAAGAACAAGCACAACGCTTGGCTGATGCGGGTCTCGATTATTACAACCACAATCTCGATACAGCGCCTGAGTTTTACAACAATGTGATTTCCACACGGGATTATCAGGATCGCCTCGATACCTTGGGTCACGTGCGTAATGCTGGCCTCAAAGTATGCTGCGGCGGTATCGTCGGTATGGGTGAATCCCGTCGTCAACGCGCAGGCTTAATCGCGCAATTGGCAAACTTAAATCCTTACCCAGAATCAGTGCCCGTCAATCATCTGGTACAAGTTGAAGGCACGCCTTTGCACGGTCTGGACCCGCTTGATCCACTCGAATTTGTACGCACCATTGCGGTCGCTCGCATCACCATGCCAAAAGCCCGTGTACGTTTATCCGCAGGCCGTCGTCAAATGGGCGAAGCAGTACAAGCGATGTGTTTCCTGGCTGGCGCGAATTCGATTTTCTACGGCGACAAGCTGCTGACGACACAAAACCCAGAAGCGCAAGACGATCGCGTTTTGTTAGAAAAACTCGGTTTGAAAACTCGCGGCAAAGTAGAAGCCAAAGCGGGTAGCTGTAGCTAACGATTAAGCAAAAAATTCATTTATTTAAAAAATTAACCAAGAGCGAAGAGACATGTTCACCAAAATCCTGATCGCCAATCGTGGCGAAATCGCATGCCGCGTTGCTGCTACTGCACGTCGCATGGGTATCAAAACTGTCGCAGTGTATTCGGAAGCGGATGCCAATGCGAAACATGTGGCGGTCTGTGATGAGGCTGTGTTGATTGGACCAGCGGCAGCGAAAGAAAGCTATTTGCGCGCTGACAAAATCATCGAAGTGGCTTTGGCGACGGGCGCGCAGGCGATTCATCCCGGGTATGGTTTTTTATCTGAAAATAGTGAATTTGCTGAAGCGTGCGCCAAGAACGGTATCGCCTTTATCGGCCCACCAGCATCCGCCATCGAAGCGATGGGTAGCAAATCTGCCGCGAAGTCTTTAATGGAAAAAGCCAATGTGCCATTGGTTCCTGGCTATCACGGCGATAATCAGGATGCTGATTTTTTACACGGTGAAGCTGATCGTATCGGTTATCCGGTGCTGTTGAAAGCGAGTGCTGGTGGCGGTGGCAAAGGCATGCGCGTGATTGAAAAATCCGCTGACTTTAAAGATGCGCTGGCCTCCTGCAAGCGCGAGGCGATTAATTCGTTTGGCGACGACAAAGTACTGGCAGAAAAATATCTGCAACGTCCACGTCATATCGAGATTCAGGTGTTTGCCGATACACACGGTAATTGCGTTTATTTGTTTGAACGCGATTGCTCGGTGCAACGTCGTCATCAAAAAGTATTAGAAGAAGCCCCCGCTCCTGGTATGACCGCGGAACGCCGTGCGGCCATGGGTGAAGCGGCAGTCGCTGCGGCAAAAGCAGTCGGCTATGTAGGTGCCGGCACGGTTGAGTTTATCGCCAACCAAGATGGTTCGTTCTATTTCATGGAAATGAATACCCGTCTGCAGGTGGAACATCCGGTGACAGAAATGATCACCGGTACCGATCTGGTTGAATGGCAATTGCGCGTTGCTGCTGGCGAAAAGCTGCCGCTGCAACAATCTGAATTGCGTATTCATGGCCATGCCATTGAAGCGCGTGTGTATGCTGAAAATCCAGAAAAAGGATTCTTGCCTTCGATCGGTACTTTGCGTCACGCACGTACACCTGCTGCTGTGAATTTTGAGCTCGGTGGTAATGGCGATCCGGCAGCATTCCGTATCGATAGCGGCGTCCGTGAAGGCGATACGATTTCACCTTTCTACGATCCTATGATTGCGAAAATGATCGTCTGGGGTAAAGACCGTCAGGAAGCCTTAGCCCGCATGGCGCAGGCTTTATCGCAATATCAAATCGTCGGTTTGAATTCAAACATCGCGTTTTTGTCCCGTTTGATCAAGAGTACGGCATTTTCTACCGCTGATTTGGATACGGGTCTGATTGAACGTAATCAGGAAGAATTATTCCCTGTGGTGAAGCCAGCCAGTATGCATCGTCTGGCATTAGCAGTTGCCGCTTTGTTGACATCTGAAAAAGCGATCGGGAGCGATCCTTGGCAAAGCAGCCACGGCTGGCGCATGAATAGCCATATGCAGCGCGGTTTGCAATTTATTGAAGAAGCGACGACACATGATGTAACGGTCACTTATCTTGCTGATGGCTGGAAAATCAGCAGCGCCGATGTTGTTGCTCAGGTTAAACTGGTTTCAACATCTGGACATGATTTTGTGCTGGCGATCGATGATCAAACCGTGACTGGAACGGTGGTGCGCGATGGCGAACATTTCCATGTTTTCAATCAAGATGTGCATACCGATTTGCATTACCTCGATGCGCTCGCACACGCTGGCGAAAGCGAAGCAGAAGGTGGCCGTTTGACCGCACCAATGCCAGGCAAAATCGTTGCCGTGTTGGTGAGTAAATCGCAAGAAGTCAAAAAAGGCGATGCCTTATTGATTATGGAAGCGATGAAAATGGAACACACAATTTCTGCACCACACGATGGTGTGATTGATGAAGTGTTGTATGCGGTTGGTGATCAGGTGACAGAAGGCGCGCAGTTATTAGCGTTTGCGCAGTAAGTTGTAGAATTTTCCCCCCGCTACCGTTTGCCGTAGCGGGGAGTAGTCTGCTGAATTTGCAAATCCGATTTGCGAGCGCAACAGAGAACGGTTTTGCGCTTTTGGAACAATCAAATGCACAGCGAGAGAGCAGCAGTGTCAGAAGCGAGTTATCACGCATTGCAAACCAAAAGCATACAATAAGCCTATAAATATGGCTATTGCCTACTTGCCACACTGCGTCGTAAGAATGGCGCTATAAGGAAACGACATGACCTTACTCTCTATTAATATCAACAAAATTGCACTACTACGCAATTCGCGCGGCCGCAATTATCCAGATGTCGATGCGTTTGCGGCACGTTTCCTGGATCTTGGTGCTGCGGGGATTACGTTGCACCCACGTCAGGATCAACGCCATGCACGTTATTCTGATGTCGAAAGTCTGGGTGCCTTATGCAAACAACGCGGTGCGGAGTTGAATGTAGAAGGTTTTCCTGCACGCGAATTCGTCGAGGTGGTGAAGCGTCACCGTCCGGCACAATGTACTTTAGTACCTGATGCGCCAGATCAGCTGACTTCAGATCATGGTTGGGATTTTAAAAAAGATGGCGAGATGCTACGCAGCGTCATTGCTGAACTGAAAGCTTTAAATATACGCACCAGTTTATTTGTTGATTTTGATAATCCCGATATTCCAGTCGCTAAGGAGCTCGGTGCTGATCGTGTTGAACTGTACACCGAACCATATGCGGAATTTGTAGGCACAAAATTAGGCGAAGAAATTTTTAAAGGCTTTGCGGTGGCCGCGAAGCTAGCGCAGCAGTCCGGATTGGGCGTCAATGCAGGACATGATTTGAATCTGAATAATCTCGGAAAATTCTTAGAAATACCGGGTATTTTAGAAGTCTCGATAGGTCACGCCGTGATTGTTGAAAGTCTGGAAATGGGCATAGACAGTGTCGTTAAACAATACATGGACATTATTCGTCAAACCCAGTCGGTGAATCAATAATTTGAGTTATGGCCAGTATCCTTTTTTATGCCAACAGCCAGCACGAACAAGAATGGTTACGTACATTGCACATTGCGTTTCCGCAGCATGTAATTCGCACTTGGTCTGCAGGTGATGATGCCCCGGCCGATTATGCGATTGTATGGAAACCACCCGCAGAGATGCTGGCGGGGCGCACCAGTCTAAAGGCGATCTTCATCCTCGGCGCCGGCGCTGATGCGATTTTGCAATTGGGATCTGCGTTACCTACTGGCGTACCTATCGTGCGTCTCGATGACGCCGGTATGGGGGTGCAAATGGCAGAATATGTTTGCCACGCTGTGTTGCGCTATTTCCGTCGCTTTGACCAATACGAGGCGCAGCGCGATCAGCAGCAATGGAATTTCTTAATGCCATTTGAGAAAAGTGATTTCAGCGTTGGTGTTCTCGGTCTTGGTGTGTTGGGACAGCGTATTGTCGATGTCCTGAAGCAGTTTGAGTTTCCTGTGCTTGGCTGGAGTCGCAATCCCAAGCACATCGACGGTGTAACCTGCTACGCAGGTTCTGATGGCCTGGACGCCTTCTTACGTGCCAGTCGCGTGGTCGTGTGTATTTTGCCGTTGACCAATGAAACGAGCGGCTTATTGAACCGGGCCAACCTGCAAAAACTTCCACAGGGCGCTTACCTGATCAACGTCGCACGTGGCGCTCATGTGAACGAAGATGATTTGCTGGCTTTGGTGCAAAGTGGGCATATTGCTGGTGCAACGCTGGATGTGTTTCAGCAAGAGCCTTTGCCCGTTGAACACCCATTCTGGCGTGAGCCACGGATACAGATCACGCCGCATATGGCAGCAATGAGTTTATTTAAAGAAAGTGTTGCGCAAATTGCCGAAAAAATCCAGGCGCTTGAACAAGGCTTAGCAATTCGCGGAATCGTCGATCCAACGAAAGGATATTAATGATGTCGCTACCACAACAAGTCAAAATCGTCGAAGTCGGACCACGTGATGGTTTGCAAAACGAAAAAGAAAGTATTCCTGCCGATGTCAAAATCGCGCTGGTTGACCAGTTGACCGCTGCAGGTTTTCAAAATATCGAAGCGGCCTCTTTCGTGTCACCGAAGTGGGTGCCACAAATGGCAACTTCAGCCGAAGTGATGGCGGGCATCCATCGTAAAGCGGGCGTGATTTATTCCGTATTGACGCCGAATATGAAAGGCTTTGAAGCGGCGTTGGCGGCAGGTGCGGATGAAGTGGTGATTTTTAGCTCGGCATCTGAAGCGTTCGCGCAAAAGAATATCAATTGCTCGATAGAAGAATCGATAGAACGTTTCCGCGATGTCGCAGCGGCAGCCAAACAAAACAAAATACGCCTTCGCGGCAGCATCAGTTGCGCCTTTGGTTGCCCGTATCAAGGCGATGTGCCCGTCAGCAGCGTGACCGATGTGGTACGTCGTATGCGCGATCTGGGTTGCGATGAAATTGATATTGCCGATACGATCGGTGTGGGAACCGCACGTCAGGTACAAAATGTGATGCAACATGCAGCCAAAGAATTTGCCATCACAGGATTATCTGGTCACTTTCATGATACGTATGGTCAGGCATTGGCGAATATTTACGCGAGTCTGGAAGTCGGAATTTCGATTTTTCATTCCAGTGTCGCGGGTCTGGGCGGTTGCCCGTATGCTAAAGGCGCGACAGGCAATGTTGCTACCGAAGACGTGTTATTCCTGATGCAAGGTCTGGGCATCCATACCGGTATCGATCTGAATGCGGTAGTTGACGCAGGGCAGTTTATTTCTCAGCACCTCGGTCGCAAAGCCGTGAGTCGCGCTGGCAATGCGCTGGCTGCAAAGCGTGTGGGTTAAGGTTCGATAAAGATTTCATGGAAAACATGGTTGTTTTGCTGTCGCCGCCATGTTTTCCATTTTCAAGTACGAACCTACGCGACGATTTGCACGCCACGCCAGAATGCAATATAGCCAGTAATCTTTTTTGCGGCATCTTTGGGCTGCAGATACGTCCAACCCGCATTGGCATTGGTTTGCTCATCCACCACGATATCAAAATAATTCGCTGTACCCTTCCAGTGACATACCGTCTGTTTGTCACTCTGTCTCATATATTGTTGGTCGACACTTTGTGGAGGGAAGTACACATTTCCTTCCAATACGATAACTTCATTTTCAGAGGCTTCGGCTATGATTTTGTTGTTCCAGATCGCGGTCGGCATGGCTTACTCCTTTCTTTGTCAGTGGGTGGTTAATCGTCGGTATCGGATATTGAGCGTGCTAAGCGTATGCCGGTTCGTTGCCAACGCGCATGGCTGGGGAAGAAATTTCTATAGGTGAGTCTGCTATGGTGCGAGGGTGTAAAGCTTGATGAACCACGCAATACATACTGATTCACCATAAATTTGCCGTTATATTCACCGATCGCACCGGCAGGAATTTCAAATCCCGGGTAAGGCGCGTAACTGCTGCTGGTCCATTGCCAGCAACTATCAAATAGCTGGTGCAGGTTGTCGTCTTTTTGTGCCGCACATTCCCATTCCGCTTCCGTGGGTAGGCGCGCTCCTGCCCAACTCGCATAGGCAGCCGCTTCAAAATAAGAGAGATGACTGACGCTTTGATGCATATCAAGGGGTTGTAATCCGTTCAGACTGAATTCCTGCCAATGCGCGCCGGAGTGCCAGTAAAGCGGATGACGGATTTGATGCTGACGTAACCAATCCCAGCCCTCGGCCAACCACCAGTTTGGGTTTTGGTAACCGCCATCCTGAATAAAGAGTAGATATTCGCCATTGTTGATGAGGCGTGATGTCAGGGAAAAAGGCTCAACAAATTGTCGGTGACGTGGCTTTTCATTATCAAAGCAAAAGCCAGATCCTTCATGACCAATTTCCAGCAAGTGCGCGTCAAAGCGATGCCATTCTAGTGGCGTATTGCTGATGCAATGATCACTGAAATCTGCTTGTTCAGTGCCAGGGCTCTCATTTAGTAGCGCAGGATGTAAGGGATTGCATGACAGTAGATGTTTGATATCTGTCAGCATCAATTCCTGATGCTGTTGTTCATGCTGTATGCCTAGTTCTATGCGCTCTGCGAGTTTTTCTGATTTGAGCGTGCTGAGCAAATGTTGTATACGCAAATCAGTAGCGTGGCGGTATTCTAAAATCTCAGACAGCGCTGGCCTGGTCAGCAAACCACGTTGTGCGCGTGGATGTTTTTCACCCTCCCCATTGTAATACGAGTTAAACAGCACCTTGAACTGTGGATGGAATGGGATGAAATCAGTATCGAATGCTTCCAGCACAAAGGTTTCAAAAAACCACGTTGTATGCGCCAGATGCCATTTCAATGGGCTGGCGTCTGGCATCGATTGCACGCAGGCATCTTCAGCACTGACCAGCGCAGCGATGTTCAGTGTGCGCTGTCTGGTTTGCTTCCAACGCTCTGCTAAGCTAGTTGCCCGCATGATCTGATCCTCGCTTTACAAAGCTTTAGCATAAACCACGGCAAACCAGTTGTTACTATCTGTCCAGCATTGCGCATGTCCAAAACCTGCGGAATCAAGCAAGGCTAAAAATTTATCCAAGTTGTATTTATAGCTATTTTCAGTATGAATTATTTCGCCTGGCAAGAAATGCCTGTGCATATTCTTCCAAGTGACTGTTTGTGCAGTCCGCGCTTCTAAATGCATTTCTATGCGTGAATGACTTGTATTAAACAGCGCATGGTGACGCCATTGGTGCACGTCAAAATTGGTGCCGAGTATTTGATTGATGTGACGTAACACATTCAGATTGAAGGCAGCGGTAACACCTAATGCATCGTCATAAGCATGATGCAAGGTATCGTGATCCTTAATCAGATCGATGCCGATCAACAGTCCACCATCAGCATCGCATTCAGAACGTAAGTGCCGTAAAAAGGTATGTGCCTGACTCGGTTCAAAATTGCCTATCGATGAGCCGGGATAGAAAAACAAGCGTTTGTCACTACGGATCTCATCCGGCAGGGTCCATGGCTTTGAGAAATCCAGTCCTAGAGCAGTCATCTCTATATAAGGAAAGCGCTGTTGCAAACGTTGCACCGCGTCTTCCAGATACTTAATAGAAATATCGATAGGCACGTATTGAATTGGATGCAATAGCGGGAACAGTCGTGCTGCTTTGCGACAATTTCCTGCGCCTAGATCAATCAGCGTGCTGTGCGGTCCTATTGCATGAGCTATGTCGCTCATGTATTGAGTGAAGATGCTGGCCTCAGTGCGGGTTGGATAATATTCTGGTAGCTCGCAAATAGCATCGAATAGTACTGAGCCCACCGCATCATATAAGTACTTAGGGGACGTATGTGCGGCATCAGACAATAAGCCGATTTCTAGTTCGTGTTGAGAGGGATGCGGCAAAGCGATCACTTCCGCTTCGTTGTTACTAGTAAATGCAAGAGACATATACCACCCTTTTTGAGAGGAAACATCAACAGCAATGGGGACAAGTTGAATGACAAATCAGCAAATCAGTAGATATTTAAAGCAGAATTGATAATTTGTTTATGCGCCCATGGTATATCGATTTAATGACCAGCGTTTGACTTCCTCGCGAACAAAGGCAGGGATAATTCAGCGCCCGGATATTGGTGACCACAAACGCTTTATCATCAATCTAAATTATTTTCAGATTCCCTTGCTTTCATGGGGCGAACTTTGCTATAGTTCGCCTCCCGCTAAAACGGGAAGTAAGAAAGAAGCAGCAGCCAGCAACTCCGGCGGTTTGATTTGATGAAATTGACGCGAAAGCGACAACA